>JAHFMJ010000007.1 GCA_023269035.1 Candidatus Kaiserbacteria bacterium | reverse complement strand
ACATTTATGAAGCGGCGAAGCTCGACTTTGCGGACATCATCGCGCCCTCAGCGCTCAAGATAACCCCGCGCGAGATGAACCTGGGCGACAAGCTTGTGCGCACCTTCTACGTCATCTCGTACCCGCGCTACCTCTCCGACTCGTGGTTCGCGCCGATCATAAACCGCGACCGGGTATTCGACATATCTATCTTCATTCATCCCATCGATACCGCGATGATACTGCGCAAGTTCCAAAAGAAAGTCGCCGAGATCCAGAGCCAGATCCTGACGCAGCAGGAGAAAGGTCTCGTGCGTGACCCGGTACTCGATACCGCGCATCAGGACATAGAGGATTTGCGCGACAAGCTCCAGCAAGCGCAGGAGCGGCTCTTTGACGTTGGTGTCTACATTTCCATATACGGCGATAATCAGGAAGAGTTGGACAAGACGGAGAGCGAGATACGCTCGATACTCGACGCGAAGCTCGTGTACGTCAAGCCGGCACTCTTCCAGCAGGAAGCGGGTTTCAAGAGCGTCATCCCGACGGGACGTGACTTTCTTGAGATCAACTCCAAGATGAACTCGGCACCGGTCTCGAGCCTTTTCCCATTCCTCTCCTTCGACCTCACCTCGGATAAGGGCATCCTCTACGGCATCAACCGGCACAACTCATCGCTTATACTCTTTGACCGCTTCTCGCTTGAGAACTACAACTCGGTCACCTTTGCCAAGTCCGGCTCGGGAAAATCGTATGCCACAAAGCTCGAGATACTCCGCTCCCTCATGTTCGACACCGAGGTCATCGTCATCGACCCGGAGAGTGAGTACGAGTACTTGGCAAACGCCGTCGGCGGGCGGTTTTTCAATGTCTCGCTCAGCTCAGAACACCACATTAATCCGTTCGACCTGCCGGTCGCGCGCGAGGATGAGTCGCCCACGGACGTACTCCGCAGCAACATCATCAATCTCGTGGGACTCTTCCGCATCATGCTCGGCGGCCTGACCCCTGAAGAGGACGCTATCATCGATCGCGCGATCACGGAGACCTATGCGCTGAAAGATATCACCGGCGCGAATGACTTTTCCAACATGGAGCCACCGCTCCTCTCCGACTTTGAGCTCGTCTTGGCGGGAATGGAGGGGAGCGAGTCGCTCGTTCAGAGGCTCACCAAGTACACCAAGGGCACGTGGGCGGGGTTCATCAACCGCCCGACGAACGTCGATATCAACAAGAAATTCGTCGCGTTCAGCGTGCGCAACATGGAGGATGAGCTCAAGCCGGTCGCCATGTACATCATCACGCACTTCATCTGGAACGTAATACGCAAGGAATTACGTAAGCGTCTCCTTATTATCGACGAAGCGTGGTGGATGATGAAGAGCGATGATACCGCTTCATTCCTCTACTCCATGGCAAAGCGCGGCCGCAAGTACTATCTTGGGCTCGCAACCATCACGCAAGACGTGGAGGATTTTCTCAAGAGCCCCTACGGACTCCCGATGCTTACTAACTCATCCATACAGCTGCTCCTCAAGCAGTCGCCGACGTCAATAGATGTGGTACAAAAGACCTTCAACTTAACCGACGAGGAAAAGTACTTGCTCCTTGAGTCTGACGTGGGAGAAGGGATATTCTTTGCCGGCTTAAAACACGTCGCTATCAAAGTCATCGCCTCGTACACAGAGGACCAGATCATAACTTCCGACCCTTCGCAGTTGCTCGCCATAGCGAGGGAGAAGAAAGAAACACAAAATGGCTGACGAGGGCGATACTAATGATAAGGATAGCAGAAGGGCTAAAGATGAAGCCAATATAGATAAATGGGCAGAGAAGAATCAGGACAGGTTACGGAATCGCATCGACAAAGACAGCATGGAGCCGAGGATGCTCTGGACAGCAGTGGGGTTCGATGTGCTGAGCGGGATCGTCGGCTTATTGCCCTTCGTCGGCCCAGTGCTTGACGACACATTTCTCACTCCGGCATTCTCCTGGGGAATGTATATCTGGTACAAAATGTGCCGGGTAAAATTTAGCGAGCAAGCGGGAGCAAAACTTGCCAGCTACTGGGGATTTTTTCTTCTAAAAATGGTACCAATCCTGCAGGAGCTGCCGTGGGAAACCGCTTCAGTATGGTACATGATCAAACTTACTCAAGCAGAGGACAAAAAACACAATAAGGAACTACTCAAGGACATCGCCGATGCAAAAAGGTACGGGAGGAGCAGGACACGGAGGCAGGTGACCACGGGACCGAAACGCTATGGTGAAGGGTTTGGCCCCGCAGACGAGTATTTGGGGGATAACCAGGTGGACGGCGTACGCCCACCCGAGCTAGCGGGGGCAGAGACCTTCGCTCCTCCAAAGGGTTCGAAGATCGAACTCATTCGTTAGTGTGCACTGAACAGGCGATGCTTTTTAGAGGCCGTATAATGAGAGGGTTCATGAAATCAGCTTTCATAGGCACGCTCTTTTTCCTTCCCGCGATAGCTTTTGCCGCATCCATACCGAGCTTTGGCCCGATCATCGAGATCGAAGCTATCCCGCAGTACCCCGAGCCAGGGGCATCAGTCACTCTTAAGGCACATGGAGCGGAAAGCAATTTGGGGGCTGCATATATCTGGACGGTGAATGGCACGGTCGTATCGCAGGGGGCAGGGGATTCTACCCTTACGACGAATGCCGGAGCGGCGGGATCCGTAACCACCGTAACCGTAACGGTCAGCGCAGACAACGGGGCACCCATCGGAAGCGCAACGATGACCCTCGAACCAGCTGTCATTGATGTAGTGTGGGAGGGAAAGACGTACGTGCCGCCTTTTTATCAAGGACGGCCGTTACCTAATACTGCGAGCCCGACTATTATTCTTGCAATACCACATATTACAGAAAATGGCGCGGCAGTCCCGGCTGATAGTCTCATTTATCGCTGGGAAATAAACAGCAAAGTGCAGCAGGCGCAGTCCGGGTACGGCAAGTCGAGCATCGAAGCGCTCTCGCCTCGGCTTACCGCGCCTTTTGAAGTTCTGGTGCGAGCGACGACCAAGGACGGGGCGGTAACGGCAGAAAAAAGAGTCATCGTAACGCCAGTCAATCCGAGGACTCTCGTGTATGAGAAAGCCCCCCTCCTCGGAACGCTCTTCAATCACTTAGTCGTCGGAACGTTTCCGTTCAAGAAGAATGAGGTTTCATTCGAGGCATTTCCGCTTTTCGTAGAGAATCCGGATAGCTTGTCGTATTCCTGGACGCTTGACGGCAAGCCATTCACTCTGAACGCGGATGTACCTCGCGAAGCGACATTCAGGAAAACCGGGGAAGGGGGTGGTACCTTTTCGGTATCCTTCTCATTCGAGAGCGCGACTAAGATATTTGAACAAGCAGCGCAAACATTTACTCTTGCACTATAACCATGAAAATAAAACGTATTATCGGTGCGGTCATAGGATTCTGCCTTTCGTTTCTTTTTTCGGGCGTAGCACTTGCGGCGGAGTTCGTTCCCATAGTGCCCATACCGAGCCTCGATCTTAATAATCAGACAACGCTCGCGCAATACATAAACGCGTTGTTCAAACTCGCCATATCCATCGGGGCGATACTTGCAGTCATCTCAATCATCATCGGGGGCTTCGAGTACATGACCGCAGAAGCAGTCGGGGCCAAGAAAGGAGGCAAGGATAGGGTGTGGTCGGCAGTGCTGGGTCTCGTCCTCTTGCTCCTTTCATGGCTGATACTCTATGTCATAAACCCGAACATTCTCTCCCTTGATGCCTTAAAGCAGCTCGGCACACAGCCATGAGACGAAACCTATTCATCGCGGCTGTGGTAGGAGTGGGCCTACTTGTCCTCGGAGGAGCTTTGTATTTTTTTACGCAGAGTAGAAACTCTTCTCAAGCGGGAACTCAAAAGAATACGGATTTCTTCAGCGCGCTGTTTCCGTTCACGGGCAACACCGCCCCGGCGGCTACTGATCAAAGCCACGATACTAACGGGGCACCGCAGGTAGTGCCGCGCTTGCGCCTCGTGAGCGATAAGCCTGTCTCTGGCGCAGAATTCGTCAAAGCAAGCGCAACAACGACCGACATCCGCTTCATGGAGCGCGAGACGGGACATGTATACGACACAGCGACTGACGCACTAACATCGGTGCGTCTCTCAAACACCACTATCCCGGGTGTTGAGGAAGTGGTCTGGGCAGGGGAGAGCAACCCCGTTCTTCGGGCTCTTGAAGATAGCACGACTATCTCGAACTTCCTGGCGACGATACGGGGTACGACGACCGAACAGTCGATCGATGGGAAATTCATAGGCAATTACTCGCGCCTTGTTGCAACGCCGGACGGAAGACAACTGTTCGGCCTCATGGAGGATTTGCAGGGTTCGCACGTAGAGTCGCTGCAAGTCTCAACACTCAAAAAACAGACGGTCTTTTCTTCGTCGTTCCGCTCCTGGATACCTCTCGCATCGCAAAAGACGCTTTTCGTTGAGACGGCTCCTGTTTCAGGACTCCCTGGGTTCGTTTATAGCGTTGCTGCAGACGGCTCCCTAGAAAAAGTAGCTGAGGGACCAGGGCTCATGGCACTCGTTAATCAGGATGGCACCTATGTCGCTTACAGCAGTAGTAGTGGCGGACGAACTGCACTCATCGTTGTCAACGTGAAGACGCATGAGCAGAGCACGATGCCGCTTACAACGCTCGCGCCAAAATGCGCTTGGTTGCCTACAAAAACACCGCAGCTGTTCTGCGGCGTTCCGAAGTTGTTAGGGGAATCATTGCCTGATGCATGGCTCGTTGGCAGCACTTCTTTTGATGACGCGGCTTGGATTATCGATGCACAAAGCGGCACGACGACGATGGTGAGCGATATTGGCACGGAGAGCGGGACGCCAATAGATGTTCTGAACCCGATAATCGACGGCTCCGGTACCTATGCGCTCTTTATGAATAAGGATGACCTCAAACTCTGGTCGCTCAGGCTTCCTGAGACGACATCGACGGCTTCTCAGTAGGTTCGCCGACATATTTGACGACGATATGCCGGGTTGTGCCTTCGCCTGATGACTCGGTAGCGATGCCTGGCGAGCCTTGGAGCGTCGCGTGGACTATCAAACGGTCGTAGGGGCTCATAGGGCTCATGTCGACATCGTGCTTGAACATGCGTGCGCGCTCGGCGAGCATCTGCGCCTGGTGTTCGAGCATCTTGATATGCTTGAGATGATACCCGTTTACATCAATGACGAAACGGAAGGCTTCTTCGTTCTTACTCTCTTTGCCTTCGAGAGTTTTTTTCATGATATGGTTCAGCGCGTGCAAAGTCTCGCCACCGGTACCGATGAGCGCACCCGAGTCTTTTGACTGGAGCGAGAAGAGCGTGTGACCAGCCACCTCAGACACATCGACATCCTCGAGTGCGATGCCCAGCTTCTGGATAAGCTCTTTCAGGGTTTGGATGATCTTATCTTTTTCCATTGTGGATTTTACGTACAAAAAGCTCCTGGCCGATGCTGAAGCAGTTACTCACGACAAAATAGAGCGCTATGGCAGCAGAGGCGTAGTAGGCGATGCCGGCAAGCATGAGCGGGAACACATAACGCATCTGGAGGTTCATGCTCTGCGCCAGGTCGTCTTGGAATGACGCGGCACCCCCCGACTTGGCAGCAATCTTCGGCGCGATAAGGCGACCGTAGATAAATTGGGTTGCCCCGACGATGAGAGCGAGAATGATGCTCTTCTCGGCAAGGTTTATCACACCGAGGAAGATGAGCGAGGCGTTCATTGGCGCATGGATGAACGAGTACAGGAGTGTCGGATCGAAAGTCACGCTCTTTGACTCGCTCCGTAGGACGGCATAGAGACCGATGATGACGGGAAGTTGGATGAATATGAGTAAGAAACTCGCGAAAGGATTGATCTTATTGTCCTTGAAGAGGGTCATCGTGCGGCGCGCGAGCTCATCTTTATTATCTTTCAGCTCTGCACGGAGGGCCTTAAGCTTCGGGTCTATCTCACGCATCGCAATCTGGGTACGGATAGCGGCGAGCGATACCGGGAAGAGGATGAGGCGTACTAAGAGGGTGATGCCGACGATACCGATGCCTATGTCCCCTCCGGGGACGACAGACACTATGAACGCGAGCGCGTTGTAGATCGGCTCGTAGATGAACGAATGAAAGAGCCCGGCCATCGGGGCATGATAGCGCGAGAGGGAATACAATGCTACCGCGGTGAGCCAGTTGCCGTCTCCAGTGCGGCCTGTAGTTCAGAAAACGCTGCCTCAGCTGCGGCCCTGTTCGGATATACGACGATGGTCTTCCTAAGTACACCGGTGCGGATGAGGGGCCTCAAGGCGCTGTATACGCGACGGCGAAGACGGTTTCGAGCCGGAGCGGTTGGACAAACCTTCTTTGATACCACGACTGCCGCGCGGCTCCCTGAAATCGGTAGGAACTTTACGGTGCCAAAACGGAAAGGAACCTGTCTGACAGGGCGTTTCTTAAAATCGGCAGTCGTGAGCCGCTCGGTGCGGGAGAGCATCCGCTTTATACGGTGAGCTTCGCCCTGCCTTTGCGGCGGCGGCGGCGTAAGACGTTAGCACCGTTGGGAGTTGCTGAACGAACAAGGAAGCCGTGCGTGGTTGCGCGTTTCCTCTTTTTTGGTTGATAGGTTCTTTTCATATGTGATGGTTATACACAGCTATTCCCCATGTTAGTACCATGCCGGCCGGTATTTCGCAAGTTTGCCGATTTTTCCACACAGGTATAATGCCTACACACTTCTAACTCTCACATGGAGCTCGATACAAAACAACTTTGGGAAAATACGCTCACGAATATCGAGCTCTCTATCTCCCCAGCGAGTTTCAAGATGTGGTTCGGGGAGACCCATATCGTCCGTATAGAAGATGGGGTGGTATTTGTCGGTGTTCCTAACCAGCTCACGAAGGAGTGGATATCGGAGCGTTTTGGCAAGTTAGTCTTGAAGACCATACGCGGCTTTGTGGACACTGTTCGCGGTGTCGAATACCTGGTTTCCAAGGAGAGCCCGCGCAAAATGCCCGAGAAGGTCCTTTTCGAACAGAAAACCGAGGCCGAGCTGCCGCTCTCAGACTACTATATCAACCGCTCGGACAACCTCAATCCGCGCTACACATTCGACACCTTCGTCGTAGGCCCTTTCAATGAGCTCGCCTTCACCGCGGCACAAGCGGTAGTGAAGAACCCCGGTATCGCGTACAACCCACTTTTCGTCTATGGAGAGACCGGCCGCGGCAAGACACACCTGACGCAAGCGGTAGGAAACCAGATAAAAAAGGTGTCCCCGTCGAAAAAGGTCTTTTACCTGACTGCAGAGCGTTTCGGTTTCGAGTTCATGAATGCCATTAATAGCCGCACCATTCCCTCATTTAAGGACAAATACCGCGGCTATGATATCCTCATCGTCGATGACATACAGTTTTTTTCTAAAAAAGTAACCATCCAGGAAGAGTTTTTCCACCTCTTTAACACACTTCATGATGCGAACAAGCAAATCGTCTGCTCGTCCGATAAACACCCCAACCTCATACCGGACATTACTGAACGCTTAAAGTCACGCCTGGTGGCCGGTATGGCGGTCGCCATCAATGAACCCGACCATGAGTCGCGAATGGCGATCATACGCGCAAAAGCAGAGTCAATGAACCTCACACTCTCCGAGATAACCATAGAAAACCTCTCGCTTGCCGTTCCGGGGAACATCAGGGAGATAGAAGGCATGCTCAATAGCGTTCTCTGCCAGATACAGCTGAAAGGCTCTCTTTCGGAAGACCAGATACGTGACCTTATCAAGACCACCGCACGGCCGAAGCGCATCGTGCCGGTCAAGCATGTCATTCAGAAAATCGCTGATTTCTACAGCATCGATGAGGCGAGCATGTATGCCAAGACACGTCGTCGGGAGGTGGTAAAACCGCGACAGATCATCATGTTCATCCTGCGCGAGGACTTCCATCTCTCATACCCGGCTATCGGCTCGATGTTCGGGGGGCGAGACCACACGACCGTTATCCACGCCTGCGAGAAGGTGCGCAGCGACATCATTGAGAGTGACGAGCTTAAGGTCCAGATAGAAGAGATCCGCGGGATGTTGAAATAGGTGTGGAAAAGTATGAAAAAATTCGTTACAGAGCTGTTGAAAAATAAACATAACGGATACACTTTTATCAAAAATGGAAAATGGCCGATAATTACACACAACACAACCTCAGTACCATACCTATCTAATACACTACCGAAAACCATAAAAATGGCTGAAAGTATGGATTTTTTAGGCTTTCCACAGTATCCACAGGGTATTATAATGAGGTTAGTCTCTTACTAAAATGAAAATAGAAATACTTAGAGAGAACTTAGAGAAAGTTGTTGGTGTTGCCTCCCGGGTGAGTAATAAGAACCTCTCACTCCCTGTTTTGGGTTGCATCCTCTTTGTTGTTGGTGAGAATCGCGCGGTAGTACGAGCTACTAATCTCGATATGAGTATTGAAGCGACACTCAAGGCAAAAATAATCGAAGGAGGTGTTGTTGCTGTCCCGGCTCATATCCTTGCGCAGACAGTTGCCGCTATCGCTGACCAAAAACTTACCATCAGCACATCGGGGAACACCTTAACGATTGATGGTGAGCGTGGGGCAACCTCTATCACCACTATTGATGCCGCTGAGTTCCCCACCCTTTCCTATGTAAAAGAGGGTAGTGGGGTTGGTGTCACTATCGCACAGCGAGATTTTGCCGCAGCACTCCGTTCGGTCTCTTTTGCAGCATCGGTTTCGAGCGTAAAGCCTGAACTCGCCTCGATCTCACTCACTCTTGAGAAGGGTGAGTTGGTAAGCGCCGCGACCGACTCATTCCGCCTTGCTGAATCGCGCATCACCGTGAAAGAAAAAGCTTCCTTTAACTCGATTCTTATTCCTGCGAGGAATATTGGCGACATTCTCCGAGCGGTAGAGGGTTCGCAGAATGTTGAAATGCGCGTCGGGGAGAATCAGTGCACGTTCATAGCTGATTTTGGGTACCTCACTTCGCGCACAATTGACGGGGCTTTCCCTGATTACCAGGCAATCATCCCCCGCGACTCCGTAGCCTCTGCAACCTGCCTAAAGGAGGATGCGATACGAGCCTTCAAGAAGATATCCATCTTCACCGACTCATTCAACCAAGTGCACATATCCATGAAGCCGAGCGATACGACCTTCACTGTACGCTCGGTGAACGCCTCAGTGGGGCAGACCACTGACCATATCCCCGCCACTTTGGAAGGTGAAGACATCGACATCAACTTTAATGCCCGCTATATCACTGATGTGCTCTCTGTCGTTGGCGGGGACAGCATTACCTTTGCAGTCGCGGGCCAGGGAAAGCCGATGGTAGTGACGGATGCCCCTCACAAAGGCTTTACCTATCTCGTGATGCCGATGAATCGGTAGTATGAAACTTGTCGGGGATTTTCTCTCCCGGTTCCAGAACCTCACTCCGCCTAATGATGCTTTGAAAGTGGCCGTCGCAAAGGCCGTTACTGCCATTGCAGGGGTTCCTGTCCGGAAAAACGACATAACCCTGAGTAATGGGGTTGCTTTTGTAAGGTGTTCGTCGATCGCGAAGAGCACCATTCTTGTCAAGCGCAGTGCCGTCCTTGAAGAGATATTCCACACGCTCCCTAAAGCACGCGACAGCGTGCGCGATATCCGTTAAGTTATTTTGTCCGTCCGTAAGGAATAGTCAGTTCGTCGGGGTCCGGGGTGAAGATTTTTTCGATAAGGCGTTTGCCAGCTTTTGGATTGAAGACTATGGAGCCAGAACGACTTTTCTTGAAGAATATCGCTCCGCAGGCTGCGATATGCGAGTTCCGTATGCTCTGTACACGAGCCCGTGCAGAAACGCGTTTTATGACCTTGATTTTTTGTGTCGAAATTCCTTCAAGTTCTTTGCGAAGAGCTTCAAGGCCCGGCGGGAGTGAGCTTGATTCAGCTGAGCTGTTCTCTTTTTTCATAGTTATTGGGTTATTGTCGAGCCGTCAACAAAACCGTGTTGTGCCGCCCAGGTGCGGACCGCCCACTCCCAGTGTGAGAACTGCGGGTCAAGCCCCGGATTCTCCGGCCTCGGGCCCCGCGGGTCATCCTTATTGAGCCAATAGAGTATCGAGTGCACAGAGACCGTTACGCGATCCTTCGTGGGTCCGGTGTATCCCGCAGGTACCGGGCTCCCCGTTGCGGCATTCACCCTTACCACGTCGCCTCCCTGCCAAATACCTCGGAGTACCGGCTTGTCCGTATCGCTCAGGGTGTCCGTCGCTTCAGGGAAAGGATCGTCCGGATATTTTGTCAGCGCATATTGCATGAAGTCATGCCACATCGGCGCGACGATGAATCCGGCGATCTTCTTCACCATCGGGGTATTGTCATTGTTGCCAGCCCACGCTCCCGCTGCAAAGTTCGGCGTGTACCCAAGGACCCAGGCATCACGATAGTTGTTCGTCGTGCCTGTCTTTGCGGCAACATGATGCCCCGGGAAGTAGAGCGCGCTATCCGAGCCGAATTCAGGCGTGCGAGCCACGTTGTCGGAGAGTACGTCAGAAATGGTGAGCGCGACGTTGTCATCAAGCACCTGTTCGGGAGAAAGCGGGTAGTCCTTGACCACATTTCCGTCCTTATCCTCGATACGCACGATCGGACGGTATGGATTGCGCACGCCCTCGTTCGCGAAAACACCATATGCGCTTGTCATGTCGAGCAGGCTCACTTCGCCACCACCGAGCACAAGGGTGAGTCCGTACTGGTCAGCATTGCCGAGCGTGCTGATGCCCATGGAGCGTGCAAGCTTGATGGCCGGATCGATGCCGACGAGGTAGAGGGCCTGTATGGCGGGAATGTTGCGTGACTGCGCGAGCGCGTCACGTATGGTCATAGGGCCGAGGAACTTATTGTCGAAGTTGGAAGGGGCATAACACGGTGGGTCATCGTTGAGAGAGTCCGCCGGACAGGTCGTCGAGAATTGGATTGGCACGTCGAAGAGCACGGTATCGGGTGTATAGCCTTTCAAGAACGCGGCAGAGTAGACGAAGGGCTTGAAGGAAGAGCCTGGCTGGCGCTCGGCGAGCGCGATGTTATACGCGCCGTCTATCTCCTTGTCGAAATAGTCGCGCGAGCCGGCCATCGTGAGTATGTCGCCCGTTTTCGGATCTACGGCAACGATGCTCGCATTGCTCGCATTGAAGTTTTTCTCGTTCTCAACCCCGTATTGCTTCACCACCTCCTCTGCTTTCGCTTCGAGGTCGGCATCGAGCGAAGTGATGATCCGCCACCCTGACTGTTCGAGCGCGCTCTGCCCGAATTCTTTTTCCAACTGCTCGCGCACGTAAAAGACGAAATGCGGCGCGCGTATCCCCGCGACCGCTTGAGGTGCGAAGCTCACCTTCTCCGCTCTTGCCGCCTTGTATTGCTCGGCGCTGATGAATCCAAGTTCCTGCATGCGAGAGAGGACAGTGTTCTTCCGCGCCTCAAGCGCGTCGCGATGGTTGCCATACGGAGAGTAGTACGTCGGCGCTTGCGGGAGTGCTGCGAGATACGCCGCCTCGGCAAGCGTTACGTCTTTCGCGTGCTTGCCGAAGAAAGTCTCGCTCGCTTCCTCTATCCCATAGATCGAGCCGCCGTACGGAGTCTCGTTAAGATAGAGCTCAAGGATCTTGTCTTTCGTGAGTATCTGTTCGAGCTTGATAGAGAGCACCCACTCTTTTACTTTCCTGGTGATGGTCTTGTCTTGGGTGAGAATTGAATTTTTGACCACTTGCTGGGTCAGCGTCGAACCGCCTTGTGAATAGCCGAAGCTGAAGATGTTCGCCAGTATCGCCCGTATTATGGAGGTTATCTTGATACCGCCATGCTGGTAAAATTCAGCATCCTCTATAGCGACGGTTGCATTCCTGATATCGGGCGACACCTCGGTTATAGGCACGATGGTACGCGTGACACCATTGTTAAGGTCGTCGAGAAGCACGGTTCCGGTGCGGTCATATATCTTGGTCGATTGCTCGACCTTCCTGTTTTGTATCGAAGAAATATCAGGGATCTTGAGCGTCGCGGCCCAGAGCATGCCTATGCCGACGAAAAACAGTACGCCTGAGGTGCAAAGCAGGAAGAGCGCTCTCCTATGCTTTCGTACGAAGCCGCCGACGTTCGGCCTGCGCCTTTTCATTCCGCCATTGTACACCGCTATGCTAGAGTATCGTTATGTTTTTACGCCGCAAGAAGAGCCCCGTTTCGAGGGATGAGAAGAAGATAGATGCGCTTCTCTCTCGATGTGTGGCCGAGGCCATCCCGTCAAAAGATTCGCTCCGCGCGCTCCTCCTCTCAGGGAGGCGACTCACCATAAAGCTCGGTATCGATCCGACAAGCCCCAATATCCATCTCGGTCGCACCGTGCCGCTCCTCAAGCTCCGGGAGTTTCAGGACCTCGGACACAATGTCGTTTTCATCGCTGGGGACTTTACCGCAGTGATAGGCGATACCTCCGACAAGGATTCCGAGCGCCCGATGCTCGCCTACAAAGCCATAGAGAAAAACATGGGGACCTATCGCGCCCAGGTAGGGAAGATACTTGATCTCAAGCATGCCAAATTCAAGCGCAACTCGACGTGGCTGCACACCCTGACCTACCGCGAGATCGGCGAGCAGGCTGACGTCTTTTCCATCGCCGACTTTATCGCCCGGGACAATATCAAACGCCGGCTTGATGCAGGAAAGCGCGTGAGCTTGCGCGAGGTTCTCTACCCTCTGATGCAGGGGTACGATAGCGTCGCCATCAAGGCGGATGTGGAGATAGGTGGCAGCGACCAGCGGTTCAATATCCTTGCCGGCAGGCCGCTGCAGGAGCACTATGGCCAAAAGCCGCAGCATGCATTGCTCCTCTCGCTCATCACGAGCGGGGACGGGCGCAAGATGAGCAGCAGTTGGGGCAACACGGTCAATATCACGGACGCCCCAGGAGAGATGTTCGGCAAAGTCATGAGCGTACCCGACGAGTTTTTGGAGTCGTACTTCATGCATGTGACACGTATCGATGAGCAAAAGGTACGTGCACTCATGGCCGGCCACCCGAAGGAAGCGAAGATGGGGCTCGCGGAAGAGATCGTGCGCATGTACCACGGCGACGATGCCGCAGCGGGAGCAAAGAAGGACTTCGAGAGCACTTTCTCTAAAGGGGAGATACCAGCCGATATGCCCGAGATCGTGCTTGCAGGCCGTCCACTCCCCGACGCGCTGGTTTTGGCAAAGATAGTTACTTCAAAGTCCGATTACCGACGACTTGAAGAGAGCGGCGCCATCACGACCCTCTCTGAAGACGAGTCGGGCTCGGTAATGCGTATTGGCAAGCATCGTTTCGTAAAGATCAAGAAATAAAAATCCGCCCTAGGGCGGATTTTTAGAGCATATCGTCTTCTTCAATGTCGTCCATCGCGTCGGCGTCCTCATCTTCCAAGTCAGCATCGTCATCTGTCGGCGCGGCCGCAAGAGGATCGTCCTCATCGTCTAAGGGTTTCTTTTTCTTTTTTGGGTCATCCATACGTGTAGATGCTTGTTAATGTCCAAAGGACGCCCTATTTGTACCAAAAACCTTTTTCTTCGCAAGTGGACAATTATGTCCCTGTGGATAGCTTTTTCGCTAGGCGATTCTGGCTCTGGTGGGCTATCGCGAGGGCGATAGCGTCGTACTCGTCGTCGTGGCGCTTCCTCTTTAAAAGGGGCACAAGCCGCTCAACCATCCGTATAACCCCTTCTTTCGGTGCACTTCCGGAGCCGGTCACCGCAATCTTCACCGCTTGCGGTGAATACTCTGAAACAGGGATGCCGGCTGTTGCCGCAGTGAGCATGATGACGCCGCGCGCCTCAGCCACCTGTATGGCGGTCTTTTGGTTTTTGCTGAAGAAGAGCGTCTCTATCGCCAGACTCTGCGGCTCGTATTTTTTTATGATGGTTGTAATACGGAGCGAGACCGCAAGAAGCCGTTTTGCAAAGTCACCTTTTGGCGGCGTGAAACATTCTGAATAGAGAAGGTCCATGCCTTCCATGATCGCGATGCCGACGCGGTCATACCCAGGATCCACCGCGATGACTTTTCCGTCCGACATCCTTCCACTCTATCGCATTTTTTAAGTTGGATTTTAAAGGTGCACCTTGTACCTTTTCTTTTTTGAAGTATAATTTTTAGGATAGTATTATTTAAATTTAAAAAGTCGCATACATTTATGAGTAAAAAAGAAGCAACTCTCATCAATCGTAAAGAAGGCCCAACGGGCCTGTGCAGAACATGTAACCAAAGGGTTGCGCTTGATGATCAGCGAATGATCGACGCTCATCGAGAAATCGGACCCAGAAAAGAGTATTGTTCCGGAAGTGGCGAGAGTCCAAAGGCTGGATCTGTTTCACAATAACGATATTACTCGGCATTGGTGTAGACATCCTCGACGTCGGTGTGCGTCTCGAGCTCTTCAACCAGCATTCCTAATTTTTCCGCATCCTCGTCTGAGAGGGGAACCATCGTGTTCGGTTGCCACGCGCCCTCCGGCGTTTTTGTAAAAGCCCATGACGCGGCGCCTGGCGCCGCAAGCACGTAGCCGTTTTTTACGAGGAGATGCTTGATTTCTTGCCCCGTCCGATTGCGATTGTCGGTGAATGCTTCAATGAGGACAGCGACTCCGCCCGGACCATAGGTCTCGTAGGTCATCTGTTCAAGGCTCTCTGCTCCGGCCCCGATGCCGCGAGCAACGGCTCGCTCAATATTTTCCTTCGGCATATCAGCCGCGCGGGCGCGGTCTATCGCTGCACGGAGGTTCGGGCTCTGGACGCTTCCTTTTGCCGCTCGGCTCTCGACGGTGATGAGTTGTGCCAACTTCGAAAACTCGCGGCTCTTTTTCTTATCTACTGCACCCTTCCTCTCTTTTATCTGGCTCCATTTGTTATGTCCTGACATGCGTATGAGTCTACACCAATCTTTCCTGCGGCATTTTCTTACCGACATGCTCGCGAGCACGAGCGGTGACCACCCGGCCGCGCGGCGTACGCTCAAGAAACCCTTCCTGCATGAGGTACGGTTCGTAGACATCCTCTATGGTCTGTTCCTCCTCGGCCGCAGCCGCAGCGAGCGTCTTCAGGCCTACCGGCCCGCCACTGAACTTTGTAATAAGCGCTTCGAGGATGCGCCGGTCGGAGGGGGTGAGTCCCGCGATATCGATACCGATCATCGTGAGCGCTTTCTCGGCGATGCTCTTCGAGAGGGGAGCGCGGTCGAGTTGAGCGACATCACGGCTACGTTTCAGCAGGTAGTTGGCGGTACGCGGCGTACGGCGCGAGCGTTTGGCTATTTCCTCAAGCGCTTCTTTGTCTGCCTTAATCCCGAGTATTTTTGATGAGCGCTGCAGTATCCGCTCGATTTCCTTCTCGGAATAAAAGTCGAGCTGAAAGACGCCACCAGAAAAGCGCGAGCGGAGCGGAGCGGAGATAAGCCCGATGCGCGTGGTTGCGCCGACAAGCGTGAACGCGGGGAGCGCGAGCTCGATGGTTCGTGCGGAAGGGCCTTTGCCGATGATGATGTCGAGTTTGCCGGCTTCCATCGCAGGGTAGAGGACCTCCTCGATCGTCTTGTGCAAGCGATGTATCTCGTCAATAAAAAGGACGTCGCCCGATTCGAGATTGGTCAGGATCGCTGCAAGGTCACCGACGCGCTCTATCACCGGGCCTGCCGTTACGCGCATGTTAGCGCCTAGTTCTTTGGCCATTAGGTGCGCGAGGGTGGTCTTGCCGAGCCCCGGCGGGCCATAGAGGAGGGTATGCTCTGGGGCGTGGTTGCGCTCTTTAGCAGCTGCGATAAGGACCCGCAGGTTTTCCTTTATGTTTTCCTGGCCGACGTACTCGTCCCAAGCCTCAGGACGGAGCGTCTGGTCAAGTACGCGCTCGCCTGCCTGTGCCCCGCCTGCGCGGGCAGGAGGCAGATCAGCGTCGGATTCAGTCGGGTGTTTGGGTGAGCTTGACATATATAGAAGTGTATGCTAACATTCTAACATACCCCGAAAGGGGTTTTTGTTTCGCTCTTTAAGAAATCGTGCCCATCTAAGCAACGCCGTGGCTTCGCCGTAAGGATTCTTTGGTCGTAGATTTCGGTCTACTCCTCTGGAGACCTCCTCATCAGTGTTCCACCATCAGCAAAGTGTTGCTTAGAGGGGTGCGATTTTTTATTTTACGCTTCTTCTTCCACCAACACAACGCGAGTAAGCTCCTCGACAGAAGTGATACCATTGAGCACTTTCACGATGCCATCCTCAAGCATCGTCGCGATCTCTCGTTTTTGCTGTATTGCTTGGATGTCGTGTTCAGAGGGCTCGGTGCGTAAGAGCTTGTCCATCTCGGTATCCACCACAATTGCTTCAAAGACGCCGATGCGGCCCTTAAAGCCAGTGCCATTACACGCTGAACAACCAACGGGGCCATACACGTTTGATATATCCGCAGGCACTTCGCTCTTGTCGCGCAACCCGGCAACGATGCGGTCAACAAGTTTCTTGTGTTCTCCTTCAAGCGGTATTTGTTTCTTGCACACAGTGCACAGCTTCCGGACGAGACGCTGCGCCATTGCCACGCTTATTGCTGACCCGAACACTTTCGGGTCGACGCCGAGATCAACGAGGCGGGGGAAAGTACCCGCGGCATTGTTGGTGTGGAGCGTGGAGAAGACGAAGTGCCCGGTAAGGGCTGCATCGATGGCGGTGCGGGCCACCTCTTCATCGCGGATCTCGCCGACCATGATGATGTCGGGGTCCTGACGGAGCGCCGAGCGGAGGCCCTCGAGGAAGGTGTATTTGCCCTCTTCGACCTGAGTCTGCACGATGCCCGGCAGGTGGTACTCGATAGGGTCCTCAATGGTAATTATCTTCGATTCAGGCGAGTGGACCTTTTTCAGACAGGCGTAGAGCATGGTTGTCTTTCCGCTACCGGTCGGGCCGGTGTTTATGAGCATACCGTTGGGCTTCACAATCTCACGCTCGATGAGCTCGCGGAGTTTCGCGTTCATACCCAACTTCTCAAGCGGCGTCGAGATGGAACTGGGGTCGAGCACGCGCATCACTACCGTCTCGCCATAGGCTCCCGGGATGACCGAGGTCCTGATGTCGATCTCCTTTTTATCCAAGACGACGCTGAGACGCCCGTCTTGCGCTTTGTCCTTGACGTTGAGCTTGAGCCCGGAGAGAAGCTTGATGCGCGAGAGGAGGAGGCGGTAGGTATCGCTGTCAAAATCGGTCACGTTGTGGAGCACGCCGTCGAGGCGGTAGCGCATCCGCACCATCGCCTCTTCCGGCTCGATGTGGATGTCGGATGCACCGATAGCAAAGGCTCCTGCCAAAGTCACCTCGAGGATCTTTGAGATGCGGTATGCACGCTTCATCTCCGTTACCTCGGCAACTGACCGCTGTATGTCCTCTATAGTCTTGATCTGCTCGATCGATTTCTTGAGCTCTTCCGGCGATATGTCGAGGACGCCTTCGCGCGACTCGACCGCGAACGAAAGGTCCTTGTATCGCTCCCACGCTCGCTCAAGAGAAACCTTGGACACCATGAACTCTTCTACGGAAAAACCCCGCTTGATAAGGTCTTCAAGAAGGATGGGAACTTTTGACTGTTGTGGCGAGCGGACGGCCAAAGAGAGCTTCTTGCCGACGACCGCAAACGCTGCCACCTCAGCCTCACGGGCCGCCTCTTCCGGAATGAGCCGCAGGGCCTCGGTGTTTATTGAGAGGCGTGTGAGGTCCTGGTAGGTAATGCCGTACTTCTTTGAGAGCATCATCGCGAGCTCCTCTTCCTCCCTGCGACGGAGCTCGTCGAGCTCGCGGTCGGTCTTGTCTGTCTGTGCCATTCCCGAAATGGTAGCATAGCCTCATGAAGGTCTCTCTTTCCGCCCTACCAGCTTTTGCAAAGGATTTTGTGGTGGCTTTGCCGCGTGTCAAAGGAGTGCACGCGCACGCGGTGACGCTCTCCGGCGAGCTCGGGGCGGGCAAGACGACTTTCGTCCAATCGGTTGCCCGCGAGCTCGGTGTCAGCACTCTCGTCACGAGCCCTACCTTCATCCTTTTGCAGCTCTACCCCATAAACCGAGCGCCATTCAGACGTCTCATACACATCGATGCGTATCGGCTCTCCCCAGGAGAGAAGGACACCATCGGCTGGAGCGAGTATGTTGCTGATCCGGAAAACCTCATTCTTCTCGAGTGGCCGGAGCGCCTGCCCGGCGGCGCTCCGCGCGATGCGCGCGGCCTCGAGTTCCGCGTCGTCGATGAGACGACGCGCGATATCAGCGAAAAAAAATCATGAACCCTTCGAAGAAAAAAGAAACGCTCGTGCTCCTCGACACGCACGCCATAATTCATCGGGCATACCATGCACTGCCGCCACTCTCTTCGCCTGCCGGCGAGCCGGTGAACGCGGTTTACGGACTCGCAACCATGCTCATGAAGATAGTGAAGGACTTAAAACCCGACCACATCGTCGCGGCATATGACCTCCCGGGCCCGACGCATCGTCATGAGGTCTATAAAGAGTACAAAGCAAAACGCCCAAAAATAGATGATGACTTGGTAAGCCAGATCACCCGTAGTCGCGACGTGCTCAAAGCCTTTGGCGTTCCGCTTTACGAGATGCCGGGGTATGAAGCAGATGATGTGATAGGTACTATCGCGACATCAGCAAAGAAAAATTTTGACGTCATTATCGCTTCGGGCGATATGGACACGCTCCAGCTGGTGGACGACGAGCGTGTACGCGTATTCACGCTTCGCCGCGGCATCCAAGACACCATCCTCTACGATGAGAAGGCGGTCATCGAACGTTACGGCTTTGGCCCCGCGTGCATCCCCGACTATAAGGGTTTTGCGGGCGACCCGTCCGACAATATCATCGGCATTCCCGGAATCGGGGACAAGACCGCGACGATCTTGCTGAAAGCCTTCGGCTCCATGGAGGCTGTTTACGCCGCGCTCAAAAAGAATCCGAAGAAACTCGTCAGCGCAGGCCTCTCGGAGCGGCAGGTCAACCTTTTGGTCGAGCATGAAGACGAAGCCGAGTTCTCGAAGGTACTCGCGACTATTCGTACTGATGCGCCTATTAATTTTAAAGAGCCGGAAAAATCTTTCATTGAGAATCTCCCTGTAGAAAAAGCGATCGCGCTTTTTACGGAGCTCGGCTTCCGCTCCTTGGTGCCGCGGATCAAGAGCCTCAAGCTCGAGGCGAACGGCGCCGAAGACGATGCCGACGAGCAATCCGCTCTCAGTACCGTGCCACCGTCCGATACCGACAAACGGCTCGTGAAAGAGGCGGCGGTAATGCTCTGGATTTCAAATTCTGACCTGACCAACCCCTCGCTCGAAGACGTGCTCAACAACACCGGCTCGAGCAGTGTCGCCGAGGCGCATGCCAAGCTCGAAGCAAAATTAAAAAAAGAAGGATTGTATAGAGTCTATGAGACGATAGAGCACCCGCTCATACCCGTCATCGACCGGATGAACGCGCGCGGTGTGCTCATCGACGCACCCTACCTCAAGGACCTCTCCAAGGAATATACGAAAGAACTTAACAAGCTCGAAAAAAAAATCTACGCCCATGCAGGCCAGGAGTTTAATGTCAGCTCGCCCAAACAGCTTGGCGACGTTCTCTTCGATACGCTTGCATTAAAGCCAAAGAACCAAAAAAAGACCTCGACGGGACAGCGCTCTACCAAAGAGTCAGAACTGGAGAAGCTCCGTGGTGAACACCCTATCATCGAAGACATCCTGGCGTACCGTGGCCTCTCAAAGCTCCTCGGCACCTACATCGACGCTATCCCGCCGCTCCTTGATAGCGAAGGCAGGCTCCATACGACCTTCATCCAGACAGGCGCCGCGACCGGGCGCATGGCGTCGAAAGATCCGGGCCTTCAAAATATTCCGGTCAAAACTGAACTGGGTCGGCGAATCCGTAACGCTTTCGTCGCAAGTCCCGGCTTCTCGCTTGCCGCGTTCGACTACTCGCAGATAGAATTGCGCATCGCGGCGTTCCTCTCGAAGGACGAGAGACTGATGGAAATCTTCAAACGGGGGGAAGACGTGCATGCCGCGGTCGCCGCCGCCGTGTTTAAGGTTCCGCGAGAGAAGGTAGATAGAGAGATGCGTCGCCGCGCGAAGGTCATCAACTTCGGCATCCTCTATGGCATGGGGGTCAATGCGCTGAAGGGGAACCTGGAAGCGGGTAACGATGGGCAGAAGATAGAGAGGAGCGAGGCACAGGCGTACCTTAACGAATACTTTACGAACTTCTCCGGTCTCGCGGCGTACCTTGAGACCGTAAAAGCTGATGCGTCCCGCAAAGGCTACACCGAAACCTATTTCGGCAGACGACGCTACTTTCCGGGGATGAAGTCGAAACTCCCGTTCATACGTGCAGAAGCCGAACGTCAAGCGCTCAACGCGCCGATGCAGGGGACGCAAGCAGACATCATAAAGCTCGCAATGGTAGAGATAGACACGCTACTCAAGAAAGAATACGCAGGAGAAGCATATATGCTCCTCCAGGTACACGACGAACTCATCTTTGAGATAAAGAAAGAAAAAGTGAAAGAGCTTGCACCAAAAATCCTCAAAGAGATGGAATCGGTCCTCCCACCCGAAAAAACGCACGGTGTTCCGATCATCTCTTCTGCCGCTGTTGGTTCCAATTGGGGAGAGATGGAAAAATTATAAGATATGCTCCACCTTCTTACCGGCTCTGATGTAGTAAAAGCGAAAACGCGGGCGCAGAAGCTTGCGGTCGGGCATGAGGTGGTGCGCTTTGGGGAAGGGGGCGAGCCGTTTGCGAATGTTGGCGGATACCTTTCTGCACATGGGCTCTTTGCGCCGAAGGTCGCGTTGATGCTAGACAGACCTCTTGCGGATGAGGATGGAAAGATTCTCGTCTTAGAAAATGCAAAGAGCCTGAAAGACGCCGAAGCCCTCGTCATAGTGATAGAGCCGGTACTCGATGCGGCGACAAAGAAAAAAGTAGTGCCGCATGCGGAGGTCGAAACGTTTGAGTTGAAAGAAAAAAGCACGGAACCCGCGCCGAACGTCTTTGCGCTGACGGACGCGTTTGCGACGGGGGATAGGAAAGGTGCCTGGATACTTTATCGCGAGCTTATCGAGAGCGGTGCGGCACCTGAAGAGATTCACGGCGCGCTCATCTGGCAGGCGCGCGCGCTGGTCCTCGCGACAAAGACGAAAAGCGCAGAGGAGTCCGGGCTCAAACCATTTGTCTACAGCAAAGCGAAGCGCGCAGGCGCGCGCCTGGGAGAGAGTGGAGCAGAAGAAATATCACGCGAGCTGGTGCACCTTGTCCACCGCTCCCGCCTGGGGGCAGGAGATTTGGAAGACCTGCTCGAGGCGTTTCTATTGAAGAAATCATAAAAAAAGCGCATAATCCTAGCACTGCGCCCGATAAGCCAAGCTTGTGGGCGCATCATTCGGACGGCATGAACGCACGCGTTCGCGCCGCTCCTCACTCGCGCCCATAGCTCAGTCGGTAGAGCGGCTCCCTTTTAAGGAGATGGTCCCTGGTTCGAGTCCAGGTGGGCGCACATGAAAGAAGGTCCGCCTGCTCAAATCGTCTATTCCAAAGAAGAGATCACGGCCATAACGGCACGTGTCTTCAACCCCGAGAAGCATCTGCACCGTCGGAATATCGCCGCATTTTTTGAATGCGACCCGAAGTTCGTCTCAGAAGAGCAGGATGTTCCGCGCGTACGCGCGATTGTTGCTTATATCGCGCCTATCATCATACGCACGCGACTCGAGTCGTTAACCGAAAAGATGGAACTATCGAGAGCGGTCAGCACTATGGAGCAGCTTTTCGATAACACTTCGCCGGGGAGGCTCCATGACATCGCGCATGCGCTTGCGGAATTCGCGCGCCGCCGGAAGAGCGCCCAGCCGGGTTCTTTCAGTTATGAGTTCCTTACTGCCGCGCCTGGAGGAGACTACACTGAGCGCCAGATACGCGACGAGCTGCTTGCGTCCCTCTGGAGGACGCCGGAGGCGTCCGTATTCGTAAGACTGCTTGGCAAACGCCGCGGCCAAACCTTTGATAGGATTTTTACAGAATATAAAAAAGAGCTCATTAACATATTGCGAGTATCCGTAAAAGCGGACATTAACAAGAGAGGGCAGTATAACCCCATCATGCGTCCTGTCCCCAAGGACCACTCGCGCCTCATGGCATTCGAGCAGAATCAAAATCCTGCCTTGGCGGCTGACGACGAATTGCTCCGCGAGCTGGCGTTGCAGATTTACGATGCTTTTAATTCCGGAGACCCGAGGCGTAAGGGCCGGGCTACGCTCGATGTCTTTTTATCCCTCGCGAAAGATTGTGTGCCTGGCTAGTACGGCAGGTCGAAGGCGAAGGCGCCCGCGCCGAGGATGACGAGCGAGAGGCATGCAAGCGCGAGGAGGAAATACGCGATGCGTCCGTAAGGAAGGACATCAGCGTGCTTTTTCTCGAACCACCACATCTTGAGGGCGCCGACACAGCCGACCACTGCCGCTACCTGTAGGTAGAGACCGAGAGCAATGAATAGGGCAATAAGTCCCGTCGAGATAACGGCAAGCCACGCAATAGCATTTCCCGGTTTTCCTACGAAGGGGAAGTGCTCAGAGGCGAGTCGTCCGCGGTGTTTATAGAAGTGCCGTGCAATCAAAAAATAAGCGATTGCAACTCCTACACGCAAGAGCACCGGAGCGAAGGCCGGTCCGAGAAAGAGGACGTCAGGAAAGATGCTGGGCATGCAGAGAGTATAGCATTCTGGTACCCTGCCCCTTGTGAAAAGAGTCGTGGCCATCTTGTATGATATCCGAAGCACCCATAATGTTGGGTCCATTTTCCGTACCGCTGATGCCGCCGGGGTTTCCAAGATTTATCTCACCGGCTATACGCCCACTCCCACCGACCGTTTTGGCCGTGTGCAAAAGGACATCGCAAAGACCGCTCTTGGTGCGGAAAAGTCTGTTCCGTGGGAGCAAGTGAAGAGCCCGAGCGCGCTTATCACGCGACTCAAGAAAGAAGGATTTCATATCGTCGGTGTCGAGCAGGCGAAAAATGCGATTGACTACCGCCGTGTTCGCTTAAAGGCGAACACGGCGGTAGTCTTTGGCAACGAAGTAACGGGGATACCATCAGCACTTCTCAAGAAATGCGATGTACTAGCAGAAATCCCGATGCGCGGAAAGAAGGAATCACTGAACGTCTCTGTCGCCGCAGGAATAGCGCTTTTCAGGTTGCTCTAGTAGGAGACCGCAGCAACCACTTTTCCATTTTCATCAAGCAAACGGATACCGCCGTGGTCACCTTTCCACAATTCTTGATCGCGGTTGAGGAACACGCGCCACTCATTACGATAGAAATCGGCGTCATTCTTGTGTGTGGAGACGCATCCATTGTATGAGAGTTCATTGAGGACGAAACTCTGACATGCTGAGCCGATACTCCCCGGAACTGAACTAGTGTAGATCTGGCAGGTCGGCAATGATTGCACAAAGTTGGCACATGCTTGCTCGTTAGCCAGATTCGGGGAGCGCGCGAGTTCTTTTGTTGGCGAAGGGCACTCGGAGGGGAGCGATGGGCTCCACTGCTGAGATTGGGCGAAGTAACCCGTACACTCGTTCAGCCGGTACGAGACGCCGTTCGGCGAGCGGCCAGTCGTTACATAGACGGTACTGTTGCTCGTGAGCGTGATAGGGTCTGCGGTATTTACCTGGCCGAGGAAGGGTATTTGCACACCCATGCCGATATTCACCTGAGCCCCGCTGCCATCATCAACGATTTTCCAACCGCTTAGCGTGACGGTGTTTTTGAGCCCAGGCTCTATGCGTATCGATATGTATTCGTTTTTCGGGTCGGTTGTCTGCGTATTGTCCGCTCGCAGTGTCACTGAAGACGCATACGGCGATATATCCGCCGTTGCGATCACGCCCCTGTATGAAGAAAAGGGATTAGTAGCCTGCACAGCGCCCTGATCTGCCTGTATTCCTCCAGGTTGTCCCGCCCCTCCTCCAATGGGTATCTGCGGTACCAGGGGCGGAGAGAGAAAAGGTCCGGAAAGGGAAATGGGGCGGCTTGGTCCTCCCGTATATACCCAGACGACGCCAAGCACAATGAGAAACAGGATGAACAAAAGGAGTGTCCCGCCTGCGGTCGCTTCTCCTTTCGCGTATTTCATACCCGCATGGTACTACTTTTCCGCATGACGTTCGCGAGTTCTTCACGTACGACGGCCGCATCGCTCCACGGGACCTTTTTACCCTTCGCTTCCATGATGTACGGGTCCGTCCCTTTTCCGGAAATGAGCACCACATCGCCGCGTCTCGCGAGCGAGAGCGCGGTACGGATAGCCTCGCGCCTGTCCATGATGATGACCGGGTCAAGGTGCATCATCCCTACCGCCATCTCCTCGATGATCTTTCTCGGGTCTTCATCGTAGGGGTCCTCGTTCGTCAGGATGACGGTCTCGCAGGCACTCTCTGCTATCTGTGCCATCTCAGGACGCTTCCATGTATCGCGTCCTCCACCAGTATTGCCCAAAACGCATATCTTCTTTTTTTTCGGGAAGGCGTCGTAGAGGGCCTTGAGCGAATCAGGCGTGTGCGCATAATCGACGACGGCAAGGAAGTCCTGTCCGAGATCGATACGCTCGACGCGGCCGAGTATCGGCTTCATGCGCGAGAGCGCGCGGCCTATCGTCTGTGGCGGGATGCCAATCTCATGCGTTAGCGTTGCCGCGGCAAGGGCGTTCTGAATCGTAAAGACGCCAGGGAAGGGTACTTCGAACGTTACGCCGGCAAAGGTCATTGATACGGATCCTTCGTTGCTCTGGTACGGACTGGCACCGGTAAGGCGGAAGGGAAGCGCGCGTTCTACGGGAAGCTTCAAAAATACCTTTCCCAATTCGTCGTCAGCATTCGCCACCATGATGCGTGGCCGCTTACGCGATGCGACGAGGGAGTGCCCTATCGCCAGCTTCGCCTCCTTGTACCTTTCGAACGAACCATGTGACTCGATATGCTCGGCCGCGATATTGGTGAAGATGAGCGCATTGAGCGCAATCCCTCTGTTACGGAACTGCCGCGCGCCCTCGGACGTGACTTCCATCACGACATGCGTGCAGTCGGCCTTACGCGCTTGTGCGAGGAACCTCTGCAAAAAACCACGCCCCGGCATTGTCATCTTAAAGAGGTTTGGCCGCGTCTGTTCGCCGATCTTGAAGCGGATAGTGGAGGCGACGGCAGTACGATACCCCGCCTCTTCGAGGATCGCGTTCACCATCTCGGTCGTCGATGACTTGCCTTTAGTGCCAGTGATCCCGATGACGAAGAGGGTACGTGAAGGAAAACGGTACCAGAGCGCTGCTCCCCAAGCGAAAAGAAGGTGATATGACGAAAGGAGAAATGCAAAGAGAGAAGCGGGCAGGATCGCACGGATTGTTTTTTTTACTCCTTCCATAGGCGTTTACGGGCGCGCCGCGTGCCGAAGCGCCTCGCGGAGGCGCGCTTCGGGGGTGTCGAGGTCCTTGGGGAGAGCGTGGACTGCGTCTCGCGCTTCGCGGAGCGAGTAGCCGAGGCCCACAAGCGCATCAACCACGTCGCCGTCCGAACCGCTTTCGCGCGTGCTCCCTTCGAGCGCGACCACTTTCTCACGCAATTCGAGCACTATCTTCTCCGCGGTCTTCTTTCCGATGCCGAATCCCTTGGAGAGGCCGCTCGCGTCACCCCTTCCTATGGCACGCTCGAGCGATTTCGTGTCAATCGAGTTCATGATGTTAATCGCTGAACGCGGGCCGATACCGGAGACGCTCAAAAGGAGCTCGAACCACTGCAACTCATCACGCGTCTCAAAGCCGTAGAGGTCCTGGCCGTTTTCCCGCACGGCAAGGTGCGTCCACAAGAAAAGTTTTGTGCCTTCCGTAGTCCCGGTGAGCGTTCCAATCGGCACCGACACGCGGTATCCGACGCCGTGTACCTCAACCACCACTGTGTCGCGGATGATGCCGCGGACCACGCCATCCAATGAGCCGATCATATGGTTATTGTAGCAAGAAGCTCCGCGGCTTGTTCCAAAGCCAAGATTCTGGTAGAGTAGCCCGATGGCAATTACGAAAGGAGCAAAAAAGGCGCATCGCGCGTCTCTCCGGAAACACGTCTTCAACATACGCCGCAAGCGCGCCATGGCAGAGTCGGTTAAGAGCGCCCGCGCTCTTACAGGCAAGGATAAAGCCGCACAGATGCAGGTCTTGAAAGACGCATATAGCGCCATCGATAAAGCGCTTAAACGTGGTGTCATTAAGAAGAACACCGCGGCCCGCAAGAAAGCCCGTCTCGCCGCGTTCCTCAAGAGGTCCTCAATGAAGTAATCCGACATGTCCTTCGCTTCCCTTGGTAGGCACGAGAGAGGAGGACGTTTGTGGTCGGCAGTTGAAAAGCGTTGTTTGGGTTGCGGGATGCCCATCCTTCCCGGCGAAGAGGAGAGCCATAGATGCCCTGAACAGTGATGTGTGTCTAAAAACTCCCGGATGGGGAGTTTTTAAAATACGAATCGGTGGTGCTCCCGGTAAGCAGGGCTTTCCGGTTCACACTGCCTTGCCAATGAAAATAAATTTCCATTGCCCTCGCCAGTGCTCCCGGTAGGAATCGAACCTACATCGCAAGCTCCGCAAGCTTGCGTCCTATCCATTGAACGACGGGAGCAAATGAGGAGCGCCGCGAACGCTTGCGTTCATGGCGTCCGAATGCCGCTCACGAAAGCTTTGCTTACGGGAGCGTCGCTCAAATCTATCACAATCCGATGCTGCTGGCGACCTTCTCGAAAAACAAATCAAGTTCATCCTCTTCATCTATGTTGTTGTTCTTGAGGACGGTTCGGATGGCGCGGAAATCGGCGTTCGTCAGGTGTATCTTTATGGTTCCCATCAAAAGTGTGGTCTCGATGGTAAGCGTGCGTGGTTCGTCTTCAGAGAGGGCGAAGCGCTGCATCTTGTCATAGGGGATGAGGTGCGTCCCGATGACGAGCCCGTGCTCGGTAAGCTTATATATATGTCGTCCCGGCCGCCGCGACCCGACGAGCATCAAGGTAAACCCTCCGAGGACCGCGATAACGCTGAAAAGATAGTTACCGGTGATTCCCGCCGCCGCCGCGACCCCCACCGCGATAATGCTTACGGTCCAATACCACGAGCTGCTCTTCGGCGTGAAGTCGTATTCCTTCGCCTGCCATGTAACGAGTACCTTTTGTGCCACAGGAATCAGTATACAATGCCGGATATATGCGCCATGACGCCGAACCTGAAGTTCTAAATACTTCGCTCAATGACGAAACGGCACTGAGGGAGTACGCACGGCCCTACGATACGTATCGTCCAGGACTCGTACCGCGCGTCCTTGGCTGGTTTCTCGTCGCGTGTGGCGACCTCGTGTACGGAAAGAAGCCCTCGTATCTGAAATTCAGGTCAGTCGAAGTCATCGCGCGCGTCCCGTATCAGTCGTGGGAGTCGGCCGTGTATACGCTCCTCACTCTTTTCTACAGTTCTGAAGAGCGCGCGATGGAGCTCTGCAAGCTGTCGCGCTTTGCGAATCTGGCAAAAGACAACGAGACCATGCACGTGGTCGTCATCTCGCAGTTCGAGAAAAGGGACAGGAAACATGGGGTCTTCCTCCGTACGGTCATTCCGATGATCTTCGCCTTCTTCTACTATTGGGCTGCATACTGGCTCTACCTGATCAGCCGACGCGCCGCCCTCGAGCTCAACTACCTCTTTGAGCAGCATGCGTTTGCCCAGTACAGCGAGTTCGTTGAGAAGAATGCCGACGCGCTCAAGGCAAAGAGCGCAGAGAGCGCGTACCTTGCGTGGTACGGGCGCCCCTGCGCGAATCAATATGAATTCTTCCGATCCGTGCGGAACGATGAACTCATCCACCGGAACCGTTCTATCGAGGAGATTGAACGCTAGCGCTTTGGTTATAGCGGGCGAGACCCCACACAGCACACAGGAGCGCCGCGATGCCGACGAATTGCATCGGGACGAGCGTCGAGTTGGGAATGAAAAGCCAGTTGACCACGACCGCCGCCAGAGGGAAGCCGAGCTCAGCGAGGGTCGCGACGGAAGCTTTGGTATTCGCGAGCCCTTTGTAGTAGATGAAAAGCGAGACGACGCCTGAGGTCAGAGCAACGATGACGATAAAGAGGTAATCGGTCGTCGTAATCGCCGAGAAGGACGGAAACGTCTGCTGGTAGAAGTTCAGCCCGAGCAAGAAGAGGAATCCCAGGCAGAATCGCAGGCTCGTCATCACTTTGAAGTTGGTCGTATTAAGGACGTACTTTCCGAATACGGTCGATGCACCCCAGAAAAACGCCGCGATGAGTGCGAGGCCGGTTCCTATCAGGTTCGGGTTGAAGGTCTCTCCCGGATAGACCTGAGGAAGCAGGTTAGGGAAGGAGATGAGGTATGCTCCGGCGAGCGCGAGTACGGCGAAGAGCCAGAAGCGTTCGCTCAGGCGTTCCTTCAACAGAACCCCCGCGAGGCTGATCGCGATGAACGGTTGCAGTTTCTGCAGGAGGATCGCGACCGACGGGTTGACGTAGTGAAAGGCCTGGGTGAAGGCGACCGCCGCCAGCGCGCTGCCGCAGATCGCGATGAAGAGCACCGCCACCCAATCCTTCAGCGTCAGTCTCTTCAGTTCTGACCAGTTCAGCAGGAGTATCGGGAGCACAAACAGTACGCTAACGAAGTGCTCCGCCAGGACAATGAAATTGCTCGAGAGCTCCTGCGTGAGGTGCAGGCGGAACGGCGCATCGGTCGCCCAGAGCATCGCGGCGAGGAAGATGAGATAGGGTCCGTATTTTTTCATGGATGATCTTTGAAGTAGTGTCGCACGTCCTCGACGTCCTTGGCAATAGCCGCCTCTAGCTCGTCATCGTTCGCAAACATCTTTCCTTCGCGGATTTTCTCGCACAACTCGATGGTTATTTCTTCACCGTACAGGTTACCGAAAAAATCCAGGAGGTGTGCTTCAAGCAACTTCCGTTTCGTGTCTGCAAACACCGCCGCGTGATATTTTTTCTCTCCCACGCTCACCCGCGCCGCATAGATACCGAAGACCTCTTCGTCAGTCAACGCGATATTGGCAGTAGGGAAGCCGAGCAGAGCTCCTCTCTGTGAGCCGTGTTCAACTATCCCGCTGTAGCGAATAGGTTTCATACCTAATCAAAATAGGGGATGTGACCCCAGACGTACGGGTCGACGACGCGGAGACCGCGCTCGAGAGTCCCGATTTCGTTCATCTCCCGTTCTGATAACATAAAATCGAAGACCGCACCATTCTCTTTTATCCGTTTCGGCGAGACGCTTTTTGGTATGACGACGGTCTGACGTTGTATCGCCCAGCGTATAAGGACCTGAGCCGGTGTTTTGTTATGTACGCTCGCAATGTGCCTGACGACTTCTTCCTCAAGGAGCCGGGCTTCTCCCATCCCGGGCCGCGCAAGCGGCGAGTACGCAGTGACGGCCATACCGAGCCGCTTGGAAAACTCGACGAGCCGTTCCTGCTGCAGATAGGGATGCAATTCTATCTGATTGACGGCGGGCGTAACTTTCGCATATGCAACAAGGTCGAGGAGTAGCGGAGCGGTGAAGTTGGCGACCCCGATCGCTTTCACGAGACCTTCCTTCACCAACCCCTCCATCGCTTCCCATGTCTCGGAGAGCGGTATCTGCAGCGTGACGAGGTTGCCGTTCTCGTCGTACGTGTGTCCGGCCTTAGGCTCGGCGATGGCCCAGTGCATGAGGTAGAGATCGAGGTAGTTGAGCTTGAGGTCGCGGAGCGTCGCCTCGCACGCCGCGCGGACGTCCGTGCGCGCATGTTCGGTGTCCCAGAGCTTGCTCGTCACGAACACTTCTTCTCGCCGTACGCTCCCGCTGTTAAATATCTTCGCGAATGCCGCGCCGATCTCTTTTTCATTCTCGTATATCGGTGCGCAATCAATATGCCGGTACCCGCACTCGGTCAAGGCATATCCCACCGCTTTGCCAACCGTATCGGGAGTCGCCTTCCACGTGCCGAGTCCGAGGACGGGCATCATCGCCCCAGTGTTCAGCTTCAGAGCCTCTGGCGCCATACTAAGGATTATAGGGGGGATTAGTCGTGTATCTTCTTTTTGATTGTAGTAAAGCTCCGGACGCCGACGAACCCGATCGCTGCAGCGACGATGACCATCGCGACGGAAAGCGGGATACCCAGGTCTCCAGGTACGAATTTGTAGACGATGACGGCAAGACCGAGGATGCCCAATACAGTGCGGGAATAAGAGAGTATGGTACGTTCGTTGGCAAGCTGCGTGCGGTCACGGGCAAGCTCGTCGCGCAGGGTGCTGTCCGCCAGCATCTCTTTGGTGAGGGACACCTCTTCGTAAGCGAGCTCGGTGCGCCTTTTTTCCAAGTCGTCTTGTGTCAATGCAGACTCAGACATGCCTACCGCTAGTATACGGAGTTTCTTGCCGCCTTCAAAGTCTCTTTGCGGAGGAGGTGAGATTCGAACTCACGGTGGGTTTCCCCACGCCTGTTTTCAAGACAGGTGCACTAGACCACTATGCGACTCCTCCTGTGGGGAGAAGGGTACTATACGGAAGCTGA
>JAHFMJ010000027.1 GCA_023269035.1 Candidatus Kaiserbacteria bacterium | reverse complement strand
CAACGACCTTATCCGCGGTGAGGTGACATTTGACACCGCAGAGGTTGGCGACTTCGTCATTGCACGCTCCATAGATGACCCACTGTACCACTTTGCTGTTGTTGCAGACGACCACGAAGCAGGTGTGACCCATGTCATCCGCGCAGAGGAGCACATCAGTAACACGCCGCGGCAGATCCTTATCCTCGAAGCGCTCGGTTTTCCGCGCCCTATCTATGCACACATTCCGCTCATCCTCGCTCCTGACCGCTCGAAGCTCAGCAAACGCAAGCACGCTGCATCAGTAGAAAATTATCGCGAGCAAGGCTACCTTCCCGAGGCGATGATCAACTATTTGGCACTTCTCGGATGGAACCCGGGCACCGAAGAAGAACTTTTTACTCTCGATGAACTGGTGACCCGCTTCTCGCTCGAACAGGTGCAGAAAAGCGGGGCCATATTCGACGAGATCAAACTCAAGTGGTTCAACCGCGAGTACATCATGCGTCTTTCGGAAGATTCATTCTTGGAAAGCGCGAAAGGATTTCTTTCTGAAAAGACACTCTCGGCACTTACGAAGAAAGGCATGCTCGGGAAGCTCTTTCCGGTCATGCGCGAGCGTATACAGACATTCGGTGAGTTGCGTGAGCTTGACGTGGCAGGAGAATTTGATTTTTATGCCAACACCCCGACCTATGCGAACGAAAAGTTGTTGCCGAAAGGGGAGAGCGGCATGGCAAAGACCGCAGAGCGCCTAAGGCGCTCTGCGGAGCTTCTCAGGCCGCTTCATGAAGACGATTGGAATGCAGAAAAGATAAAAGAAGTTCTTTGGCCCTACGCGGAGCAGGAGGGTAGGGGAGCCGTGCTGTGGCCGGTACGTTTTGCCCTCTCCGGGAAGGAGAAGTCTCCTGACCCCTTTACCATTGCAGGTATACTAGGTAAGGATGAAACAGAAAAGCGCATTGAGCGTGCTATTGGCTTGCTTTCCTAGGCGGACCTTTGTCGCGCTCCTTGCGCTCTCGTCAGTGGCATTTTCTGTCGCTCTTCTGCCCGCTCCCGCATGGGGCGATACCGCCGAGGAACTCCAACAGAAAATCGCCGATCAGAACGCGCACATAGCGCAGCTGGAGAAAGAGATAGCCGAGTACGAAAACCAGCTCACGGTTATCGGTACGGCGAGGAAGACGCTCGAAGGGGAGGTCGCACGCCTCGACCTCTCACGGAAGAAGATGGGTGCAGATATATCGCTCACGCAGAATAAGATCACTGAGACGAACCTGCATCTCTCCGAGCTTGGTGGCTCGATAGAGGATAAGCAAAAGCGCATAGAAATAGGTAAGACGACTGTCGCTCAGTCCCTCGTGACGGTTAACAAAATAGGCGACATTACCATCGTCGAACACCTCCTGAGTTCCTCTGGGCTCGCTGCCGCGTGGGAAGAGGCGGACAAGCTGGAGCAGCTCGAAGGAGCGCTCGGCTTGGAAGTGAAGGACCTTGCCACAACCAAAGAAGCCCTGACCGTCGACTACAATGCAACCGAGCGCGAGCAAGCCAAGCTGGTCTCGCTCAAGCGAGACCTTGCCAATCAAAAGCTCGTACTCGACCAGAATCGCACCGAGCAAGCGACGCTGCTCTCACAGACAAAAAATAAAGAGTCCGAGTATCAAAAGCTGCTCGCAACCAAACAGCAAGCAAAACTCGACTTCGAACGGCAACTGAACGACTACGAGGCGGCGCTCAAGTATACGTTTGACCCGACGAGCATCCCCAAATCCGGCTCGGGAGTCTTGTCTTTTCCGATAGATCCGAGCTTTATGATCCACTGCAAGGACCGGTACAACGTATTCAAGAATCTCTACTGCATCACCCAATACTTCGGCAATACCGCGTTCGCCCAAAGCGGCGCATACAACGGCCAGGGCCACAATGGTGTTGACTTTGGTGTTCCTGAAGGCACCCGCATCATCTCGGCGCTCACCGGCACCGTGCAGGAGACCGGTAATACCGATATCTACCCAGGATGCTACTCATACGGCAAATGGGTGCTGGTCAAGCACAGCAACGGCCTCTCCACGCTCTACGCGCATCTTTCTGTAATAAGCGTCGCAAGAGGGGACAGCCTCGCTACCGGGAGCCTGATAGGGTATAGCGGCAAGACCGGGTACGCCACCGGTCCGCATCTGCACTTCACCGTATACGCATCAAACGGCGTAAAGATCGTCCGGCTAGGGGATGTGAAGGCAAAGACCAACTGCGCCAATGCGGCCGTACCGGTAGCGCCGACAGAGGCTTACCTCAACCCGATGCAGTATCTCTAGTGCCAACGACGACCTGAATCCGGATGCGCACGCCTAAGGAGGGTGCCGATGTTGATTCTTGCCTTTATAGCTTGGACAAAAAGCTCCCAAGCAGTTGGTTGGTTTGCGCTTTCTTTCATATTTTTTATTGTACCATATTCAATACCATCATGTCAATACTGTGCATAGTGGGGTAGCGGATTAGCCGGCAAAGCGCATACTGATTAAGGAAAAAGGTCGAGCATTAGCCACCTAAACACATTTCAACGGTATGAAGTATTTACACATGGTCGCTATCCTCTTGCTTATCGTCGGCGGACTCAATTGGGGTCTTTTGGCGCTCACAGGATGGGATATCGGTCAGCTTTTCGGCGGGATGGATGCATCTATCTCGAAGATCATCTACATACTGGTCGGCCTCTCGGCGGTTTACATCGCCGTAATGGACCACAAGAAGACCTGCATGTACTGCTCTGGCAAGATGAAGATGGAAGGAGGGATGTAATCGAAAAACCCCCGAATCACCTTCGGGGGTTTTTATTTTTCAATGATATGCAGAAAAGGATAGAAAAAGTTGCGGCAGGAAAGAGCACACGGCTAATAACCGAAATGGCATTGGCGATGGCGCTAGCAAATCTCAGGCAGAAGCTTAAGGACTTGCTAAGGTTTAAAAAGCGCCCCTAGATAGATGTCGCAAAAGATATATTGTGCGCACTTTATATAGAGGGCATACAAAGATCCACCCCTTAAGGCACGTCCGAGTTGTTTTTACTTCCCTTTCGGCTTGAGAGCTCTGAAGGCTTTATCAAATGCGATGGCGGACTCGACACGATCCTTGATGTGCTCGATCGGAATGGCGAAACCGATACCGACTGAGCCGCCGCTCCTGCTGAAGATCGCCGTATTGATCCCTATCAGCTCGCCATGAGGGTTCCCCTCCTCATCAGTGGAGACTCTGACAAGCGCTCCGCCTGAGTTGCCCGGGTTAATGGGAGCATCAACCTGGATGAAAGGTATCTTTTCTTCGCTGATGCCAACATCCGCCCTATCGAGCCCCGACACGCCTCCGAACGTGGCGGTTCTTCCGACGCCGAACGGGTTACCGAGCGCGACGATCTGATTCCCTACCTTGACCGGTTTGGAAGGCTTTTCCATCGAGAGCGCGTGGCAGTTTGTTCTATCAATATGTAAGACCGCGATATCGACAGAAGGATCAGACATGACCAACCGTGCTTCCACTTCCTCTTCCTCTCCATTAGGAAGAAGGAGTGAGATAACATATGAAGAGCTTTTCCCACCTGTGGCTGCGACATGGGCATTAGTAAGGATGTACCCGTCAGGATCTATGAAGACCCCGGAGCCAAGCGCGCTCTGCTTATGGGGTCCTTCTTTGGGAGCGTCTTCAGATGACTCTGCTTTTACTGGCTTGAAACCGAAGTAGCTCTCGAGACTCTGATTTTCGCTTTCTGGGATTTCTGATTTTGTATAAATCGTTACAATTGCCGGCAACGACTCGCGAGTTACTCTTTCTATGGGAGTCTCGGTGTCTGCTCCCTGCTCTCCTTCAGGCGTGGACTTCCCAACCAAGCGGGCCGATTCGAAAGCGGTAGGACCACCGGGGGTGACGCGGGTATTGCGAGCATTGTGAACCTCTTTGAGGTTGATACCACGCTCATCGTTATACTTTTTTATCGTCTTACGTATCTCAACAGGGCCGATTCCCTCTTCTTTAGCAAGCTGTGCGGCAACGGAGGCGATGCTGCGCGCAGCTTCTATGACAAAAATCTCGTCGGCAAACATGCTTCGCGCGGCGGACTTCTGTATCTCTTGGCTCAACGGTCCCGCAAGCTGGTGGCGTTCTACGAGTGCAACGGTAAACTCAACGAAACGCTCGTCCTGCATAAGGAGATCGACCGCAGCATCAAAACCTTCGACATAAAATGCATTAAGTAGTTCGCCGCTAGTCTTCGCGGTCAGCATTATATCTTCTGCGTAGGAAGCGAGTGTTTGTGCCCAAATTAAACGTGCCTCGTATAAGCGAATCTCTTTACTCTTGAAGGTTAAAGAAACTTCTCGTCTATTTGTCGGTGCCTCAAGTCCCATATTTAAAATTATACTGTATATATAAAGCTATGTCAAGTCATCGCACTTCGTGCACATAACACACTCTAAGCACTATACAGGACCTGTTTCCTTTTTTAGAGAAGGCCTATCTAAGCTACTTCTTGGCCAGCTTGCCCCAGCAGGCTTGTGAGGAGGCCCAAGGTTTGGTTCCTTCCTTATCGTACAGGTACTGGGCATAGGCAAGGTTGCCGGAGAGGCTGTAGAGGTCCATATCCATCTCCTTGGCCTGATCCTCGTGGTAGTTAGTATTGATCTGCATGATGCCGACGTCATCGTGGTTCACCTTCCCGCGGAAGAGAGTTCCGTCCGCGTCGAGCTGGCGGTTGCGCGACTCGCACCACGCGATATCCGCAAGGATGGGAGTTTCTTTATAGTACTGACGCACGTAGGCGCTCATAGTCTCTGGGTTGTCTGCAAGCTGATGCGCGAGGTCCTCGGCGAGGGCCGTGGGGGTGCCGAAGGCGGCACTCGCGAGCAATAACATGATTGGGATGAACATAGTTTTTACGCAAATGCCTGCTCTGTTAACGGTCTCAAGCAGGCAATAAAAAAGCCGACCCGAAGGCCAGCTACGTAAGTAGCATAGCAGACTTGACACAACATGTCAAGTCTTGCGTGATGCTAAATAGACTTTTAGTGGCTCTATAGAGCCACTAAACTAACATTTAACCAGTTTCAAAATAATCTCGTAAGCCTCGTCCACCGAGTCTGCAACTTGATAGAGCTTCAGGTCGTCCTTGCTGATGGTCTTTGAGGTCTCCAAAAGCTGTTTTTCAAAGAAATCGAGCAAGGGGTTCCAAAAAGCCTTGTTGTAGAGGATGATAGGCATCCGTTTGACCTTGTTGGTTTGCACCAGGGTCAGTATCTCGAGGAACTCGTCGAGGGTGCCAAAGCCGCCGGGGAAGAAGATGTATACCTCGGAGGCGAAAGAGAGCATCACTTTGCGACTGAAGAAGTAGTTGAAGGTCATGCCGTCGGTGAGATAGGGGTTTGCCTTTTGCTCGGAGGGAAGCTGGATATTGAGCCCGACCGACTGCCCTCCTGCCTCGTAGGCTCCCTTATTTGCAGCTTCCATGATGCCGGAGGCGCCGCCCGTCACAACAGCAAAGCCAGAGGTAGCAAGCTTGCCTGCCAAGGCGGTAGCATCCTCATAGATCTGCTCTCCAAGCTGCGAGCGAGCAGAGCCGAAGAACGTCGCAGCAAGGTTGTACTTGCGGAGTATCTGAAAGCCTTCCACGAACTCGGCCATGATCTTGAATACCCTCCATGACTCAATGTCTTTTGTATGGTCGGTCTTCTCCGGATCGCAGACCTGCAACTCCCCTTCCATACGGTGTATCACCGGAGGCACCATCGTCTTGTTTGGTTTGAACATAGGGAGATTGTAGCACTACCAGACTCGCGGAACAGTAAACGGTATAGGGTACACCGAGAACTCGGGTAGGAGCGGTCGGTCATAGAGGAGCCGGGAGATAACCTCTGCATGGCAGAGAGCGCCAGTCAGCGCGTTGTGTGGCTCCGGTTCGGCAGGGATGCCAACATAATTGAGAGCCGCATCTAAGTTGAGCATGCTGTGATGCTTTATGGCATCAAACGGCGGCACGAGTCCCCTTTTGACCATATGCATGTAGGCAAGCGTATGCGTATCAATGGTCCGGATAGCGAAGGGAAAATCGAGATGCGCTCGATGGCAGGCCGCCGCGACGAAGTCGCGGTCAAAAGACGGGTTTTGACCAGCGAATGTCCAATCGCGGAGATCCTCCGACCAGGCGACAAAAGCCGCTATCAGCTCGGCCTCGCTTTTTTTCTTCGGGTCGGTTGCCTCAGCGAGAGAAAAGCCATTCACGGCCAGAGCCTCGTCGTGAATGTGGGCACCGTCCCATGCCCGGCATTCGTCATAAAACTGATTGTCAGGATGTTCAAAATCAATCGCCCCCAGCGAGAGGATTGAGCCGGAGTGCGGGTCCGTCCCGGAAGCTTCGATATCAAGGATGATCATTGCCCTATTCTATCCTATGGCGACGGCTGCTGGCCTTCGGGGTAGACGATTCTGAGCTCGTCTTTGGTGCCATAGATTACCGACATCCGACCGAGGCCAAAGGCAAACAGGGCGACGAGGATGATAATGACGACCAGAAGCAGGTTTTCCTTGACACTCTCCCAGAAGGGCTTGATTTTTGAACCTAAATCGCGTATAGTACTCACGTCACCAGTATAAGATATAAAGAGTTATGGCACATAAAAACGCAGGCGGCTCAGCCAAAAACCTCACCGATTCGAACCCGCAATACCTGGGCGTCAAGCTCTACGCAGGTCAAAAGGCAAAGAAAGGAAACATCATCATCCGCCAGCGCGGCACTAAGTTCATGGCAGGCAAGGGCGTCGATACCGGCAAAGACCACACGCTCTATGCGGTGGCTGACGGCGTCATCTCATTCCGCAAAGCGCGCAAGACCCGCTTCGACGGAAGTACCGTCACACGGAACGTCGTAGATGTACGGTAAGGCTGGCCTTTGAGCCTTGGAGCATGACCGGCACCTCGTAGGTGCCGGTTTTTTTGATGGGCTCTGACAGGGTCAGTGCTTCCTCCGGCAAAGTAACGTCGTGCTCTTTTGCAATCGCGTCGAGTATTTGTTTCTCTTTGACCGCTTCGAACAATCCGCCGGCCTCGTTCGCCTTCACCATGAGCGTCACTGATTTTCCGTCGATGTCTTTCAAGACCTTGCTTGCGAGAGCAGCCGTCATAGCCTGCTTCATCTTTACCCCTTCCCTTTCCTGTTCTATACGCTTGAGATTCTCCGGGGTCGCGGGGATAGCAAGCTTCTGAGGAAAAAGCACGTTGTGAGCGTAGCCGTCAGCGACAGTCGCGACACTTCCGCGTTGGCCAACCTTCTTTACGTCTTTAAGCAACACTACCTGCATATCTTCTCTACTTCCCGGTAAGGAGGAACTGGACTGCTCTGTCGAGCTGCGGGTCCCTACCAGCCTTTGCGTCCTC
>JAHFMJ010000006.1 GCA_023269035.1 Candidatus Kaiserbacteria bacterium | reverse complement strand
TACCCATGAGCCGCGGGTCGAGCCCGTGGATGCCCACCTCATACGCTGCTGCCTCAGCCTTCTCCTTCATGACGCGGCTAATCTCGTCTTTAGCCTTCTCCACCGCGTCTTCTATCTTTGCCGGCTGGATGCGTTGGTCGACGATAAGGTTTTCGAGCGCGATACGCGCGATGTGCCGTCGTACCGGGTCGAACGATGAGAGCGTGATCATCCCCGGTGTGTCGTCGACGATAACATCAACGCCAGTTACTCGCTCAAAGGTCCGTATGTTGCGTCCCTCGCGCCCGATTATCTTGCCTTTGATATCGTCGGAGGGGATCGGGATGTTGGTCGTCAGTACGTCAGCGTGTACTGAGTTGCCCATGCGGTGGATGGCGGTCGTTAGGATCTCCCTGGCCTTGGCCTCCAGTCGCTCCTTGCCGTCGATCTCGAGCTTCTGTACCCGCACCATCATGTCTTCCTCATGCTCTTTTTCGAGTACAGAAAAGAGTTCCTGCTTTGCCTCATCTTCAGTCAATTGTGCGACTTCTTGCAACGCTTTCTCACGTGCGACGATAAGCGCGTCTGCACGCTCTTTTATCTTCTTCACCTCTTCTATCTGCGCCTTGATGCGATCAGCCTCTCTGTCGATATCGAGCTGGCGCTTGTCGAGGAACGCTTCTTTCTGGCCGATACGCTCATCCTTGCCGGTGAGCGCTTCCTCTTTAAGCCGTAATTCTTCACGGAATTCCGCTTCGAGGGCAGCGGCCTTCTTCTCGCCCTCCTCGACTATCTTCTTCGCTTCTTCCCGCGCCTCGAGCAGCTTCTGCTTTATTTGGATCTCTGCCGAACCTTTCTGGCCGAGGGCGACCAAGAGCCGCAACACATAGCCAATGCCGATGCCTAACAGGCCCGCGGCACCGAGTGTGAGGATAATGATAGTTGTAGACATACGTCACGCGATCGCGTGCCGCAGAAAAAAGTGCGCCGAAAAATAGATCAGCAGGATACTTGCAGAAAAATGTCGCTGTGTGCTACGTCGATAATCCCTTGCTTCATAGATTCGGTTTTCTCTCGCTGTGGCCCTTAATCGCAAAAATCAATCAATTAAAAGGACCCTACTACTGTAGCAGGGTCCTCGGTTTTCCACAAGGCGTTCGAGGTGCCTACCCGCGGGATTTGTAGATGTCGTCGATGATTCCGTACTTCTTGGCTTCGTCCGCCGTCATCCAGTAGTCACGTTCGGCATCCTTCTCCACCTGCTCCACGCTCTTGCCGCTGTTCTTGGCCAATATCTTGTTGAGGTTCTCCTTGGTGCGGAGGATGTGCTTGGCCGCGATAGCGATATCGGTCGCCTGACCTTCCACGCCCCCCATGACCTGGTGGATCATCACTTCGCTGTTGGGGAGGGTGAAGCGCTTGCCTTTCTTGCCGGCAGAGAGGATGACCGCGGCGGCTGATGCGGCTATGCCAACGCAGACCGTCGCAATATCGGGTTTCACGTAGTTCATGGTATCGAGTATCGCCATGCCTGCCGATACTGAGCCGCCGGGGGAGTTGATATAGAGGTAGACATCTTTCTTAGGGTCCTCTGCCTCCAAGAAGAGGAGTTGGGCGATGACGAGGTTCGCGGTGTAGTCGTCGATAGGACCGCCAAGGAAGACGATACGCTCCTTAAGCAGGCGCGAGTAGATGTCGTACGCGCGCTCGCCGAGGCTCGTCTTTTCGATGACCATTGGGATGACGCCGTTCGCGTGAGCAGGAGTGGTTGTGTGTGTCATAGTCCGCTTATGATACCGCGTTCTCCAGTTCGCTGCCAAGTTCGGTCGTAGTGCCCTCCTGGACGTCGCGCGGTATCGCTTTGGCGCCAAGAAGCTCCCACACTTTCTCCCTCATCACGGTCGCTTTGACGTATTGATGGGCCTGCTCGTGTTCGACACCCTGGCTGACGAGCGCGTGGGCGAGGCGATCTTCCTCTTTGGCGTCATACTCGACCTTCTCGGCCCGCGCTACCTCAGCGAAGATTATATCGAGCGAGACGCGCTTCTCTGCTGGCGCACTCAGCTCGCCTAGTATCTGCTCCTCGGTCTTGCCCGTACGCTTAAGGTATTCGTTCCACGGCAGACCTTGCCGCGCGACATCCTTCTTGGTCGCCTCAAGCAAGTTCCGTGCCTCTTCCATCACGATGACGCGCGGGATGTCGCACGCTGCTTTCGCCAATAAGGCTTCCGCAATAGCGCCACGCCTTTTCTGCAGTTCGCGCTCCTGCACAGCACGCTCCGACTCGTCTTTAAGGAAAAACTCGACCGCAGTGCTATTTTCAAATCCGAGTTTCTTTGCTTCTTCGTCCGAGAGTGCCCCAGTACCCTCCGTCTGCGTCATCGCACGCGCTTGCCCCCTGAGAGCCTCAAGCGCCGACTCTCTTTCTTTTACTTCATCGAACTCCGGGACCTTCACTACTGCTTTTGCAGCAGTTTCTTTGTAGTTCTCGATACTGCAGGTCGGTGCCACAGTCGCAATTATTTCAAAAGATACATCCAAACCTTCCTCACTAGCGCCGAGCGCGGCCGAAACCGGCATAATAGGCAAGACCTCGTGCTCCTTCAATATTCCTTCTACTTCAAGCTTCAGTGCTGCCTCGGCGCTCTCTTTCCACAAGGCTTTTTCGCCCACATACTCGCGGACTTTTGGCAGTGGCACTTTTCCTTTGCGGAATCCTGGCAACTCTATTTCACGCGCGATCGCGGCAAGGGTCTTCTCACTTTCTTTTTGTATTCGCTCCTTCGGCAACGTACCGGAAATCGATATTTCAGCATCCTTCCGCTTATCTTTTTTGGTTTGCATCTTGCAATACTACATGAAGTTCGTCAAAACAAAAACCCGTCCTTGGCGTGAGGGACGGGTTTTTGTAGAACAGGTTTTGACTATTATGGCGTTGTAACGTCGGTATTGATATCGGACGATGCTTTGTCCAGGCCGGTGAGGTCGGTCGCGTTGGCGTCTTTCTCGATGTCAGAGAGCGCGTCCGACGAGCTTTGCTGGCTCAAGCTCTGGACGCTGGCAGCTGCTTGCGTATCATCCATTGCGGCGGCTTGTTGGTTGTCGGTTGGCGTGGGCCCGGGGACGCTCGTCATGAAGTAGTATATTCCGCCGACGATGATGATGCCGAGGATGATAACGATGGCAATGAGCGATCCTGTGCTCGCCTTCGGCTTACCAGGCATCATTTGCTGGGGTTGCATCGGGTTCTGGTTCATCTGATCCATAGTGTTTGTATAGGGTTTTGTTAATGGCTACGGTGTCGTCGAGGTCGCGTCAGGGTCCACGCCCCCATGGGCATCAACAGCGGCGCGGAGGTCCTTCAGTGCCTTAAGGATCGCCTGGTGCGCGGCGCGGATATGCTTTTCGGCGCTCTGCAGGAGGTCGCGGATGGGTCCGAAGACCGTTGCCGGAGTGGTCGACGCATTTACGGTAACGGTGGCGTCTGCGGCCGCACCGATGTTCCCCAGGTCTGTCTTTGCAGCTTCTATCTCGGCCGTCGCTGTGGCGAGGTCTGCCTGTACCTGTGTTATGTCCACCCCTTGGCCCGCAAGCTTATTGGCGCGCGAGGTGACACGCTCGACGAGTTTTCCTTCGCGCTTGATAGCAGCATCCAATATAAGGATGAATCGTTTGATGTTGAGCTTGATGCGGGCTATAGCGAGTTCGCGACCCTTCTCGCGCAACTCCATCGCTTTGTCTTTCATCATCGTCCCCGTCGCGCCGCCCTGCCCCTCCATTCGTGCCTCCATTTTATCTTTCATCGCGTCGACATGCTCTTTGGTACTGCTCGCGATGCCTTTGAGAATTGGACGTATAGGCGGAAGTGGGCGCGGAGGCCAGGGCTTCCCGTCATGGGTGGTCGAGGCATCTGCGGACACAGAAGCATCTGCGCCAACGCCATACATGTTCCCCTCAGCGCGGGCAACACCGACGAAGCACAAAGAAAAAGCCATCGCAGCAGCGATGAGCATATATAAAGGGAGGGTTTTTGTCATAGGGTATAAGAAGTGGTAACTAATACCCTCCAGTATACCCTAACTATTTTGAGAACTTTCCCGTGTACAACTTTTTACTGTGGTCAAAGGCCTTTTTTGCCTCAGAAACAGGCTCAAAACCATGCACGGTGACCGCGATAGGCTTGTTCTTCAAGAGCTTGATGGTCTCAAAAAAGAGCTTTATTTCTTTAAGGGTTTGCTTATTGATATCAGTGATGTCTTTCACGTCGTCCCAGCGCTGATCTTTTAAAGGCACGGCAATTATCTTGTCATCAGATTCCCCGTCGTCCGTCATCTTCATGAGTCCAACCGGCCGTCCTACCACCAAGACACCGGGGTGGAGCGGATACGTAGAGAGCATCAGAACATCCACAGCATCTCCGTCTTCCCAGAGCGTTTGCGGGATGAAACCATAATTGGTCGGATAATGAGTCGGGCCGTAGTTGACCCGATCCAGCTTGATGAGCCCGGTCTCTTTGTCGAGTTCGTATTTGTTCGACGATCCATGCGGTATCTCAATAAGGACATTCATCTCATCCGGAGTCCCCGCGCTTATGTCATGCCAAAGGTTCATACGCAGCATCCTATAGCGGTTAAGCGCATACGTCTAGTGCGTATCTCGTGATGCGACGAGGTTATGGCTCCAGGGAAATCTCATAACCTCGGACACCGTGGTCAAGAAATAGTCCGGTTTTATTTCAGATATCGGCATGATGTAGAGGCAGGCGGTCTTCACGTCAGCACCTTTTCCCTCCAGGTGCTGTTTCGCGAGCAGGAGTCCGCGCCCCGTCTCGATCATATCCTCGACCAGCAAGATATTCTTTCCGGAAATGTCGGCGGTTATATCGTTCACGATATGACGCCTCTCGCCCGCGCGCTTCACGAGCAGCGTGAACGTGTCTTTCACCCCAAGGGATTTTGAGAGGATGACCGCCGGAACCATACCGCCGCGTGCGATGCCAACAATGATGTCAGGCTGGTAGTCAACCATTCCCGCCAGTTTCCTGGTCTCTGTATCGAATTCTTCCCAATTCATGGGGGTTGGTTTATTCTTCCTCTTTGAGTTCGGACTCACCTTCAGGAGCTTCCGCGATCGCTTCAGCTTCTTTTTCTCCTACTTCCGCTGGCTCTCCTTTGGTGACAGCCGCATCTGCCGGCTGGACGGCCCCTTCCTCTTGTTCGAGTCCTGCTTCTTCAGCGCCTTCTTTCTCATTGAAGCCTTCTTCGGGCTTTTGGATGGCTGCCTCAGCCTCATCCGCAGCTGCTTGGCCGCCGACAGGGCGGATGTCGATGCTCCAGCCGGTAAGCTTTGCCGCCAAACGGACGTTCTGGCCCCCGCGGCCTATCGCGAGCGACTGTTGATCTTCGGAGACCTCAGCGGTTGCGCGGTGCTGTGCTTCATCGAGCGTGATAGAGAGTACGTTTGCAGGAGAGAGTGCGTCTTCGATGAATTGTGCGGGATTTTCCGACCATTCGATGATATCGATGCGCTCGCCACCGAGCTCCGACATGACGGTCGAGACGCGCACACCGCGCTGGCCGACGAGTGCGCCGACCGGATCGATGCGGCTGTCGGTCGCGACGGCTGCTATCTTGCTTCTGCCGCCCGCCTCACGCGCGATTGCCTTGATGACAACGGCTCCACTCGCTATTTCAGGTACTTCGAGCTCGAAAAGCTTTTCCAGGAATTTCGGGTGCGAGCGGGAAAGGCGGAGGAAAACGCCGCGCATGCCCTCCTCGACGGAAAAGAGGTAGGCACGGATGCGCTCTCCGGGGCGGTAGCGCTCGCCGGGGATTTGCTCGTGGTAGGGCATGATGCCGGTTGCACGGCCGAGGTCCACATAGAGGTTCCCGCGCTCGACGCGCTGGACGATGCCGTGGACGATGTCGCCCTCCTTGCCGCCGTACTCCTCCACGACCGAGGCGCGTTCCGCTTCCCGGATCTTCTGCATGATGACTTGCTTGGCGGTTTGTGCAGCAATACGCCCGAAATCAGTCTTCTTCTCGAGGGGGAAGGTGATCTCGTCACCGACGGCCGCATCGCGCTTGATGCGCTTCGCGTCTTCCAGGAAGATGTGCTTCTCTTCATTGTAGTGGAGGCGCTCGTCATCCTCGTTCTCTTGCTCATCCATGTACACCTCGTCCGGAGAGACCACGATCTTCACCTTGAAGAAATCGACATCACCGGTCTCTGCATTAAAGTGCGCGCGTACTATCTGCCCGCGCTTGCCATACTCGCGGTTATAGGCGGTTGCGAGGGCTCCTTCTATCGCCTCTACCATCTTCTCGCGCGGGACGCCGCGCTCTTCAGAGAGCTGGTCAATGACAAGGTTGATTGTTTTTAGGTCGAACATATTTTTGAGTTAGTGAGTGTCGGATTTCCAAAAAAAGAGGCCCGCGTTGCGCGGACCCGTAAGGGAAACTGACCTAGGTAGTTTACTCCTGGCGCATATTTGTGTCAACTGCGGCCTTTTTCGGTGCTAAACTTTATACAGAATGCAGGTTCCTGATGCACAGCTGAAGACGTTCGTCGTAGACTCAGGTCTTGTCTCGCGCAAAGACGTCGAGGCGGCGGAAAAAAGCGCCAAGGAGAGGACCCAGCCGCTTGGTGACATGCTCGTTTCTCAAGGGAGTCTCTCCGAAGACGACCTGCGTCGCATGCAGGCGCATATTCTGGGCATCCCGTTCGTCTCGCTCGGCAAAGAGAAGATAGACCTTGCCGTCCTGGCGCTCATTCCTGAACCTATTGCACGGAGCCATAACATCGTTGCGTACAAGAAGGGGAGTGATGCGCTCGAAGTTGCCATGCTCGATACGAGCGACCTCGAGGCGATCGATTTCATTAAGAAGAAAGTCGGCCTCAAGATATTGCCGCGGCTCACTGACACCGCATCGCTGAAGAGCGCGCTCGTCCAGTATCAAAAGTCACTGAAAGACGAATTTGGCGACATTATCAAGAGCGCGGCGCAGTCGATGAAGGTCTCCGGAGAGCTGGATGAGCGCGGGTTGCAGAAGCTCGCCGAGGACGTGCCGGTCGTCAAGGTGGTGGACGCGCTCTTACGGCACGCGGTTATCCAAGACGCATCCGACATCCATATCGAACCGCAGGAAGAGAAACTCATTATCCGTTATCGCATCGACGGCATCTTGCATGACGCGATGGAACTCCCGAAGAACATCGCGCCCGGTATTACCGCACGCATCAAAGTACTCTCACGCCTCAAGCTCGATGAGAAACGCTTGCCGCAGGACGGCCGTTTCAAGATGGAAGCCGACAACGAGAAGGTCTCGTTCCGCGTCTCCATACTCCCGACCTACTACGGAGAGAAGACCGTGATGCGCCTCCTGCGCGAGGGCGGTGGCGGTTTCACGCTCGACTCGCTCGGCTTCCATGGCAAGGGTCTCGAGAGCATCCACCAGGCGACGAAGCAGTCGACCGGCATGATACTCGTCACCGGTCCGACCGGCTCGGGAAAGACCACGACGCTCTACACCATCCTCGATATCGTGAACACCCCGGACGTAAACATCTCGACGGTTGAGGATCCGATAGAGTATCAGATGGCTCGGGTCAATCAGACCCAGGTGCGGCCTGACATCGGCTTTACCTTTGCCAACGGTCTGCGGTCGCTCTTGCGTCAGGACCCGGACATCATCATGGTCGGCGAGATTCGCGATACGGAGACGGCATCGCTCGCAGTCAACGCCTCTCTTACCGGCCACCTGGTGCTCTCGACGCTCCACACCAATTCCGCATCCGCCACCATTCCACGCCTCGTCGACATGGGCGCCGAGGCCTTCCTCCTCGTCTCGACACTCCGGGTCATTATCGGCCAGCGCCTTGTGCGTAAGCTCCGTGCAGACCACATCGAGTACACCCTCTCTGAATCGGAAATCAAAGAACTTGAACATTCTGTCGACCTTGAGCGCATCATCGTGGCACTCAAAGAAGAAAAGCGGATTCCAGATAAGGCGACCATCAAGACCATTCCTTTTTATAAACCGAAAGAGGGCGGCGAGTCGCCGGACGGGTATGGCAGCCGCATCGGAATCCACGAAGTACTGCACGTCTCGCCTGCGATACGCGACCTCATCGTTAAAGGCTCTCCCGCAGACGCCATCGAAGCGCAGGCGAAGAAGGAAGGTATGCTTACTATGCTCGAAGACGGCATCTTCAAGGCTGCCTCCGGCATCACAACGATCGAGGAGGTCCTTCGTGTCATCTCCGAATAATATGAAATACAAGATCACTGCGCTGACGAAAGAGGGGGATAGCTACAACGAGGTCATCGAGGCGGCTGACCGCTTCAGCATCTATCGCGATGTGCGCGCACGCGGCGACCGCGTCCTTTCGCTCTCGGAAGATACCGCCGGGCGGGTGCTCTCGCTTTCCTTTATAACGAATCTCTTCAATCACATCGCACTCGATGACAAAGTTGTGCTCGCGCGCAACCTTGCCGCCATGCTCGAAGCAGGGCTCACGACAAGCCGTGCTCTCTCGGTGATGGAGCGGCAGAGTAAAAACCCACACCTGAAGTCGGTACTTGGGGCGATCATTGCGGACGTGAAGCGCGGCGGTACGCTCTCGGAAGCCTTTGGGAAGTTCACCGATGTTTTTTCTCCACTCTTCATTTCCATGGTGCGCGCGGGGGAGGAGTCGGGCAAACTCGCTGACTCCCTACGCGTCGTTTCCGTGCAGATGGAACGGGCAAGCAACCTGACGAAGAAGATACGCGGTGCGCTCATCTACCCCTCCATCGTCATCATCGCGATGATCGGCATCAGCATCCTGATGCTCATATTCGTGGTCCCGACCCTGACGCAGACGTTTAAGGAGCTTGGGACCAAGCTCCCGCCGACAACCCAGTTCATTATCGATGTCAGCGCGTTCCTCACACAGCACACGCTTCTCGCCATCTCAGGGATGTTCATCGTCGTGTTCGGGCTTATCACGCTCGCGCGCACCGCTCCCGGTAGGCGCGCGAGCGATTGGCTGATATTGCGCATGCCCATCATCAAGGGTCTCGTCATGGAGACGCACTCGGCCCGCACGGCCCGCACGCTCTCCTCACTCCTCTCCTCCGGGGTTGATATGCTGCTCGCCATCACCATTACCCGCGATGTCGTGGGCAATCACTTGTATCAGAAAGTGTTGATCGATGCCGAGAGCGCCGTGATGAAAGGGCAGACGCTCTCGGAATCATTCACCAAGCATCCCGAGCTCTACCCGCCGCTCCTCTCGGAGATGATTGCAGTGGGGGAAGAGACCGGCCGCCTCTCGGACCTGTTGAAAGAGACCGCGGAATTTTATGAAGAGTCGGTCGATCGTCAGACCAAAGACCTCTCCACCGTCATCGAGCCCTTGCTCATGGTGGTCATCGGCACATTCGTCGGTTTCTTTGCGCTCTCAATGATCGCGCCTATTTACTCGCTCTCGAATAGTATCTAGATGAATGCGAAGCGCTCGGCTCGCGGCATGACACTCATCGACGTCGTTGTCGGCGTCTCGATAATGGTCATCGTCTTCTTCGCTATATTCGGCGCGTTCAGGCTCGCTATCGATCTCGTGTTCAGTACTAAGGCAAAGACTGGCGCTGTCGCGCTCGTTACGGAGCAGATGGAGTACATACGCAGCCTCGGGTACGACTCAGTCGGTACGGTCGGCGGCATCCCTGCAGGGCCGATCGTGCAAGTACAGCAGAAGGCCCTCAATGGCATTCCCTATACCATCACCACCCTGGTGCAGTATGTGGATGATCCGGCCGATGGAACAGGGAACGCCGATACGAATCACATCACGGCTGATTATAAAATCGTCAAGGTAACGGCAGACTGGCTCATACGCACCTCGCCGCGCACGACGTTCGCGGTGACCAAGATCGCCCCGCATGGCATCGAGACTCTCGGCAATGGCGGCACGTTGCGCGTCAACGTGTTCGACGCGCTGACCGCGTCGGTCAGCGGGGCGACCGTGCGCATCATCAATGCCAGTACGAATCCAACCATCGATGTCTCGGTCGATACCAGCTCGGCCGGCTCTGTTGAATTTCCCGGAGCACCTGCGGCCGGCGGCTACCAAGTAACCGTCACCAAGCCCGGCTACTCAACCGCGCAGACATACAGTGCGACCGCCGGGAACCCAAACCCGAATCCGGGACATGTCGCCGTAGTCAATAAGCAGACCAGCACGATCAGTTTTGCGATCGATACGCTCGCCTCGCTCTCGGTCGCAAGCTGGAATCCGATAGCTTCTGGATCATTCACCGATCCGTTCACCGGAGTCTCGCAGCTTTCGGCCACGTCGAGCACAGTGGTCTCGGGCTCTTCGCTCCGGCTCGAAGGGTCCGCACCAACGTATCCGGCGAATGGCACCGCGATGTCGGTTGCGATCGCGCCTGCATATCTCGCGAACTGGTCCTCGCTCTCGTGGCACGCATCAACCTCCGCAAGCGCAAGCGCACTCGTCAGTCTCTATTACCTCACGAGCAACGGGTATGCGCTCGTACCCCAGAACGATCTTCCAGGGAACAGCGCCGGCTTCTCAGCATCTCCCGTCGATCTCTCAGCACTCCTCGTCGCGACGTATCCCGATCTTCGCATTGGTGCCGCGCTCTCGACATCTGATCCTTCGATCACTCCGGAGATACTCGATTGGACCCTCTCCTATACTGCCGGCCCGACGCCGCTCCCGAACGTGGCATTCTCGCTCCGCGGCACCAAAACAATCGGTACAACCGGCGGTGGTGCCTCCATCTATAAAATGAGCGGCTCCTATGCGACGGATCAATACGCGCAGTGGGCGACATCAACGCTCGAATGGGACACCTACGTTCTGACGCTCCCGAGCGGCTCTCCGTACACCATTATCGAGCAGTGCCCCGATGCGCTCTCCCTTTCTCCTGCAGGGAGCGTCTCGCAATCACTCACCTTAGTCAATGCGGTCGCTAACTCGCTTCGCCTCTCCGTCTTGGGTAACGGAAACCCGCTTCAAAATGCGAGCATCACCGTTATCGGCGGCTCGACCAACGTTTCCGGGTCCACTTCTTCATGCGGACAAGCGTTCTTCGCACTTCCGTCCGGAAGCTATACAGTGACGATTAGCGCTGCCGGCTACCAGACGGATATCGAGAATGCTGTTTCCGTGTCCGGCTCCTCGGTGCTCTCGGTCTCCCTCGCACCTCTCTAATCTAATATGAAGCACGCTCGCGCATTCTCCATCATTGAAGTGATCGTCGTCCTCGGCATCTTCACTATGGTGATGACTATGATCGTCAATTCGGTCCTCACGTTCTACCGAGCAAACACGTCGAGCTTCGAAGAGGCGGTCCAGGTGCAAAATGCCGAACGCGGCATCCAGGTGTTGGTGCATGACTTGCGCGAGTCGACGTATGGCGACGACGGCTCATACCCGCTTGCTTCTATAGCCTCGTCCTCTATCACTTTCTATTCCGATGTGGACCGAACTTCGCCGGTCGAGAAGATCCGGTATGAACTCAAAAATACCTCACTCTATCGTTCCGTACTCGTCTCATCAGGAACTCCGCCGAAGTATGTCGGTGCCGCCGCTACCTCGACGGTCTCTAATTACGTGCGTAACTTCGGCGACGCGGTCTCGGTATTCCGCTACTATGATGCGAGCAGTACCGAGATCGTCGATCCGGCGCAGATAGCCAAGGTAGTCTCGGTCACGATAAGCCTGGTCGTCGACGTGACGCCGCTGCATGCGCCAGGCGAGTTCACCCTCCGCTCAAGCGCGACACTCCGTAACCTACGTCCACAATGAAAAAAACTCCTCGCGGCTACTTCGTCCTTCTGGTTCTCGTCTTCTCGGCTGTTTTCATGACGCTTATCGCGGCACTCACCGGCTACATCTTCGTGCAGAAAAAATTGCAGCTCGCGAATGAAAATCGCCAAAAGGCCGCGAACATCGCCGAAGCAGGCCTCGAGTACTATCGATGGCATCTTGCGCACTTCCCGAATGACCTGAAGGACGGTACGAATAGCGCCGGGCCCTACGTCCACACCGTCCCTGACCCCGAGGGAGGGACGCTCGGTAGTTTTTCTCTTACGATCGGCGGCAGCACGTTCTGCGGGTCCGTGACGGATGTCTCTATCACCTCCAAGGGCTCTTCTGCAGCTGACCCGAATTATGCGCGGACATTGTTTGCAAAATATACTCGCCCCTCGGTCGCCGAGTACTCCTACATCGTCAACTCGAACGTCTGGGCGGGCGCGGACCGCGTCATCAGCGGGCCCTACCACAGCAACGGCGGCGTGCGCATGGACGGGACGCATAATGCGACCGTCTCCTCCGGCGTTGCCACGTGGCTGTGCACCAGCTCATTCGGCTGCAGTCCGAACGCGACCAAGGCGGGCGTCTTTGGCGCTGGCGGGCCGACTAATTTGTGGAAGTACCCTACGACACCGATCGATTTCAACGGCATCTCGGTTGACCTGGTTAAGCTCAAAGGGTATGCAACATCAAGCGGTACCTATCTTCCACAGTCGGGGAACGGACATTATGGGTACAAGATAGTCTTCAAAAACAATGGTACGTTCGATGTCTACCCCGTTGTGGGAACTACCCAGATCTGGGGCAATCCGACAGGCTTGACCGCTGACTGGACCCAAGAGAGGACTATTATGTCCTCAGTTTCTTCACCGACGAACTACGCCATCAATCCCGCATGCCCGGTCATTTTTGTCGAGGACAATGCATGGATCGAAGGTACGGTGAGCGGCAAGGTAACGCTCGCGGCGGCCGATGTCGTACAGGCGAATGTCGATAGGAGCATCGTCATATCCAACAACATCACCTACGCACACACGTCCGGCGACGGACTTACTGCGATCGGGGAACAGGATGTGCTTATCTCGCTCCAGTCGCCGGACGTTATGAACCTTAATGGCATCTTTATCGCGCAGAAGGGGCGATTTGGAAGGAATTACTATTGTGCGAACGAGTGCGATAGCGGTCACTCCGGCAATGAGGGCCTTCCTGCCGCGCTCGATTCGTATGTTACTCGTTCAACGTTGAATACCACCGGTACCATCGTCAGCAACGGCCGTACCGGCACCAAATGGACCTCTGGCGGAGGTACTTTTCTCTCCGGGTACAGCCAACGTACTGACTCCTACGACCGCACGCTCGCTGCAGGCCCGCCGCCGTTCACCCCGGCGACCTCTGACGACTACAAATTCGTCCTCTGGCAAGACCAGACCATCCCGTTCTGAAAAAAGTACTCGGGCATGCTACGATTTGCGGATGAAATCGCTGGTCGTCGGCAATTGGAAGCTCTACATCAACTCGATAGCGGAAGGGAAGAAGTTGCTCCGTGGCATCGATAAGGGATTGCCGCGAGGAATGAAAGCAGAGGTTGTTGTCTGTCCGCAAATACCTCTTGCTGTCGCGCTCCGTGCCGGATATGGCGGGAAGCGCATCACGTTCGGTACACAGGATGCGTTCACTGAAGAAAGTGGTGCACATACCGGCGAGGCTTCTCCCCGCGCGCTTGTCAATTCAGGTCTCGAGTATGTGATCATCGGGCATGCTGAGAGGCGACTGCTCGGAGACACCGACGAGATTGTTGCCAAAAAGGCTGCTGCCGGGCTTGCCGCAGGGCTTCGCGCTATCGTCTGTGTAGGAGAATTGGAGCGCGACCAGGAAGGCGGACATTTCGCTCACCTCGCGAAGAACGTTAAGCAATCGCTCGCGCGCATCGAGCTTAGTGACGTCTCACGTCTCACCATTGCCTACGATCCGCTCTGGGCCATCGGTAACGCAGAGCCGCCTTCACCGCGAATCGTTGCGGAGGCGGTAATGTTCATACGCAAGACCTTGGCAGAGCTCTGGGGCCGCGAGAAGGCGCTCAAGGTGCGCATCATCTACGGAGGCTCCGTCAATGCCGAGAGTGCAGAGGGGTTTGTGAAAACAGGCGGTGTCCAAGGCTTCCTCATCGGTCGCGCCAGCGTCGACCCACAGGAGTTCACCACTATCATCCGCGCATGGAAATAAGGTCGGTGAATGAGCTTGGTGATCTCTCTGGTGTACGGGTGCTCGTACGCACCGCACTCAACGTGCCCATGGAGCAGGGCGCGGTTTCCGATACCTTCCGGCTCGACCGCGCGCTCAAGACCATCGAATTTTTGACCGCGCGCGGAGCGCGGGTGATACTTGCAAGCCATCGAAGCGAAACGACCGGCTCTCTCAAGCCAGTCTTTGACTACCTCAAGAAGAAGATCGCACTGGTTTACGTCGATGATATCGCCGGCGTTAAAGCGCACGCCGCCGCCCTCGCCCTCAAGGACGGACAATCGTTGATGCTTGAGAACCTGCGTTGGGACAAAGGAGAAAAGGCAAATGATGAGCATTTCGTACGAGAGCTTACGTCGATGGCAGATATGTACGTTGATGACGATTTCACCACAGCGCATCGACCGCACGCCTCGATCATAGGCGTTCCGAAATTCCTCCCATCGTACGCCGGGTTCCAATTCCTCGCGGAGCTGGAAGGCCTCACTCCCGCACTCACTCCGCAGAGCCCTTCCCTTGCGATCCTCGGCGGCAAGAAGCTCGAGACCAAAGTACCGCTCCTGCAGACGTTACTGAAAAAATATGACCACGTCTTTGTCGGAGGCGCGCTCGCCAATGATTTTTTCCTTGCGAAAGGCTACGAGATAGGCAAGTCGCTCGCTTCAGGGACAGACGTTGCGTCACGGCTCCTTAACGACTCAAAGATTCTCCTCCCCACCGAGGTTTCCGTCGCGACGGTGGATGGACGGGACGATGTGCAGGCCGATAATGTCGGCGAGGGCGAGACTATTTCCGATATCGCGCCGCGCTCAATAGCCGCGCTCAAGCCATACATCGACAAGGCACGCATGATCCTCTGGAACGGCCCGATGGGCAACTTCGAGAACGGCTTCCGCGAGGGCACCGACATACTCGCGAGCTTCATCGCGAAAGCTCAGGGCACGAAGATAGTCGGCGGCGGCGACACGCTCGCTTCCATCCAGGATCTCGGGCTCGAAAAAGATTTCACCTTCGTCTCGACGGCCGGGGGCGCGATGCTCGACTTCCTCGCGAACGGCACACTGCCGGGCATCGAGGCGCTCGAGAGCTCTAAGGCAACGCGTTCTTGATTTTTTCTGCGACCATCTGTGCCTCGCCCTCTTTATATGCTCCTTGAGGCCAGTGTTTCAGGCCGTCTGATGAAAACCGCGGGATGATATGGAGATGGAGATGGAAGACTTCTTGCCCGGCAGACGGTTCATGGCTTGAGCTTACGTTCACGCCCTCTGCACCCGCCCCGGCTTTGACTGCCCTTGCAACGATTCGTGCGGTTTTTGCGACGTGCTCCCACTCGTCTTCAGGTATATCAAGAATATTCCTATAGTGCTCCTTCGGTATGACGAGCGTATGGCCAGGATTCACCGGTCGGATATCAAGAAAGGCAAGCGTGTTCTCATCTTCGTAGATCTTCGTTGAAGGGATTTCGCCGCTGACGATCTTGCAGAAGACGCAATCTTTTTCCATATCCCCCATGCTACCATTTCTTCATGTCCCTCCTCCATCCGCTCGTCGAACGCGTCCTTCTCAACAGGCATATCGAGGATCAGGAACTATTTTTAAATCCGGTCTATAACGATAGGCACGATCCGTTCCTATTGAAGGATATGGACAAGGCCGTCGCGCGTATCCTCACGGCGATAGAGCAAGGCGAGACCATCTGTATATGGCACGATTACGACTGCGATGGCATCCCTGGCGGGTCCCTCCTGTTCGATTTTTTTCACCAGATCGAGTATCCGGTACTCACCTATGTGCCGGAGCGGAGCGAAGGGTACGGATTGAATGAAGACGGAATAAAAAATATTAAAAAGCAGGGCGTTTCACTCATTATCACGGTCGACTGCGGCATCACGGACGTTGCAGAGACTGCATGTGCGAAGGAGCTCGGCATCGATGTCATCATTACCGACCATCACTTGCCGCAAGCAACACTGCCTGATGCGCTCGCGGTAATTAACGCGCATCGGCATGACGACACGTATCCCTTCAAAGGGCTCTGTGGCACTGGCACGGCTTTCAAACTCGTCGAGGCGCTCATACAAAAAGGAGATTTTGATCTCACCGAAGGATGGGAGAAGTGGCTTCTCGACCTCGTCGCCATAGCGACCGTGGCTGATATGGTGCCGCTCACCGGGGAGAACCGCGCTCTCGTCCGCTACGGCCTTATGGTGCTGCACAAAGGCCGCCGGCCCGGGCTCGTCGCTCTCCTTGAGGCTGAGAAGATACCACAGAGAACGGTCACGGAAGATGATATCGCTTTCAGTATCGCGCCGAAGATCAACGCAGCCTCGCGCATGAAGAGCCCGAAGCTCGCGTTTGAGCTCTTGACCACCGACTCGCCCGAACGGGCGAAGGAACTGGCAAAAGAATTAGTGAAACTCAATAAAGACAGGAAGCTTGAGGGTATGCGCGTTGCAAAAGAGGTGAAACAGAAGATCGAACTTATGTCGAACCTCGGAGATGTGATCGTCATGGGTCATTCCTCATGGCGTCCATCGCTCCTCGGCATTGCCGCGACCTCGGTAGTAGAGACCTATCAGAAGACAGTATGCCTTTGGGGCAAAGATGGCGAGCTTATAAAAGGCTCATGCCGCTCTGACGGCTCGGTGAACATTGTGACATTAATGACCGAGGCGAAGGACGCCTTTCTCGACTTCGGAGGGCATGAGTTCTCCGGAGGATTTTCCGTCCTACCCGAGGCCATACACGAACTTCCTTCAAAGTTGCAGAATGCGCTTCAATCTATCAACGATAAATTGAACCTCGTCGAGGGGTTGCCTGCGCCGCTCCCTGAAGAAGGGAACATCGAAGGAGTCATCACGCTCTCTGAGGTGACCGATAGCGCGTATGAGGCGCTGCGCTCGCTCGCACCCTTCGGTCAGCACAATCCGAAACCCATCTTCCGTTTCACTAACGTCACTGTCTATGCTTTTACTTTTTTTGGAGCGCACAAGGAGCATGTCCGCCTCACCCTCACCGACTTAAGCGGGAGGCAGGCACAGGCAGTCGCGTTTTTTGTTCCACGCACTCCCTTCAAAGACACGATCGCGCTCATGTCAGCGGGTGACGTCTGCACCGTTGACGCATGTATCGAGCGTTCCTATTTTGCCGGCAGAAGGGAGCTACGGCTACGGCTAGAAAATATTTCAGTTTAAAAGTTATTCGACGGTCACTGACTTCGCGAGGTTGCGCGGACGGTCGACGTTCAAACCTTTTTCTTTTGCAAAGTAGTAGGCAAAAAGCTGGAGCGGGACAACGTTGAGTATCGGCGAGAGCATCTCGAGCGTCTTCGGCACCGCAATGACGTCATCAGCGAGCTCTGCGACTCTCGTATCGCCTTCCGTAACGAGTGCCACGACGGGTCCTTTGCGCGCCTTAAGCTCATGTATGTTCGAGACGACTTTTTCATACACGCTGTCGTGCGGTGCGAGCGCAAAGGTGGGGAAGTGCTCGTCTATCATCGCGATGGGACCGTGCTTCATCTCTCCGGCGCTATAGCCTTCGGCGTGGACGTAGGAGATCTCTTTGAGCTTGATGGCGCCTTCAAGTGCGACGGGGTAGTTGTATTTACGACCAATGAAAAGAAAATCGCGCGAGGATGCGTATTTTTTCGCAAGCACTTCAATATCTGCCGTACGCCCAAGGATAGCCTTTAATTTTGCAGGAAGTTTTTTCAACTCCGCGGTTATCTCCTTTCCTGTCTCCTCCGACATCGCGCGCTGGCGTCCGAGGAAGACGGTAAAGAGCGCGAGCGCGGTCAGCTGAGAGACCAGCGCTTTGGTGGAGGCGACGCTTACTTCCGGGCCGGCGTGATTATAGACGCCCGCGTCCGTCTCTCTCGCAATCGTCGAGCCAACGGCGTTCACGATACCGAGGGTCAGCGCGCCTTTGCGCTTGCCTTCGCGAATAGCCTCTAGCGTATCAAGCGTTTCACCGGACTGGGAGATGGCGATGAGCGCGGTTTTCTGGTTGAGCACGGGCGCGCGGTAGCGGAATTCGCTCGCCAGTTCCACCTCGACAGGTATGCCGGCGAACTCTTCGAGCATGTACTCGCCGACGAGCCCGGCGTAGTATGCGGTCCCGCAGCCGACGATGATGACGCGCTCGATGCTCGCGAGTTCTTTCGCGACCGCTTCAAGGCCGCCGAGCTTCACCATTCCTTTTTCGGCGATGACTCTGCCGCGTAAGGTATTTTCGACGACTTCCGGCCCCTCCATTATTTCTTTGAGCATGAAATGTTCGTACCCGCCCTTTTGTGCCTCCTCAGGGCTCCAGTCGATCTCGGTCGGCGTACGGTCTACCTTCTCCGCGTTCAGTTTGTAGATCGAGTGTTTGTGCGGGGTGAGCACCGCAACTTCGCCGTCCTCAAGAAAGACGACTTTTTTGGTGTGCGGCAGGATGGGCGAGGGGTCGGAGGCGATGAAATGTTCTCCGTCTCCGAGGCCTATCACGATGGGGGAGCCCATGCGTGCGGCAATGAGCTTGTCCGGCTCGCCTTTGTACTGGAGCGCGATGCCGTAAGTGCCGCGGAGGTCGTTGAGCGCGGCCAGCGCGGCCTTCTCGAAGTTCTTTTCTTTTTTCAAATGCTCCTCCACGAGATGAGCGAGGACTTCCGTGTCGGAGTCTGAGGCGAAGCGGTGCCCCGCGTGCGCGAGCTTTTCTTTCAACTCTTTGAAGTTTTCGATGATGCCGTTATGGACGATCCAGAGCTCGCCGGTGCAATCTTGGTGCGGGTGAGCGTTTTTTTCATTCGGCTCGCCGTGTGTTGCCCAGCGTAAGTGAGCGATGCCGCTTTTCCCACCGAAGCCCGTCGGGATTTTTTTGCGCAACTCAGCAACGGCGCCGGGCGACTTTATGCTCCCCGACTCGGGCGTAAAGATGCCGGCAGAATCATAGCCGCGGTACTCAAGTGACAACAGGCCGTCGAGGAGGACCTTGCCTGCATCTTTCCCTTGTGCGCCGGTGTAGGCGAAGATTCCACACATATAAGAGGAGTTACTCGCGTAATGGCCGAAGTGTAACAAGAAAGGTAGAATACGCCAATGAATAAGGCCGTGACTATATTTACCGATGGCGGCAGCCGCGGCAATCCGGGTCCTTCAGGTGCAGGCGCTGCTATTTACCACGGGGAGAAAGAGATCGGTCACGTTTCAAAATTCCTCGGCATACAGACGAACAATTTTGCCGAGTATGAGGCGCTTATCCTCGCGCTCGAGAAGGTGCGCATACTCCTCGGCAACCCAGTCGTCGAGCCAGTCACGGTCAAGATGGACTCCGAGCTCATAGTGAAGCAGATGAAAGGTGAATACAAAGTGAAGAATCCTGTTCTCAAGTCAAAACATGCCGTGGTGCGTGGGGTTATTATTGAGTCATTCCCGCATATCTCCTTCGTGCACGTGCGCCGCGAGTACAACAAGCGAGCCGATGCGCTCGCCAACCATGCAATGGACCAAGGCCGCTAACGGTGTCCCGTTCCTCTGTGTCCTCATCCTTATTGGTGCCGCGCTCTGGTCAATCTTTGCGCCGGCGCCGCTGACGCCTGAGCTTGATGCTGTAGTCGGTCCGCACGTAAAAATAGAAGGTGTCGTCATTGTTGATCCCGACGTGCGCGGAGCGACAACACAACTCACGCTCGACGTGTTGGCGATTAACGGCATTTTGGTAAAGGAATCTGGGCGCGTTCTTGTATCCCTAGGACCGTTCGAGAAAGTTGCGTATGGCGACCGCGTCCTCGCCGAGGGCACGCTCAAGAGGCCCGAGCCTTTTGAGACCGACTTGGGCCGAACCTTCGACTATCCAAAATATCTCCGTGCGCACGGAATCACTCACCAACTCTCTTTCGCACATACGACAGTACTGAGCCACGGAGAGGGGAGTATCGTTACGGCGTCGCTCCTCTCCGTCAAGCACTTTTTTATCCGCGGCATCGAGCGTGCACTGCCCGAACCTGAAAGCGCACTCCTCGCCGGCCTCCTCCTCGGGGAAAAGCAATCGTTGGGAGACTCCATCACGCAGGCATTCCGTAACGCAGGCGTGGTGCACATCATCGTACTCTCCGGGTACAACGTCTCACTCGTTATCGCGGCAATCATGTTCGTTGCGGCGCGGTTTTTGCCCCGCGCGGCTGTGCTTACTGTTGCGGTCGTTGGCATAATCGCCTTTGCCATTATGACCGGAGCCTCAGAGACCACCATCCGCGCGTCGATCATGGCGCTCATCGTTATCCTCGCGCAGGCTCTGCATCGGCCAACGGACGCCTTGCGTATATTACTCATTGCAGCTGCGGGCATGGCAGTGTGGAACCCATACCTCGTGCTCTATGACCTCTCCTATCAGCTTTCCATCTTAGCGACGCTCGGGCTAATCCTCTTTAGTGAGCCGATTGCAAAAAATAGTACCTTTGCAACGGAGAAATTTGGCTTTCGCGAGATTCTTGCAACAACCATCGCCACGCAGATTACCGTTTTACCGCTGCTTATTGTTTCAGTCGGTAGTGTTTCGCTCGTCTCGCTTGTCGCCAACGTGTTCGTCCTCCCCGCGATCCCCGCCGCAATGCTCGCCGGGTTTGTCGCTACTCTCCTCGCACTTATCTCCCCGATAGTCGCGTTTCCCGTTTCAACGATCGCCTATGGCATCCTCACCTACATCATCCACGTTGCCGTTTTCCTCGGTTCACTTCCGTTTGCTGCAATACACATCCCGACAGAAATGATGTGGGTAGCGCTCTCACTCACTGCGCTCATCTATATAGCCGCGGGCGCGTGGCTTTTCCGTTTCAAGCAGAAAATCTTTTTGTTACGACATCCCCAGTAGCGGGACGGAACTCATCGCCGATCTTTTTTAAACTTTCTCTCGACTCTATGATCACGCTGTGCTCGGACAAGATGGGTGATATATCGAAGCGAGTAACCCGTCGGTAGCCGGTCATTCTGCATCTCTTTGCGCATCAGGTCATAATCTGGTTCTGCGTCAGACAATTCCACACAGTATTCGGGGAGGTACTTTTCAAAAAAATTCCACGATGCAGCTTCCAGTGCCAAGTCGGGGGCGACTCCAAGTTTTGCACGGTCTCCTTCTTCTTGCATAAGTTTCATGACAGTGACCATCGCAATCATCATTATCGGATTCCGTAACAAGGTGTCAATTGTCTTTGCATCCAATCTCCCTTTCAGGTTTCTATTAAGCCATGCTTTGAAATTCTTCCTGTCACTGAAAGTCTCGGGGGTCGGACGCACCTTCTGGATGACGTCAACCAACACATGTATGGTCGCCTTGAAGGCGGGCACCCTTCTTTTCGATTGCGCGACCTCCTCTTCCCAGCGTTTTTTCCTGAAATCTCTGTAGGTAGAATCTTCCTCGTAGGCAGTATCATATTTTAAAACCCCTTCGATAAGCGTTCGATAACCCTGCTCTCCTCCTTCCAGAGTGTCTAGATTTGTCGGATCAAAATACGTTGCAAATTTTTCAGGCGATTCTGTCATCCCACTTCCGATTGAAGGCCCATACCATCTATAGCCGTCGACTCCGTTTTCGCTCATGCGATCTGAAAGCCGGACATGCGTCCCTCGCACAGGAGCTGTTTTCGTTTTACTTTTCACTAGTCGCGCGAATTGGTAGTCTTCGTTAGACGTATCAAAATAATACCCGCCAATCTCTTTAAAAAATGAAGCTCTGACGATCGGGCTCGGAGCATGGTGCATATCGGTGTCATCGTACTTCCTTTGTCGTGTCGTTATATTTTGGCGCAGGTAGTGGAAAAGGTGCCCGACACGGTCTAAGGGTGGTAATGAGCGCCACTCCGGGATTTCCGGCGCGTATGTTTTTATTTCCTTGACGAATCCGTTCTCCGATTCGTATGTGGCTGCCGCCTCGATAATTTTTCTGTAATAGTTGGGCGGAAAACCGCAGTCGGCATCGATAAAATCGATAAGGCCTGTGTCCTGATGTCCGTGCTGGTGGTAGCGCCGGTAGGCGATCCTCGCTCCGATTTGCCGAGCAACTCCTATCATATTGAGGCCTTCACTTTCATCAAACGGGACACGATCCTCGCTACTTGCATCAATGGCAAAGAAACGTACACCTTTTCGGACAGCTTTCTTAAATATCTCTTTTTCCCAATCGGAAAGCTCAATACCGCTATTCTCTATCGTTCGGAAGGCGCTTGAACAGATTTCTTCAAGGGAAACCGATTTTTTGAAGCTCGCAATTGCTTCTTGCAAGGTCCGGCATACTAGCAATAAATTCTGATTCTCTTTAAAATCATCGGCGCCACGTTCTGCAGAACGAAGCTTGTTATTCACGACCAGGATTACTTCGAATTTTTCCGCACCCAATTCCTGTTCGCAGGCGTTCTGTAGCAATCGCCAAAAGTTGCCATTCTCTAGCTCGCGATATGCTGGTACAATCGTCGTTACCTCTACCGTAGGCAAGGGAGGGGGTAGGCCATCCTCATACACCATCTCTTCCTCCCACGTCCCTCCTTGCCATTGAGCGATGCGCTCCTCTTCGGTCAATCGTCTCCTATCCCTGTCTTCAAGACCCATGGAATCTTTCTTCCACCACGTTCCCGTTCAGGTTTTTAAAGAAGGCATCGACATATTTTTTCTTTTCTGCCGGGAGGTAGTCCACCATGTATGCGTGCTCCCACATGTCGAGCGCGAGGATGACGGGTATCCCGGTGAGCTGACCTACTTCGTGGTCACCAAGGAATGCGTTATGAAATCTTTTCCCAGTCGGGTCGTAGTAGAGTACCGCCCAGCCGATGCCGCGCGTCATGCCGACCGCTTTGAACTGCGCCTCCCATGCCTCGTATGAGCCGTACTGCTTCGCGAGCGCATCTTCCAGATTCCCTGAAATGGGTGAGGCGTTGCCCTCCCACTGTGCAAAGTAGTGCTCATGCATCCGCATCCCGTCGAACTCGAAGCCTCGGCGGCGGTTGACCTCGCCGAGCGCATACGCGTTCTTCTCGGAATCTTTCATCAGGTCCACGATGGTATCGTCCAGTGTATTAAGAAATTTCACGTATCCTTCGTAGAGTTTTACATGCACCTCAAGTTGCTTAGGCGAGATACCATCGAGAGCTCCAAAGTTAAATGTTTTTGGTGTGTACATAGATTATTTTTTAAGTACGCTACCATTATCACATGACACGGTTTTTCCTGATAGGTTTGCTCGTTCTGGGAAATATCTTCGTCTGGACCCTTCCTACCCACCACGGACTCTCCGTCTCATTCCTTAATATAGGCCAGGGCGACTCTCTATTTATAGAAGGGCCGACGGGTATACAGATGCTCGTCGATGCAGGCCCACCAGACCGCTCGGTCTTGCGCGAGCTCGGTAGCGTGATGCCGTTTTTTGACCGTTCTATTGATGCCGTCGTTGAGACGCATCCAGACCAGGATCACATCGGCGGTATCCCGGACGTGCTGGCACGCTACAGCGTAAAAGATTTTCTCGAGCCCGGCATACCGAACGATACACGCGCTGCACAAGCGGTCGTCGCTGCGGTGCAACATTCTTCGGCAAAGGATATCCTCGCGCGCAGTGGCATGCGCCTTCTCCTCGGTGGCGGGGCATACGCCGACGTGCTCTATCCTAACGATGCCGACCTAGCAAAGATCAAAGATACTAACAGCGGTTCAATAGTCTTGCATGTCGTATATGGCGCAACCTCGTTCATGCTTACGGGCGACTTGCCCCAAAAACAGGAATTGCAACTCGTCTCGCTCGACGGGGATTCATTACATAGCGACGTTCTGAAAGCCGGGCACCACGGTTCAAAAAATTCGAGCGCGCTCGCGTTTGTCCAAGCGGTGAGTCCGACCTATGCCGTCTTCTCCCGCGGATGCAACAACCGCTACGGGCATCCTGCGCCGGTTGTTGTTGAATTATTCCAAAGCCTCAGCATCCCGACATTTGATACCTGCACGCAGGGAAGAGTCACTTTCCAGTCGGACGGTCAAAAGTTATTTCTGAAAAATTAAACTCAGCGTTTAGGACATTTCTTGTGACTGTAATAATGCACGTCGCCGTATACCGTGTGATTGTGTGGCTCATCTACAAAGACAGAATAACCACAATTTTTTGAGCAATAACCGAGCCATCCCTCTCCACCCCCCATAACTCTCTTTATCTCAAATCTGTTCATACGTTTTTGTAATTTTAAATAAAAACACTCCCGACGGGGAGTGTTGGCCGATTCTCTATTTTTTAATTACTGTGCCAAAACACTCCCCAGTCTAATGGAGGTAATAATGGCGATGATAGTTGCAAAGCGTTTCATATCTATATAACGCCTGCTTTGCTCAAGGTCTTGAAAGCGCCGCGCTTCGCGATAGTCTTAACCGCTTTTGCGGAGAGGAGGACGGAGACATGCTTGCCCAGTTCGGAGACGTATATCTTGTGACGCTGGAGGTTGGCCTTGCGGCGTACCTTGCCGCAGGGGTTGAACTGCGTTGCGCGGGTACGGTTGCTATACCGTCCTCCGACGAGAGTGCTCTTTCCAGTCACGGCGCACATCTTTGCCATAGTCCGCTAGAGTACCATGGCTTCCGAAAGAAGAAAAGTCTACTGCGGATTATCGGTCCCGGGTCTGTCCCTCTTACATTTGGCACATATGGTCACCATCCAAAATTTCAAGTGCCCGCATTTGGGGCAGCGCCATGAGAGAGGGGCTGCAGGACGCCCCCTGCGCCCTGAGACAAAGACTATTTTGGGACTTTCCATGATCGTATAGGGTACTCTCAAATCTCTCTTGCTACAACACTAGGCCTTCTGAAGATACGCGCAAATGGTACGGCGTTTCCATGCGCTGCCGTCCACATGCTTATGCTTGAAGGATTTTTCCAAGTGATGAATGGTGAAATACGGCTCATAAAAATCGCGCAGCGCTTCCTCTGTCCAGACGTACTCGGCGGTGCCGATTTCTGGATGAATATACATGCCCTCCTCTTGCGCCGGATTCTCGCGCAAGAGGCGCTTGGCGTGAGCGTCGTCGTCGAGGAGGAACGATTTGAAAAATAACCATCCTTCCGGCTTCAGTACCCTCAGGATTTCCGCTCGGAGCGCCTCGCGCTCCGAGCGGAGGAGTACGTGCGAGCTCATCATATCGAGCGCGATCAGCACCGATTCGTCGCCGAGGGGAATCGGCTTTGCTATAGAGCGCTCTTCGAAGATGAGCGGTAGCTCCTGCGCCGCGGTCGCGGCGCGTCCCTGCATGAGCGCCTCTTTCGACGTGTCGTAGCCCACGCCGTGAATGCCGAATTTCTTCGCGAGGTAGATGAGGTTGCGCCCGTTCCCACAGCCGAGGTCTGCGACCAAGGTCGTTACGTTCAGGAATTTCTTGCCATATTCGCGTACAAGGTAGCGGGTAAATTTTTCCAAGTCTTCCGAAGGCTCGGTCGAGAGCGCGAGGTGCCCCGGGCTCTTATATTCAGCATCCCAAAAATCTTTTTTCTTTCTCATCTCAATGCTTCGGGGTGCTGCGTGCTCCACTCATAAAACACGATCGCCGCGGAAACAGAGGCGTTGAGCGACTCGGTCCGCGAGTGCATCGGTATCTTGAGCATCACATCGCAGAGTTCCTGCGTCTTCTCCCGGATGCCCTCGCCCTCGTTCCCGATGACGAACACCGACGGTTCGGTGAATTTCTCTTCAGCGAGGGTCTGCGCTCCTTCGCCCGAAAGGCCGTAGATCCAGAAGCCTTTTTCTTTCAAGAGCCTGACAGCCTGGTTGACGTTACCTATGGCTATAAGAGGTATGCGGAAGGACATGCCGACGGACGCTTTGACCACCGCGCCGGTAATCGGCGCCTGGCGGTGCTCGGGAATGAGGACACCCGAGAGGCCAAGGCCTGCCGCGCTACGGATGACCGCGCCTACGTTGTGGGGGTCCTGTACCTCGCCGAGCAGCGCGAGCGCCGGCTTTTTCGAAAGGTCGAGTTTTTCCAGGAATGTCTCAAAGTGCATCAGCAACGACTCGGCTTCGATGATAGCAACGAGCCCTTGGTGTGCCGCGTCGCTGCCAAGCTCATTTCCTTTTAACACGGCTGTTGGGATTTTTTGGGCATTGATAGCCGCGATGACTTTTGCATCATCGAATGTCGGCGCAATAAATACCTTCTTTACCACATGCGGTGCATGGAGCACCGCCTCGGCAACCGCGTGCTTACCATATATGTACACTTTCTCCCGCTGCATGTCGCGAGTGTACCACGAGGGCGCTATACTAGAGCGATGGACCCAACGACCTTCATTGTAGGTATCGGTATCGTCATACTCTCCATCATCTTTCATGAGGTGGCGCACGGCTTCGTTGCCGACTGGCTCGGCGACTCGACCGCTCGCTATGCCGGCAGGCTCACACTTAACCCCTTGCCGCATATCGACCCGGTCGGCTCTATCCTAGTGCCCGGCATCCTCGCGCTCACGGGCTCGCCGTTCCTCATCGGGTGGGCCAAGCCCGTTCCGTATAACCCCTACAACCTTAAGCGAGGAGGGAAGTGGGCCGAAGCGCTCGTTGCCGCAGCAGGTCCGCTCACTAATATTTTTATTGCTCTCGTCTTCGGTCTCATTCTGCGCTTTGGCGTACCCACAGGCCTCATCTCAGGCTCTCTCCTCACCGTGTGCGTGACGGTAGTCTATGCCAACCTGGTACTCGCGATCTACAACCTCATTCCGCTTCCCCCGCTCGATGGCTCAAAGGTGCTTCGGTCCATCCTTCCGTACCAGCTAAGCCAGGCCTATGGCAGATTGGAGAGTGCGACCTACGCGCTCGGGCCTTTTGCCCTTATCGGCGTCTCCCTCGTCGCCATCTATCTGCTTTGGCCCTTCCTTTCCAGCCTTGTTAAGTTCCTTTTTCTCTTCATTGTCGGAGGATAGAGCGTTTCTATTGCATTTATCGAGGGCTCCTTGTATAGTAGCCCTACTGCTTTCGAGCAGATTTTTCAAATGGCAACCATCAACCAATTGCGCAAACGGCCTCGCAAGAGCCCAAAAGCCAAATCAAAAACCATCGCTCTGTCGCGTGGTTTTAACGTGCTGGAGAACCGTCCGACCTTCTACCCCTCACCCTTCAAACGCGGCGTGTGCGTCAAGGTGACCACCAAGACCCCTCGTAAGCCGAACTCCGCTATCCGCAAAATCGCTCGCGTGCGCCTGACGAACGGCATGGAGGTCACGGCCTATATTCCTGGAGAAGGGCACAACCTGCAGGAGCACTCCGTCGTGCTGATCCGCGGCGGCCGCGTGAAGGACGTGTCGCTCCGCTATCAGATAGTCCGCGGACGCCTTGATGCCGCCGGCATCGAGAAGCGCCGCCGGAGCAGAAGCCGTTACGGAGCAAAGCGCGCATCCGCAAAGAAATAATCACGTATGAGACGCAAACTCAATAAGAAGAGCATCGTCGCTCCGGACTCCAAGTACGATTCGGAACTTTTAGCCCGATTCATCAACTCCGTCATGCTTGATGGCAAAAAGACGACCGCTCGTACGGTGGTGTATGCAGCTCTCGATGAGATCAGGAAGCGCGACGAGAAGCTCGATCCGATGGTCGTTTTTGAGACCGCTATCACCAACGTTAGCCCATCAGTTGAGGTGCGCAGCCGCCGCGTGGGCGGTGCCAACTATCAGGTACCGCGCGAGGTGCGCCCTGAGCGCCGCCGTTCTTTGGCCCTCCGTTGGATCATCGGGGCGGCACGTGGGAGCAAAGGCAAGCCGATGCATATGAAGCTCGCTGACGAGCTCATTGCCGCGTCCAACAACCAAGGTACAGCAATCAAGAAGCGCGAGGATGTCCAGCGCATGGCAGAGAGCAACCGTGCCTTCGCTCATCTCGCGTGGTAAGGACTATGTTGGAAGGGAAGCCCACATTGGTTGCTGATCGTGCACAAAGAAACTCCGAAAGCAGGGCACGCAAAGCACTTGAGAGGGCGGAAAGGTACGTCGAAGAGGGTTTTGACGCGAGGGACTACGATCATCTAGATAAGGATAAATAATTTTTAAAAAAATGGCACGCGACTATCCGCTCGATCGAGTACGCAACTTCGGTATCATCGCCCACATCGATGCGGGCAAGACCACCACGTCCGAGCGCGTCCTCTACTACACCGGCAGCCAGCATAAGATAGGCGAGGTGCACGAGGGCGAGACGACCACTGACTGGATGGAGCAGGAGCGCGAGCGTGGCATCACCATCACGGCTGCCGCGGTCACCTGCTTCTGGACGCCGACCGGCGAGCTCGATAAGAAAGATACGAGCAAGAAGATCCGTTTCAATATCATCGACACCCCGGGCCACATCGACTTTACCGTCGAGGTGAAGCGTAGCTTGCGCGTACTCGACGGCGCCGTCGTCGTCTTTGACGGGGTCGCAGGCGTTGAGCCGCAGTCCGAGACCAACTGGCGTTACGCTGATGAGGGCAAGGTGCCGCGCATCTGCTTCATCAACAAGCTCGACCGCACTGGTGCCTCTTTCGAACGTTCTTACAAATCGATCTTGGACAGGCTGACCAAAAACGCTGTCCGTATGCAGATACCTATCGGGGAAGAGGGAGAACACGTGGGCGTCATTGATCTCCTTACTCGTGAGGCAGTCTACTTTGATGGCGACATGGGCCAGACCGTCCGTCGTGATGCCACTATTCCTGAAAATCTCAAAGCCGACGTTGAAAAGTATCGCGCCGAACTTATCGAAAAAATAGTTTCCGAGGACGAGACCGCGATGGGCGCCTACCTCGACGGCAAAGAGCCATCGCTCGAAGAATTGAAAAAAATCCTCCGCAAAGCGGTTATCGACAACAAGATCGTTCCGGTATTTACCGGAAGTGCTTTGAAGAACAAAGGCGTCCAGCTTGTGCTCGATGCGGTTGTCGAGTATCTCCCGTCGCCGCTCGACATCCCAGCAGTCAAAGGCATCAATCCGAAAACGGGTGAGGAAGTGCTACGCCACGCTGACGACAACGAGCCGTTCTGCGCGCTCGCCTTCAAGCTCCAGACCGACCCGTTCGTCGGCGCGCTGACCTTCTTCCGCGTCTACTCGGGCAAGGTTGAGGCAGGCTCGTATATCTATAACTCCTCGACGGGCAGTAAAGAGCGCCTTGGCCGCATCGTCCGCCTTCAAGCAGATAAGCGTGAAGAGGTGAAAGAGGTATATGCAGGAGAGATCGCTGCTGCCGTTGGACTGAAAGACGCAAAGACCTCGCATACGCTTTGTAGCGAGGAGGACCCGATCATCCTTGAGGAGATCAAGTTCCCTGAGCCCGTCGTCTCGATGCGTATCGAACCAAAGACCAAGGCCGACCAGGAGCGCATGGGCATGGCGCTCAAGAAGCTCTCTGATGAGGACCCGACCTTCCGCGTCTCGTCTGACGCAGAGACGATGGAGACCATCATCGCGGGCATGGGCGAGCTCCACTTGGAGATCATCATCGATCGCATGAAACGCGAGTTCAACGTCAGCGCCGACACCGGTAAGCCGCAAGTAGCCTACCGTGAGACCATCCAGAAGGAAGCAGAAGCCGAGAACAAATACATCAAGCAGACGGGAGGTAAAGGCCAATACGGCCATGTGGTCATCATCGTGAAGCCGCTTGAGCCGCTGGTTGAAGGCGCAAAGGTAAAGAACAACGTCAAGCGTGAAGACCACTTCGAATTCATCAATAGCATCAAGGGAGGTGTCATTCCGAACGAATTCATCCCGGCCGTCGAGAAGGGCGTGCGCGAGGCGATGGAGCGTGGCATCGTCGCAGGCTTCAAGATGGAAGATATCTCCGTGGAGCTTACCGATGGTTCCTACCACGACGTCGACTCGTCCGAAATTGCCTTCAAGATAGCGGCGTCACAGGCATTCAAGGATGCTGCCGCACGTGCCAAGCCAGTCTTGCTCGAGCCTATTATGAAAGTGGAAATTGTCATCCCAGAGAAGTTCATGGGTGACATCACCGGCCACCTCACCTCTAAGCGTGGTGCGATAGAGAGCATGGAGGAGCGCGGCATGGCAAAGGTGGTGAATGCAAAAGTGCCACTTTCAGAGATGTTCGGCTACACCACGGCACTCCGTTCTATGACCGAGGGTCGCGGCGCTATGACCATGGAGTTCGACCACTACGCCGTTGTTCCGCAGAACGTCGCCGAGACCATCAAGGCCGCAAGGAAATAGGGTAGTTGACTCTCTTTTTGTTTTCAGATAATATAGCCCTAACGCTTTACGCGTCGTTTTTCGTCTGTAGGGACCCCACGTTGTGCGGGGCTCGCAGGCAGCAGGGGCCTTGGCTCTTTGTTAGCGATTTAACCATTAAAAAATAATAGTAAATTATATGGCAGACTTCTCACGCACTAAGCCGCACGTCAACGTCGGCACCATCGGTCACGTCGACCACGGCAAGACCACCCTTACTGCTGCCATTCTCACCGTCCTCTCAAAGGCGGGGAATGGCTATACCGCGACCGTCAAGGGCGTCGATCAAATCGACAACGCTCCTGAGGAAAAGGCTCGTGGCATTACCATCTCGCTCTCGCACTCCGAGTACGAAACCCCGTCGCGCCACTACGCGCACATCGACGCTCCTGGTCACGCCGACTACATCAAGAACATGATCACCGGCGCAGCCCAGATGGACGGCGCCATCCTCGTGGTTGCTGCAACTGACGGCGTCATGCCTCAGACACGCGAGCACATCCTCCTCGCCAAGCAAGTCGGCGTTCCGAAAGTCATCGTCTTCCTTAACAAGGTTGACATGGTTGATGACAAGGACCTCGTTGACCTCGTCGAAGAGGAAGTCCGTGAGCTTTTGACTAAGCAAGGCTTTGACGGCAAGACGGCTCCGGTCGTCCGCGGCTCCGGCCTCAAGGCGCTCGAGAACCCGACCGGCTCTGAGTGGTCTGAGAAGATCATGGAGCTCATCAAGGCGCTCGACGAGTACATTCCCCAGCCTGAACGCGATGTCGCTAAGCCGTTCCTTATGCCTATCGAAGACATCTTCTCTATCGAGGGCCGCGGTACCGTCGTGACCGGCCGCATCGAGCGCGGTCAGATCAAGGTTGGCGAGGAAATCGAGATTGTCGGTCTCAATCCGACGACCAAGACGACCATCACCGGCATCGAGATGTTCAACAAGTCGCTCCAAGAGGGTATGGCAGGCGACAACGCCGGCATCCTCCTGCGCGGTACCAAGAAGGAAGACGTCCACCGCGGTCAGGTCATCTGCAAGCCGGGTTCCGTCACCCCTCACACCGACTTTGAGGCAGAAGTTTACATTCTCTCGAAGGAGGAAGGAGGCCGCCACACGCCGTTTTTCACCGGCTACAAGCCGCAGTTCTATGTCCGCACGACTGATGTTACCGGCGAGGTGACCCTTCCGGAAGGCACCGAGATGGTCATGCCAGGTGACACTATGAAGTTCAAGGTCAAGCTCGTCGCTCCGGTCGCGCTCGAAGAGCAGCAGCGCTTCGCGATCCGTGAAGGAGGCAAGACCGTCGGCGCCGGCGTCGTAACGAAGATCGTCGCGTAAGTAAACTGGAGGAGAAAGGCGTAATTTCCGTATGGCTGACACAAAAGAAAAGAAAGCGCCTTCTCGCAAGGCAAGCACGGCGCGGCCAAAGGCCGCGCCGAAAGCTGCCGTGGTCAAAGCGGCCAAGCTCCGCTTGCGCATCCGCGGGTACGATCACAAAGTGCTCGACCAGTCGGTCAAGCAAATAATCGACACTGCACTCCGCTACGATGCGACCGTCATCGGCCCTATCCCGCTGCCAACCGACATCAGGAAATTCACCGTCAACGCATCGTCATTCGTCTATAAGGACGCACGCGAGCAGTTCGAGGTACGTACGCACAAGCGTATCCTCGACATCGTGAATCCGAACGGCAAGGTCGTCGACGCGCTCACCAACCTCTCGCTCCCTTCCGGCGTCTCGGTGGACGTCCGCATGATGTAATCATATGAAATTCCTTGTTGGTACAAAAAAGGGCATGACGCAGATCTTCGACAGCGAAGGTCGCGTACATCCAGTGACGCTCGTCGTCGCCCCAGCCATCACCGTTACGCAGGTAAAGACGCCTGAGAAGGACGGCTACACGGCAGTGCAGGTCGGTTATGGTACCCAGAAGGAATCGCGTATCAAGAAGCCGCTCAAGGCAAAAGGGAATGTTCGCGGCT
>JAHFMJ010000038.1 GCA_023269035.1 Candidatus Kaiserbacteria bacterium | reverse complement strand
AGCGCCGCAAGAACGGTGAGGAGGGCGACGTCGAGGTCGAGCGCAACATAAGCGGCGCGGCGCTCCGCGGAGTTGCCGCTATCTTTCTTGTTGCCGCCGCAGGGTTCCTTGTACTTGCAAGGAGTGGGAGCGGGGGTGCTTTTGGTGCGTTCACCTATGAATGGCTTTCCTGGCTCCTCGGCGTCGGGTACCTCCTGCTACCGCTTTCCTTCTTGCTTCTTTCGGTCATAGTCTTTCGCTCTTTTGAGAAACATCTCGGTTGGACCCAACTCATCAGCATGGGGGTCTTCCTCCTCGCGAGCCTCGGCCTCGTGTCGCTCGCCTTCGCAGGGCAAGGCGGCCTCCTCGGAGCGGCAGTGGCAACGCCGCTCGCACACGCGATTGACACGACCGCAACCGTCATTTTTCTGCTCGCGTTCATCATCGCCTCCCTCATCATCGCGTTCGACATCAACCTCGGCGACCTGTTCCGTTTTGTGCGTGACCTATTCATGGGGACAGCGGATGCGGAAGCCGAGGAGGGACAAGACGTCGGCGAGGTTCCGGTGACGGGGCTCCCTGAGGCGGACACAGCGGAACCGGATGACGAACCGGTGGAAAAAGAGGAGAAGAAGCCTGTAACAAAATTCTTTGAAAAGGTCGCTTCCGAGATGGCCGGCGTGAGTGAAGGATTCCCCATCATCGCGGCAACTGGTAGTCCTTATACTCCCCCGCCGGTCCACCTGCTCGCGAAGAACAAGGGAAAGCCGGAGGTGGGGGATGTGAAAGCAAATATGAACATCATCAAGCGCACGCTTCAGAATTTCGGTATACAAGTGGAAATGGACGAAGCCTCGATTGGTCCGACCGTGACCCGCTATGCGATGAAGCCTGCCGAGGGTGTGCGCTTGTCGAAGATTGTTGCCCTACAATCGAACCTCGAGCTCGCACTTGCCGCCTCTCCTGTGCGCATCGAAGCTCCGATACCCGGAAAATCGCTCGTGGGTATTGAGGTGCCCAACATCGCACGTACGACGCTTGGCCTTGCGCCCCTTGTCTCCGATGAATCGTTCGCGGGTTCCGACAAGCCGCTCTTAATCTCCCTCGGGCGCTCTATCACAGGGGCTCCGCATTTCGCGGACCTCGCACGTATGCCGCACCTCTTGGTCGCAGGCACAACGGGTGCCGGCAAGTCGGTTGCCATTCACGACTTTATCGTTTCTCTCCTGTATCGCTGTGGACCGGACAGGCTTCGTTTCATCATGGTGGACCCGAAGCGCGTTGAGCTGACGCTCTACAACTCCATCCCCCACCTCCTGACGCCAGTCATCACCGACGCGAAGAAGGCCATCCTCGCTATCAAATGGCTTGCGAAAGAAATGGAGAGGCGCTACAACATTCTTGAGGCCGAGGCGGTGCGCGACATTTCTTCCTACCACCAGAACGTGGTCGTGCCTGCACTCGAGAAACACGCTAAGAATCCGAGCGATAAACCGCTTCCCGAGGCAATGCCGTACATCGTAATCATCATCGATGAGCTTGCGGATATCATGTCGACATATCCGCGTGAGCTCGAAGGCGGTATCGTGCGACTGGCACAGATGAGCCGCGCGGTCGGCATCCACCTCATCCTCTCGACACAGCGGCCAAGCGTGAAAGTCATCACCGGATTAATCAAGGCCAACATCCCCGCGCGGGTCGCACTGCAAGTATCAAGCGGCATCGACTCGCGCACCATCCTCGACACCGGCGGGGCCGAGAAGCTGCTCGGGAGTGGCGACATGCTCTTCCTCTCCGGAGAGATGAGTAAGCCGCGCCGCATACAAGCACCGTTCATCTCGGAGAAAGAAGTAAAGGATGTCGTCGCACACGTGGTGAAGCTGAACGACTCGGAGATACCGAGCGAGATTGATTTCACCGAAGCCGGCAAGGTAGGCGGGGGCATGGATCCCATCTTTGCGTCCATGGAAGCGAGTGGCGACGATGAGGACGATGAGCTCTATCCGCAGGCAAAACAGACCGTCATCGAAGCCGGCAAGGCCTCAACATCGTATCTGCAGCGCAAGCTCGGGGTGGGTTATGCGCGCGCCGCGCGCCTCATGGACATCCTTGAAGAGCGCGGTGTGATCGGTCCGGCCGATGGCGCCAAGCCTCGCGATGTGATCGGTGCAGGCAACGCGGACAAGTTCTCTCGCGTACCGGAGTCGGAAGAGACATTGGAGGACCCTGTATGAGCAGTTGCACAATGTCCTTTGTGCGACCTATACTATGTAAGCGTTCTAATCGACCACTACCCTGTACAAAAACCAATACTGGGCAGTTTGAAAGGTTGTCGCATCCGCGAACCGCTCGCGACCATCACTCATTTAGCCTGAACACAGGCATTCGAAAGTCACCTCCTGAATAGTAAAACATGACGAAGAACTTGCTTAGGTATCGGACGTTGAGATTCGGATCGATTGTAGTGCCGTTCTTATAAATGAAATAGCTGGCAGATATTGTGTTCATAAGCAAATAGAAAGGTCCTTTTATTTCTCTACCACCATCAATTCGGTGATCTAAATATCTCGTGCGCGTATCGCCATAATAGTTCAATGTTTCTAGTTCCGGCCACCCTAGCGCATACAATGGAGCGGAAAAGCCGTGCTGAGTATTGTGATATGCAAGGCCCATTGCTCTTTCTTCGTACATGTACCAAGTCATTTTTTCCGTAAAAAAGAGTTGGTAACTCCAGAGAGCACCGAGAACAGAAAACGCGATAACGAGTGGTAAAACTGCATGTCCAACCTTTTTAAAAAGTGAAGAAAATTCATACAGAGAAGCTGCAACGCATATCGAAACGAAGGGAAATACGGGCATGATATATGTCGCCAAATGCGTCTTTGCGAGCGTAAATATAATCGTCAGCAACGTTGCAGATGCCGCAGAGGCAATCATGTGCTTCCACGTAATTGATATTCTTTCCCGATCAAGTAGCTGTAGGAGAAAAAAGAAAAGGACCATTGCTAGCGCTACCCAAATCCAAGGACGGTCGTCGACAAGCGTATTCAAATAGTCCCAATAGTTGTCTGAACCAGTTAAAGTGGAAACAGCCCTTTGAAATACTTGGTGCCCTAAGTAATCATTCCAGAAACTCCATCCGAATCTTAGGGACTCTATAAAATGCCATGGAACTACAACAGCAAATGCCGGTAGAGATCCCATCCATAAATACTTGCTTTTCAGCCATTTCCATCGTCTGTAACAAAGACTATAAATGCCGAGAATTGGCAGAATAAGGAAAACGATGACGCTTTTGAAGAGGAGTCCTA
>JAHFMJ010000026.1 GCA_023269035.1 Candidatus Kaiserbacteria bacterium | reverse complement strand
AGAGATTTGGGCTATTTTCTTCGGTAGAACGGGAGTGGCTAAAATGCTCTTTACCGCGATTGCGTGCGGAGCGGCTTGCAAAGTTGTGCTGTGCGGGATGACGGAATGAGCATCATCAAAAATGCCGGCCAATCCGAATACAAAAACTATGACAATCCATATTTGTAAAATTTGACCTGAAGTCATGGAGGATAACGAAAAGCCTGGTGACCCCACGGGGAATCGAACCCCGATTCCAAGCTTGAGAAGCTTGTGTCCTAACCGTTAGACGATAGGGCCGTACGAGGTTTTATAGCACGAAACAATGCTTTTTTCACGCCTGAGAGCGCTTTGCGGCGTCCTTGCCATACACCTCTTCTACTATCTCAGCGTCTTTGTTGCTTTCGATGAGCAATCTGAGATTCTTGTTCTCCAGGGCGCGTAAGAGCTTGGAACCTTCTGTGTCATTCGGGACGAGCTTTTCGTAAAGATTGCAGAGTGCCGCAAAGTCTTTCGGGAGGCAGTGACCGCCCGCGCCGCGAGCCGGGGCATTGCCCGTGCTTGCATGCACAGGGTTGAGGTGCGAAGGGCCGATGCGCGGGTCGGCGGCGACCGCTTCTTTGATCAGTTCATAATCCACTCCCTCAGCTTGTGCCAAATCATAAAAAAGATTGGCAAAAAGTATTTTCTCAAGGAGGAAAGCATTACCCGCATACTTGACCATCTCTGCCGCGCGCGCTGGCATGATCTTCGCGTATGACGCCTTGGGAAGTACAGAGAGCACCTTTTCTGCAGCTGCCTTGTGCTCGGGCGAGTCAGTAGAGATGCCGATGATGTTCCTGTCCGGATGTGCGGTATCGTGTGCAGCGCTTTTCTCCATCAAGAATTCAGGCGAGTGCATGACGATGCGGTCAGGATATGCGCGTTGTATGGCCTCGGTGGTTCCGGGTAGAACAGTTGATTTAATGACAGCTATCTTACCTTTGCCGACTAGAGGGATGACGCTCTCGACGATATGCGGGTCAAAACCTTTTGGCGTGGTCGGCGTCGGTACGGCAATGAAGACGATGTCGCACTCGACGAGCCTTTCCTTGTTGGCATTGTAGGGCGCTTCAAGAGCATAGCGGACGATATCGTACCCGCGCCCCTCCATCTCGTCGGCGTAATGCTTGCCGATCCATCCCTGGCCGATGAATCCTATTTTCATCCGTATAGAATACACAACTGTAGGCTTTTTTGCTACTATGGCCCAATGGCAGCAGCGAAAAAGAGATTGCTCACCGGCCTCCAATCCTCCGGCACGCTCCACATCGGCAACTATTTCGGCGCGCTTAAGCCGTTCCTTGATACCTATCAGCAGTACCACAGCATGCTCATGGTCGCGGATTACCACTCCCTGACCACCGTGAAGGACGCCGCGCTCCTGCGCACCAACATAGTCAACGTCGTCCTCGACTACCTCGGCATCGGTATCAACCCGGAGGAGGTCATCATCTTTCAGCAATCGCGCGTCCCGCAGCACACCGAGCTCGCGTGGATATTCGAGTGCCTCGTCTCCGTACCGTTCCTCATGCAGGCGCATGCCTATAAGGACAAAGTGGCAAAAGGCCTCGAGGCGAATGCCGGCCTTTTCAACTACCCGATGCTGATGGCGACCGACATCCTCCTCTATGACACCGACATCGTCCCGGTAGGGAAGGACCAGCAGCAGCATATCGAGTACGCGCGCGAGGCGGCGGTCAAGTTCAACAACGCGTTCGGGCCGACCTTCAAAGAGCCAAAGGAGCTCATACTAAAAGGCGCGGGTACCGTCCCCGGCATCGATGGAGAGAAGATGAGCAAGAGCTATGGAAATACCATTCCTCTTTTCGGAACCAAAGATGAGATAGCAAAAACTGTCATGAGCATCGTGACCGACTCCTCCGGCGAACGGCCGGCGAACGTCTATGCGATACATAAGCTTTTTAAGGCGGATGCTGAACTCGAGACCCTCTATTCGGCAAACAAAGGCAACTACAAAGCTCTCAAAGAAGCGCTGATAGAGGAGATAGAGGCTTTCGTCGCGCCGATGCGAGAGCGTCGTGAGAATTATGCAAAGGACCTGGATTCAGTAAAGAAAGTGCTCGAAGAGGGGAGCGAAAAGGCGCGCGAGATGGCCGAGAAGAAGATGACAGCGGTCCGGGAGAAAGTGGGTGTTACGATTTAGCGATATGGAAAGAACACTGATAGAGGATTTGCACGGTCATGTGGGGAAGGAGGTGACGGTCGCCGGATGGGTAGACGTGCGCCGCGACCACGGCAAGCTGGTCTTCATCGACCTTCGCGACCGTTCAGGCACGGTACAGATGGTCGCGCACACGAGCACGGTTCCCGAGGCAGCGAGCCTCAGGAGCGAGTGGGTAATCGAGGTGAAGGGCAAGGTCAACAAACGTCCGGAGAAAATGGTCAACAAGGATATACCGACCGGCGACATTGAGCTGGAGGTCCTTCACATGGCCGTGCTCTCGCAAGCGCACGAGCTCCCGTTCGAGAAGGACACCGAGGTCAACCTTGACACACTCTTGGACTATAGGCCGCTGACGCTCCGGAGCGAGCGGGTCCGCGACATTTTTGCGGTCCAAGCGACGATCATGCAAGCATACCGGCAATCGCTCATCAATCAAGGATTCATGGAGTTCCAGGCACCTGCGCTCGTAGGCGGGGACGCCGAGGGCGGTGCAGCCGTTTTCAAGGTCAAGTATTTTAACGACAAAACCGCGTTCCTCGCCACCAGCCCACAGCTCTATAAGGAGATCATGGTAGGAGCTTACGAACGCTCATTCACTATTGCGAAGATCTTTAGAGCTGAGAAAAGCGCGACCACGCGGCACCTCTCTGAGCTCACCCAAATGGATTTTGAGATGGGATTCATCGAGGATCATCGGGACGTGATGGCAGCGCTGGAGAAGACCGTACGCGATAGCGTACGGGAAGTGGTATCGAAACATCCTGGCGTTTTTACGAAGTTCAACACCTCAGCACCTGCGGTTGAAAAAGCGTTCCCGATCCTGACGCTCAAAGAAGCGCACCAGATCATCGAGAAAGAATTCGGTACGGCAACTGCCGGTGAGCAAGATATGACGCCGGAGCATGAGCGGCAGATATGCGAGTGGGCACTGAAAGAAAAGGGCTCTGACTTCGTGTTCATCACGCATTTTCCGACGGAGGTGCGGGCCTTCTACACCTACGAGCATGCCTCAGAGGCTCCGCACTCGCGCGGCTTCGACCTGCTCTTCCGCGGACTCGAGATCAACAGTGGGAGCCAACGCATCCACGATTACGACGAGATGGTGAAGCGCATCAAGAACCGCGGCATGGATCCCGAAAAGTTTTCCTTCTACCTGCAGGCATTCAAATACGGTATGCCGCCGCACGGCGGATGCTCCACAGGCCTTGAGCGCTTTACCATGAAGATGCTCGATCTTCCGAACGTCAAGGAGGCCGTTCCGTTCCCCCGCGACATGAACCGCATCGATACATTATTAAGCGAGCAATAAGAGCATGCACATAACCTTCATCCAGACCGGCGGCACTATAGACAAGGATTATCCGCGCGGAGAAAGCAACCACGGTTACGCATTTGCCATAGCCGAACCGGCCGTGAAAAACATACTGCCTTTCTCTCATGCGATGTTCACCTATGACATCGCCGAAGTACTCAAGAAGGACAGTTTGGATATCACCGACGAAGACCGGCAAGAGATAATCGACGCGGTAGCTGCCGCGCCTACCGACCGGGTCGTCATTACCCACGGGACCGATACCATCCTCAAGACGGCGGAAGTGCTCGCTGAAAAGATACGAGACAAGACGATCGTCATTACTGGCGCGATGCTGCCGGAGAAGTTTACCAATTCGGATGCACGCTTCAACGTCGGCATGGCTACCGCCGCGGCACAAGTATCTCCGCACGGTATCTACGTTGCGCTGTATGGCCGCGTGGTACCGTGGAAGGAATTCTCAAAAGTCTTTCAGGAATTCGAGGATCGAGCAAAGACTTTCGCTACCCAAGGTAAAGATTTCGAAAAGTAGCTCTGGCCGTATGAATATTGCTGTGTTCATCATTTCTCTGTTCGGAATTGTCGGTTTCTTCTTCTTTCTCCATTGGATCTCGTACAAATACTTTAAGAATCGCGTCGTCATGAGCCGCTCCTGGGACCTCAACGTCTGCAGCGGAAAGACGGATGGCGGTGGAGTGAACGTCGACATCTATAAGCACACGGATGTCCCGAACCTCGTCATTGTGAACGACGTATACAACCTTCCGTTCAAAAACAACGAGTTCAAGAGCGTGCTCTCTTCCCACACCATAGAGCATGTCGATGATCCGAAGCGCTTCTATGACGAGCTCTCGAGGGTGGGGGAGGAAGTGACGCTACTCGTGCCGCCCTTATGGGACGTTGGCGCAGCGCTCAATATCTTTGAACACAAATGGATATTCCTCACCTGGAGGATGAAACACGCGGGCCTCCCGGCGTATGTGCGGCTGCCCGGCGCAGACGTGCTCCAGAAGAAATTCGGCCAGATCAATCACGCGTGATTTGAAAACAATAGTGCGCTAAAATGTCCTCATGAAGAAAAGTGTGAGGCTTTCGAAAGATGTATTGCCAGTGCGGTATGCCATAACGCTTAAGCCTGACCTGGAAGCCTTCACGTTTAGCGGGGAAGAGCAGATACGCATCATCCTAAAAAAGCCAGTAAAGAAAATCACCCTTCATTCCGCTGAGTTGGAGATACTCTCGGCAGAGCTCGCGACAGGGAAGAAATCCTCTCCGGCAAAAGTCTCATACGCAGACAAGGATGAGACCGCGACACTCTCATTTGAGAGTGAAATCCCAAAAGGGAAGGCGACGCTGAGGATTTCCTTCGCCGGGATCCTCAATGACAAGATGCGCGGATTTTACCGTAGTCGCTACGAGCATAACGGCAAGACCGAACATATGGCCGTGACTCAATTTGAGTCGACCGACGCACGTCGAGCGTTCCCGTGCTTCGACGAGCCAGCACAAAAAGCGATCTTCGATGTCTCGCTCATCATTCCCAAAGACAGAACCGCGATATCGAACACAGTAGAGACCGAGGTAGCCGAGCATGAGGGCGGATACAAGGTGGTGAAGTTTGCCCCTTCACCGCAGATGTCCTCCTACCTGGTGGCCTTCATCATCGGTCACTTTGAGCATATAGAGAAGAAGACGAAGCGTGGCGTCCTGGTGCGCGTCTTCTGCACGCCGGGGAAGAAACATCAGTCGGCGTTCGCGCTCGAGTGCGCGGTAAAGTGCATCGAGTTCTACGAAAAATATTTCGGCATCCGTTACCCCTTGCCAGTCATGGACCTCATCGCCATTCCGGATTTTGCCGCAGGCGCGATGGAGAATTGGGGCGCCGTGACCTACCGTGAGACAGCGGTGCTCGTCGACCCGGTCCACTCCTCGACGGCAAACAAGCAGCGCGTGGCGCTCGTCATCGCGCACGAGCTCGCCCACCAATGGTTCGGCAACCTTGTCACGATGGAGTGGTGGACGCACCTCTGGCTCAACGAAGGCTTTGCCACCTACATGGAGTACGTGGCTATAGACGACGTGTTCCCGCAGTGGAATATCTGGAATCACTTCGTCTACGCCGAGCACTCGCGCGCGCTCTCGCTCGACGGGCTTGCCAATACGCACGCTATAGAGATAGACGTCGGTCATCCGTCCGAGATTTCCGAGATATTCGATGCTGTTTCCTATTCGAAAGGCGCATCGGTCATACGAATGCTCGCAGGGCACTTGGGTGAAAAAGCCTTCAGGGCCGGGCTCCAGCACTATCTGAAGAAGCACGAGTATGGGAACGCGAGCACTGTTGATTTATGGAACGCGTTTGAAAAAGCATCGGGCAGACGCGTGGCAGTAATGATGCGCGACTGGACGAGGGAACCGGGGTACCCGCTCGTAAGTATGACTGAAACGCCTCACGGCATACAGCTCACGCAGCAACGATATTTCGGGAACGGCGCAAAAAGTACGAAAACCATTTGGAGTATACCCCTCAGCATCTCCTCTGGCGGAACTACAAAAAAAATCCTCTTAGATAATAAAAAAGCCGGTGTGGATGTCAAAGCGGGTGCGCTGAAAGTGAATCGTGGCGAGACGAGCCTGGTACGCATTAGATATTCCGCTCAAAACCTGCAGCTTCTTACGCGAGCGATCGCAAAGATGGGTGACGGGCTTCCTGAGGCGGACCCGTCTCGTTCGACACTCGCCGAGGCGGACCGTTTCGGCATCGTGCGTGATGCGTATGCGCTCGCGGAGAGCGGGCACCTGCACACCGATGAGTACTTACGGCTTCTGCCCGCCTACAAGAACGAAGACGCCTTCATCGTCTGGGGGCAGATATGCGAGCAGCTCCATCGCCTCAACAACCTCTACTTCGGCACCGATGTCGCTGAACCATTCAGGAAATTCGGCCGCTCCGTCCTCCAGATCATCGTCAAAGAGATCGCTTGGAAGAAGAGGAAAGGGGAGAGTGAGGAGCAGGCACTCCTGCGTTCTGTCGTCTTATTCGCATCCGGCTCGCTGGGAGACATCCGCGTCATACAAGATGCACAAGAGATGTTCGCGAAAGTCATGAGCGGCCATGCAGCGCTCGAGCCTGACCTGCGCGGTGTCGTCTACAACCTCGTCGCACAAAACGGTGGGAAGAAGGAATTTGATTCGTTGATGATGTTATATAAGAAGGCAACGCTCGAAGAGGAAAAAGACCGTCTTATGCGCGCCTTGTGCAGTTTCAAGGACCCGGCAATCCTGCAAGGCATGCTTGATTTTGCCTTTTCAAAAGAAGCTCGCGGGCAGGATACGTTGAAGGCGGTGAATTTCGTCTGGTCGAACCCGTACGGCCGCAACGTCGCGTGGAAACACCTCACCAAGCACTGGGGGGCAATCGTCGAGCGTTTTGGCGGGGGTCACTTATTTTCCCGTTTTCTCTTGCCCGCAGCCAGCGAAGTGTCTGTAAAGAGGGCACAAGAGATCGAAAAGTTCTTCCATGCTCATCCATCGGATGGTCTTGCGCGCACCATCGCGCTCGCGACAGAGCAGATACGCAGCAACGCCAGTTGGCTTGCTCGCGACAAGAAAAAGGCTCAAGCTTTTCTCAAGTCTATTTCCTAATCGTGCTATAGTAGAGCCGTGGATACTGCATTTACCGTAAAAATGGGCGAATTTGAAGGCCCGCTGGACCTTCTCCTTTCCCTCGTCGAAGAACGCAAACTCCTGGTGAACGACGTCTCCCTCTCCGCTGTAGCGGATGACTTCCTCTCCTACATGCAAAAGCAGGTTGCTTTTCCGGTAGGGCAGGCCGCGCACTTCGTCTTGGTCGCCGCAACGCTGCTCTTATTGAAATCACGTTCGCTCCTGCCCGTCTTCTCGCTCTCCGACGAGGAAGAAGGGGACGTGAAGGACCTTGAGTTCCGTCTCGCGGCCTATCAGGCGTTCCGGAACGCGGTAAAAACCTTCGCGAACGTTTCTGCTCACCTTTTCTTCGGTGCCGGAGCACGTATCGTCGACCCGATCTTTACGGCACCGCGCGACCTCTCGCTCGATTCAGTTACCGAAGCGGCACAGCGCGTATTGCAGAACGCCCCGCAGAAAGCGTTCGCCCGCGAGGACGTGTCAGTGAAGAAGGTCATCTCGCTTGAGGAGATGGTGAGCCGTCTCACTGCGCGG
>JAHFMJ010000037.1 GCA_023269035.1 Candidatus Kaiserbacteria bacterium | reverse complement strand
CGTTGGGGCCGACGATGGCGACCACTGACGTGTTGAAGTCGAAAGCGGTCTTCTTCGCGAAAGATTTGAAGCCGGAAATATCAAGCCTCGTGAGATGCATGTCAAAAGAATATCACAAAGCGCGCCGCAAAAGTGTCTCAGTAATCAGCAGAGAGACCGACTATTATGTTGTATGATTCGGTCCCTCCCCCGCGCCCCTCTCCGTCAAGCGTAGCGGTACAGGTAGTGTTGAAAAAGGCATCGTAGTTAGCATTCTCGGGCTTATCCATCTGCCGGGCAAAGATGACGGCATAGTATTTGCCGCCGCAATTATGGTTGCCGTCATAGTAATAATAGAAGGTGCTATTGCCCGCACCGGCGGGGTCGGTTGGCATCGCGCTGATGTAAGGCTTCAGCATGGCACGCAAGACGCTATTGGTGGTCACGTTGCCGTTGGCACCGTCACTCTCGCGCGGCAGCATGTTGTGGTCATTGTCGTAGAGATTCAACGCGTTCTGAAGCTGCTTAAGGTCATCGACGCGGCGTTTGTCGCGCGCATCACGTTGCGCTGTTGAGAGCGCGGCAAGCGCTATGGAAAAGAGAAAGCCCATGATAGCAATGACCACCAGGAGCTCTATTAGGGTGAATCCTCGGACAGCTTTAGCGTACATAGTCAGGTACAGTCTCTCCGGTGCGCAGGATATCGTGACCGAGAACGGCTGGAGGTGGCACTGCAGAAGCGATGAAATAGATGCTTCCGGTGATAAGCAAGAACGCAAAGACTGCCAGGATGACCATTGCACTCCCCGGGGTTGCGGCCAGGCCCAACCGTATCAGCGAATCACCCATCGTGGTGGAGTGCGCACGAGGGATGATGAGCTGGCCAGGCTGGTCTTCGTCGAACTGTACTCCGTTAACCATCCCTCTCAGTATACCTCCGTGACAGAGACCCAGTCGGTCTATCGTGGAAATACTGTGGCGCGTTACGCTTCCTGCTGTGCGAGCGCCACGCTCGCGGCATCTTGCTCTGCCTCTTGTTTTGACTTCCCCTCCCCCTCAGCGATCATTACCTCGCCGACCGAAACAGAGACGACGAAATGCTTGTCGTGATCGGGGCCTTCGGCGCGGACTATCGCATATTTCGGCGTCAAGGCGTACTTTGCCTGCGCAAACTCTTGAAACGCGCTCTTCGCGTCGCGCCATGCGCCGCTTGCGAGCACGTCGGACATCTTTGAGAGTACGAACCGCTCTATGAACGAGCTGGCAGCCTCGTAGCCCTGGTCTTGATAGAGGGCTCCCACGATAGCCTCGAAGGCATTCGCGAGGATAGTCGCACGAGCGCGACCGGTATCCTTCAGTTCGCCTTTAGAGAGCAAGAGGCAATCATTGACACCGAGGCTCTCGGCGATATCACCGAGCATGACGGCATTAACGAGAGCCGCGCGATAGCTCGTCAGCTCGCCTTCATTGCTCGTAGGGTATGCACGGAACAGATGATCGGTAACGATGAGCTCGAGCACGGCATCCCCGAGGAACTCGAGACGCTCGTTATGCGCCCCTGGCTTGCCGGAGCGACCACCCTGCTTCGCCTCGTTGAGGTACGAGCGGTGGGTAAAGGCGGTCTCGAGTAACGCAGAATCCTTGAACGCGATGCCCGCGCGCTCTTGGAATTTCAGAGATGCTTCCTGATGCTTTTTTACTGGCATACCAAATTATTGTATCGCGCTTGTATCACGATACACCGTGCCGAGGACGCCGTTGATGAACTTGCTGCTCGTCTCGCCGCCGTAGGATTTTGCCAGCTCTATAGCTTCGTTCAGTGCGACCTTCGGCGGCACAGCGCTGTAATCGCTGAAAAGCAACTCAAATAATCCTATGCGGAGGATGTTCCTGTCGATAGGAGCTATCTTATCGATGGGCCATTGGGGTGCGGCCTTTGCGATAACCGCATCTAGTTCATCTTTCTTTGCAAAAATGCCGGCGAGGAGGGACTCAGCGAAAGAGCGGTCAGCGTCTGCGTGCGAGGGGTCGATGCTATTGCGGGCGAGCACATCGCGTGCGGCAACAGCGCTCAATGTGCCTTGCATATCGCATTCAAAAAGCGTCTGGAGGATGAGCGAACGGGAAAGATGTCGCGAGGCCATTCTAAAAGCTATGCTTTTTCTTCGGTCTTCTTTTCAGAAGGACCTTCGTCTCTTTCACGCTGTTTTGCCGCCTTCATAGCACGAGATGTCCTCTTTGAAGCGCGATCGAGGACCGAACGGCCCCGGTACGTCGATCCATCCAAAAGAACGCGATGACGCGGGTGGACCGTTCCGTCTTTTGATACGGTCAAACGGCCTGTCTTGAGGGCGTGGTGCGAACGGCGGTTCCCCGTGTGGGACCGCGTGTGGCGCATTCGGACTACCATAGTTTGCCTATACTACAACACGAATAAGAAACCCGCAATGGAGGAGTACTACCGTTGCATCGCATCGGTAAACTCGGAGAGCACGCTCTCGGTCGCCTCGGCAAGTGCCTGGACCAACTGTTGCTGGTCGAACTTGTCGCGGAAGAATCCGGCAACGGCATTGAGGTCAGGCTCTGCCCCTACGGGGAGGCTGTCGCCGATTTTTGCCAGATCTTCTTTGTCGTCATCTGAAAGCTTTTCGCCCAAGCGCACCAGCAGGTCTGCAGCGATCGCTTCCATCAGGTTCTGCTCGACCTCCTTGCGCTCCTCATCCGGCACGCGCAACTCGTCAAGCACCTCGTCCACATGACTGTAGAGCTTCACCACCCGCTCTGCCATGTCCTGATCTATCGGAAGATCGGGCCCGTCCTGTGCTTGCTGGTTGTCGGTATCGTCGCTCATAAGGGTATCCTAGCAGGCTTACGCAGCACCCTGCAATATACGAGAGAGGAAACTCTTGCGGTGGATGGCTGAAGGACCATACTTCTGTATAGCTTTGATATGCGCTGCGGAGCCATACCCTTTATGCTCTTCAAAGCCATAGAGCGGATACTTGGGTGCGATCTCCGTTTCCATAAAACGGTCACGGGTCACTTTTGCCACGACCGAGGCGAGCGAGATGACAGGGATGAGTGCGTCACCGCGGATGATCGTCTCTTGCTGATATAAGGGAGGAGCAGCGAGCGATCCATCGAGATAAATGAATACATCATCCGCTTGAGGGCACAGGGACGCCAATCCCCTTTCTATAGCGCGACGTACTGCCTCAGCGATTCCTACGGTATCAACCGTACGTGAGCTCTCAGAAAACACACCCCACGAGATGCTGCCGTTCTCTCGTAGCTCGACTGCCCGTTGATATATAGCTTCGCGCTTCTTCGGGCTCAGGGTCTTCGAGTCAGCAACATCGGGCAACGCAGCTTTAACATCAAACCCTTCTGGCGCAAGCACTATGCCGATAGATACAGGACCGGCCAAAGGCCCCCTGCCTACCTCATCTATCCCGATTATGTGTTTCGTCGATGAAAG
>JAHFMJ010000025.1 GCA_023269035.1 Candidatus Kaiserbacteria bacterium | reverse complement strand
ACAACGCAACCGATGTGCTGTCTTTCTCTCTTTCAAAGACCTCAGGCGAAATATACTTGTGCATGCAGGAAGTGCAGAAGCGCTCTGGAGCATTCGGCATGAGCGAGCGAGAGTACCTCGGGTACCTGTTTATCCACGCCATGCTCCATTTGAGAGGATACGATCATGGGCGTACAATGAGCGTGTTGGAACGCAAGTACTGTCGCGCTTTTTCTTTCCCGGCTCCTGAGTAGGAACCACCTCATCAAAGCGGCGTACCGTACGTTCAAGCAAAAAAAACGGATGGCCTCTTCACGTATCGCGGTCGGCATCGATGTCGGCACCTACCAGGTGCGGGTCGTGATTGCGCGCGAAGCGAAAGACCGCGGCTCACCCTTCCCTAAGATAATCGGCACCGGACTCGCAGAATCGAAAGGCCTCCGGCACGGCTACATCGTGAACGTCGATGATGTCGCCCGGGCCATACGCGCCGCGGCGCTCCAAGCTGAAGGCATCGCAGGAGTTCGTATCAGACAGGCATTTCTCTCCGTCGGCGGTATCGGTATCGACGAGACGCGCGGCAAAGGCGAGACCGTCATCGCGCGCGCCGATGCCGAGGTCACCGACCTCGATATGGAAAAAGCGATAGACGCATCACGCACGAGCGTCATAGGCAAGCTGGTCAACCGCCGCATCCTCCACACGATTCCCCTCTCGTTCACCGTCGATGGGGTCGAGGTTCTCGGCCGGCCGCAAGGAATGAAGGGCACCAAGCTCGCAGTGGAGACGCTCTTCATCACCTGCCTGCAGCAGCACGTCGACGACCTCATCGAAGCGGTCGAGAGTGCGGACATCGCCGTCTCCGACACGATGGCCTCGCCGCTGGCCGGCTCAATCGTCACCCTGACAAACGCGGAGAAAAAAGCCGGCTGCGTGCTTGCCAATATCGGTGCCGAGACGGTGTCCATAGTCGTTTTCGATAATGGCATCCCCGTCTCGCTCAAGGTCTTTCGCATCGGCTCCATGGATATCACGAAGGACATCGCGCTCGGACTTCGCATCTCACTTGATGAAGCCGAACAGCTCAAGCTCGGTGCGATCACGAACGCTCCCTACTCGAAGAAAAAATTGGACGACATCCTCGCGGCGCGCCTCACTGACATCTTCGAGCTCATTGACGGGCATCTGAAGAAGCTTGGCAAGGACAAACTCCTCCCCGCGGGCATCGTGCTCACCGGTGGCGGGAGCGGCAGCGGCCCCATCAAAGAGATCGCCGAGTCCTCGCTCAAATTGCATTCAAAGATCGCCTCGCTCAACGTCAACGTCGACGCCAAGATAAAAGATTCCTCATGGGCGGTCGCCTACGGGCTCACTATCTGGGGTCTTACCGGCGACAACAGCGTTCGCCCCGCAGGGCCGGAGGTGATGCGCGATATCAAGCACTCGCTCAGTGGTTTTTTCCGACAGTTTCTCCCATAAAGTCAACTATTGGCAGAGAGAGCACTTTTCATCTATGATGGTGGACACTAACCACTTGTAAAAAGTATGCCCCAAATACACGCAGACATGGAGTCCTCGGCCCGCATCCGCGTCATCGGCGTCGGCGGTTCAGGTAAGAACGCCATAAATCACATGGTCAACTCCAAGGTCAAAGGAGTGGACTTCGTCGTCATCAACACCGATGCGCAGGACCTCCAGCAGTCGAACGCTCGGTTGAAGATACACATCGGCAAGAACCTCACCCGTGGCCTCGGCGCCGGCATGGATCCGACGATAGGCAAGCGCGCCGCAGAAGAAACGCAATCTGAAATCCAAGACGCCTTGCGGAATTCCGACATGGTCTTCATCGCAGGAGGTATGGGCGGCGGTACCTGCACGGGAGCCGCACCGATCGTGGCAAAGCTCGCAAAAGACACCGGCGCGCTCACCGTTGGCGTCGTCACCAAGCCGTTCTCGTTCGAAGGCCAACAGCGCATGCGCCTCGCCGAGCAGGGCCTTGAGGATTTGCGCAAGGAAGTAGACGCGCTCATCGTCATCCCGAACGACCGCCTTCTTGCCGTCGTCGATCAGAACACCACAGTGCGCAGCGCCTTTGCGCTCTGCGACGAAGTGCTGCGTCAAGCGGTTGAGGGCGTCTCTGACCTCATCACCACCCCGGGCAACATCAACCTCGACTTCGCCGACATCAAGGCCATCATGCAGGACGCCGGAAGCGCGCTGATGGGCGTCGGCATAGCGCAGGGCGACAAGCGCGCTGAAGAGGCCGCCCGTGCCGCCATCAACTCGCCGCTCCTCGACATCTCGATCAACGGGGCGAAGGGCGTTCTGCTCTCCATCGCCGGAGGCGAGGACCTTGGGCTCCTCGAGGTACAAGCTGCAGCACAGATCGTTACCGAGTCTATCGACAAGAACGCCAAGGTCATCTTCGGCACTTCCCGCGATGAACGGCTTAAGAAGGGCGAGGTGCGCGTGACGGTCATAGCGACCGGCTTCCCTGAGGAAGCGAGCGTCAGCCGTGGCGCGCCGCTGTTCCAGCTCGGCGGCAAGAAAGAAAAGAAAGAGGAGGAGGAACGCTCGGAGGCGCCGCGCGGCAAGATCTACAACACCGCAATGCCGCCCGCAAAAGATGAGGAAACCGTCGCTCCGGTAAAGCGTGAAGAACCGGTCCTCAAGCCGAAAGCAGAGGATGAAGATGACGAGTGGGCCGTACCGGCATTCCTCCGCAGGAGTAAGAAGAACTAGAAAGATATTCCAACCCCCTGCCGTGAGGCGGGGGGTTTGTATTTCATCTTCCTCACTGTATGATTTACGGATAATGTACGACTTAGCGATCATTGGCGGAGGGCCTGCGGCCTCTGCAGCGGCCGTGTACGCGGCGCGCAAGCTCCTGAAAACGCTGCTCATCACCGATACCTTCGGCGGACAGAGCGTGGTCTCCGCAGATATTGAAAACTGGATAGGCACCCAAAAAATCAGCGGTGAAGAATTGGCTAAGAACCTCGAGGCACATGTGCGCGCCTATGCAGGGACCGTGGTGGATATCATGAAAGGTGAAAAGGTCAAAAGCATCTCTTCTGAAGACGGGCACTTCCACCTCATGACGGAAAAGGGCAAGTCGCTTCCCGCAAAGACGGTACTCGTGGCATCAGGTGGAAACCGGAAGAAGCTTGAGGTCCCTGGCGCGAAAGAGTTTGATAATAAGGGCGTGACCTACTGCGCCTCCTGCGACGGGCCGCTCTTCTCTGACCAGGACGTCGTCGTCGTCGGCGGCGGCAACGCGGGCTTTGAGACTGCCGCACAGCTCTTGGCCTACTGTAAGAGCGTCACCCTGCTGCAGCGCGGCCAAGCCTTTGCCGCCGATCCGACCACGGTCGAGAAGGTGCTCGCGCATCCGAACATGCGCGGTGTGCTCAACGCCGAGACGCTTGAGGTTATCGGGGAAAAATTCGTAACGGGCCTCCGGTATAAAAACAGCATGACCGGCGAGGAGCACGCTCTCAGCATCTCGGGAGTCTTCGTCGAAATCGGTATGGTTGCATCGACCCAGTTCGTTGACGGCCTTGTGGATATGGACCAATATAAACGCATTATCGTAGACGCGCGGGCACAGCGTACGTCGATGGATGGCATCTGGGCCGCCGGCGACTGCACCAACGGCCTCTACCACCAGAACAACATCGCGGCTGGAGACGCGGTCAAGGCGCTTGAGGATATCTATATTTACCTCAAGACCCGCTAGAAAAAAGAATGAAAATCTTTGTTTCAGGGTCTCTCGCCTACGACCGCATCATGGACTTCCCGGGCCTGTTTAGTGATCACTTCGTTCCCGAAAAGCTCCACAACATCAACGTGAGCTTCATGGTAACGACGCTGGACGAGAGCTTTGGCGGCACCGCAGGCAACATCGCGTACTCGCTGAAGCTCCTCGGACACGAGCCGCGCATACTCTCGACCACTGGTAAAGACTTCACGCCCTACCGTGATTGGCTTACGAAGAACGCGATAGACACCGCATCGATTGCGTCTGTAGAAAAAGAGAAGACCGCGTGCGCAAGCGTCATGACCGATAAGAACGACAACCAGATTACCGCGTTCTATATGGGAGCGATGGGCGTGCCATACACCTTGCCGGTTGCTCCAGAAAAAGACGCTTTTGGCATCATCGCTCCGGGCAACGTAGCGGATATGGAGCATCTCGCCTCCGTGTACCGGGAGAGCGGGATGCCTTTTATCTTCGACCCTGGCCAGGCCATCCCTGCGCTCTCGGCAGAGGCCTTGAAAAATGGCATCGAGGGCTCGCGTGCGCTCATGTCGAACGACTACGAGCTTGCGCTCATCATGCAGAAGACCGGATGGAGCGAAGAGGATATCCTGGCGCACACGGAGATGCTCGTCACGACGCTTGGCAAGAATGGCTCGCGCATCCGTATGAAAGAAAAAGTTTTCGAAACGCCAGCTGCAAAGCCGAAGGACGCGAGTGACCCGACCGGCGCTGGGGATGCGTACCGCGCAGGCTTCATCTATGCACTTTCACAAGGCTGGCCAGTCGAGACCTGTACCAAGTTTGCTGCAGTCGTCGCCTGTTATACAATTGAGACCTTAGGCACGCAGAACCACTTCTTCACCAAAGAAGATACGCGCGCCCGTTATAAAGAAAACTTTAACGAAGAACTCCCTGCATAACCATGGAATCCGATATCAAAGATAAGAACCTCGCCGAAGGCGGCAAGAAGCGCATCGAGTGGGCCGAGCGCGACATGCCGGTCTTGCGCGAAGTGCGCGCTCAATTTGAAAAAGATCAGCCGTTTAAGGGCATGAAGTTCTCGGCCTGCCTCCATGTGACTGCCGAGACCGCAAACCTGGTACGAACGCTCAAAGCCGGCGGCGCCGATGTTGCGCTTGTTGCGTCAAATCCCCTCTCCACCCAGGACGACGTTGCCGCCTCCCTCGTTGCGGACTACGGTATCGCGGTGTGCGCGATACGTGGCGAGGATAAGGACACCTTCTTCAAGCACCTCAAAGCGGCTATCGCGCATAATCCTGTCATCACGATGGACGACGGCGCGGACCTGATCACCACCATCCACAACGAACATCCCGAGATGGCAAAGCAGATCATGGGCAGTATGGAGGAAACAACGACCGGCGTGATACGCTTGCGCGCTATGGCGAAAGACGGTGCATTGAAAATTCCTGTGGTCGCGGTGAACGACGCCAAGACCAAGAACCTCTTCGATAATCGCTACGGAACGGGCCAATCGACTCTCGACGGCATAATCCGTGCTACCGACGCGCTCATCGCCGGAAAGACGGTCGTGGTCGGCGGCTACGGCTGGTGCGGAAAGGGCTTTGCCATGCGTGCACGCGGTATGGGAGCGCATGTCATCGTTACCGAAGTCGACTCCATCAAGGCGCTGGAGGCGGTGATGGACGGATTTGAGGTCATGCCAATGGTAGAGGCCGCAAAGATCGGCGGGGTGTTCTGTACCCTCACTGGCGACATCAACGTTCTCACCAAAGAGCACTTTCCCCTCATGCGCGACGGCGCCATACTCTGCAACAGCGGCCACTTCGACGTTGAGATAAACATCAAAGAGCTCGAGGCCATGGCAGAAAAGGTGACCAAAGGCGTACGCAGAAATGTTGATGAGTACTTGGTCAAAGGCAAGCGGATCTACCTCATCGGCGAGGGCCGTCTGGTCAACCTTGCTGCTGCCGAGGGTCACCCTGCCTCCGTCATGGATATGAGCTTCGCAACGCAAGCGCTTGCCTCATCGTGGGTCGTCGCAAACAAGGGCACGCTCACGCCGCAGGTCTATGATATCGATCCGGCCATAGAAAAGCGCGTCGCCGACCTCAAGCTCGCCTCAATGCATATTGCGTTAGACACTCTCACTCCCGAACAACAAAAGTATCTCTCCTCGTGGCAGGAGGGTACGTAGTATTGACAAAGTAATATTTTTGTTATAAAATAAAAGCGCCAATCTCTTGGCGCTTTATGGCAGAAATATTTCACACAGAAGCTCGCAAAGCACTCTTCCCTGAAAACGAAAAGCCTCGGGTGCGCTTTGGAAGTGCGGATATCCTGGACGCATACCTGCCAAAAACATTTGAGTGTTATGGAGTATCGGCGGAGACGGCACAAGATCAGCGACGTTCACGCCGATCAATCCGGCTCATACACCAGCACGATGCCGGCAATGGCCATGCTCATGAGCATGCCACTGCAACTGCTGTGGACGAAAAAGTATGGCGAAAAAAGGTAACTCCTCTGGAGAAGGGCTATCGTCTCGCACTCGGGACAATAGAGGCAATCGGAGCAGGAGTACTCTATACGCTCTGCGCACTTTCACACGGATTTGGATTACCGGACGACCCCTTCCATTATTTGGCTATACCACTAGGAGCAGATGCGTTACGAAACATAAGTTCAATATGGCGTGGCTATACGACCAACAAACCATATCGATTCTGGAAAGACCGTGTGCCCTACACTGGTGAAGGTTACCCTGGAGCCCCTGTTACGTACGCGAGAGAGAATCTCAGAGGATTCTACAAGACAGGCCCATTTGGATGGCTAAAACAGTCGGTATCAGCAGGTGTCGTTGGAATAGCAGCTATCACCCATCCCATACGAGGAGCTTTTCATCAAACCTTAGATTGGATAACTGAAACTGAAAAATGGAGCGTAAAGAAATTTGGTCCGTTTGTTGGTAGGGTTTTGGCATGGCCGCTTATTTCCATTCCCGCAATCCCCATAGCTGCAATAATAGGTCTTTGTAGAGGCCTGGCACGGTATGTGCAGGAGTGGAAAGACGGTGGGATATTGAAAAAGGAACCGAAGTTTGAAACATGACCCCACCGGGAATCGAACCCGGGTTCCAAGCTTGAAAAGCTTGTGTCCTAACCGTTAGACGATGGGGCCGCGCTCAAAATATAGCATTTGAGGCGAAAAATGCTAGAATTGGCCGGTTCTGACACGAGGTGTCAAAGCAAGGAGAGGTGGCTGAGTGGTCGAAGGCACCACACTCGAAATGTGGCGTACGGGAAACTGTACCGTGGGTTCGAATCCCACCCTCTCCGCCAAGGTAGAATGGCTCAATGGGCAGCAGAAAGCGAAAGGATTTGTTGATGGTGAGTAGTCTGGTTCTTGCTGCATTAGCTCTTGGTTATCTCGGCCTTCTCGATCCGCTTGGTCATTATCTCGGTATCACTTTTACGCTTCTCATTTTCGGACTTCCTTCGCTCTACCTTATCATTCGTAAGCCGCTGAATGCCAAGAAAGGAGTCATTGCCGGACTTCTGTTTGGAGCGCTCTTCGGATTTCCTTTCGACTTTGTCGCCACATACGCAGGCGCATGGGTGATAAACGAGAAATACATCCTGTTTCCACGCCTGATACTGGGCGTTGTACACCTTGATGAGCTTGTCTGGTTCTTTTTCTGGGTACTGTTTGCGGTCGTCTTTTATGAATATTTCGTCGAGAACGACCGCGGTTGGCGCATATCGCATCACGTCCGTACTGCGATAGCCTTTGGGGTGCTCTCGGGACTGGCTGTCGTTGCGGCCTTTTTCATTAAACCGGAAATACTGCGCCCGCAGTATGCGTACCTACTTCTCGGCAGCGCTGCCCTCCTTCCATTTCTGTTTGCGACTGTAAGGCGACCGCGGCTCTTGCTCAAGTTCGCCGCCATCACGCCCTTCTTCTTTCTTGTCTATCTTGGGTTCGATCTCTTAGCCCTCTATAAGGGTTGGTGGAGTTTTTCCGGAAATTATATCGGCGGAATTTCAGCATTCGGCCACTTTTTACCTCTCGAAGAGTTGGTTATATGGATATTTCTGGGGAGCGGTATCTTGACTAGTTATCATGAATTATTTATCGACGACGGAAAATAATTTCTGTTTTTAAGCATGCAATGGTAGAGTAGGATATGCCTTTCATACCGTTTTTCTATACGCTCTATCGCTTCGTCCTTGCAGGATTCAGCGCCCTAAAAGATGAGGATTTCAAGCCGATATTCTCGCTCCTTATCATCATGCTTGCCTCTGGCACCATCTTCTACCACGAGATAGAGGGGTGGCGGTGGATAGACTCCTTCTATTTCAGCGTCACCACGCTGACTACTATCGGGTTCGGCGACTTTACGCCCCACACTGACATCGGGAAGCTCTTTACCGTCGTCTACATCTTTA
>JAHFMJ010000036.1 GCA_023269035.1 Candidatus Kaiserbacteria bacterium | reverse complement strand
CGTGTAAGCTGTACAGCCCCCGTGGCACAATCGACGAGCGTGATGCCCGCGCCTCTTGCCCGTGCGACCGTGCCGGTGAGCTCGACAGCCGCGGCGACAGGGCCGTTTGAATTCGACCCCTCGTGGCGCAACGCGATCGTCAATATCTTCTGCACCGACAACTACAGCGGCAGTGTCTCGAGCGGCAGTGGCGTCATTATCGACCCGCGCGGCGTTATCGTCACCAACGCGCACGTCGGTGCCGGCGAACTGTTCGCGAGCTTCCCGCCGCCTCCGCACCTGGCGCTCTACGATTGCCAGGTGCGCACCGGGTCGCCAGCGTCCCCGCTTTACCGCGCCGATCTCTTGTATCTGCCCGGCACCTACATTGAGGAGACGGTGAAATACCTCTATCTGCCGGACGACAAAGGTTATGTCTACGGCAAGGACGATTACGCGTTGCTCCTCATCACCGAGCGCACCGATCCGAAGGCCAAGCTCCCCGCGAACTTCCCGTATATGCCGATTGCGGAAGCCGTGCCAACCGCGGGCGAGAGCGCGTATGTAGCCGGCTATCCGGCGACGTTCCTCGGCGGCATCGCGATGCAACGCAATCTCTACATGACCGTCTCGCCGACGACGATCGAGGCAGTGAAGGGGATCGGCACGTCGACCGCACCCGACCTCGTCTCGTTCCAGGGCACCATCGCCGGCCAGCACGGCGCCTCCGGCGGCGCAGTCGTGACCCGCGGCGGCAAGCTCGCGGCCATGCCGACCTATTCGGACAATCGGGACATCAAGACGACCGATGACATGGATCTGAACGCAGTCACGATGTCGTACGTCTCCAGCGACCTCGAAGCCGAGACCGGCATGTCGCTCGAGGCCTTTCTTGCACAGCCGGATCTCAAAGCGGTGGCCGAGCGCTTCATGCGCGAAGACGGCAAGCGCTACCAGCAGATGTACGCCAATGCCTGGAAAGAGAAGCAGGGCATCGTTTTGCCGGGCGTAACGTACTGACACCTTTCTTCGATCAAGAAGTTAGTTTTAGCGAGAAACGTCACACAGAATCGAAGTCTATGCCTAGCGCGTATGATGGAGAGTATGTGCGGCGTTTTTCTTTTTTGGATGGTCGGCAAGATGCAATCCGATATTTCCGACAAGGCGATCACAACACCAAATTGGCGCCGTTTTTCATAACGATCAAGCTGCAATCGCCCCAACCGTAGGAGTCAAAATATAGACAAAATATATAAAACGTGTTATCTTTGAAAAAGTCAGAAGCACATCCATTGTGCTTTTTTGTCCTTACGCATTCCACAGAGAGGAGTGAGTCCGTGGCAGAAATGACAACGACCGTGAGAAGATTATTGCAAGCCGTTAAGCCTCCGCCCGGAGATGATTGGCACGAGTATCATCCGATCCACGGCCATCTGCTTAGCGCAGCGACCTGTCTTTCGCATAGCCGGTTTCTTATCGGCAATAGAGCACCGCGTCGGAGTTCGTGGGGGTTTCATCTCTACGAGGAACTATACCCCTCCCCCTCAGGTTTGCAAAACCGTCTCTCCAATAATATGAAAATTCTCGGTCAGTAAGGTGTCTAATTCTTCTGAATATTTGCCCATGTCTTTGAAGAAGTCAAGACAAGCAGTCTTGAATTGAGCATACGTTTCGTAGTATGTGTTGTAGAGCGTCTTTTTATGAAAAAACTTCCACAGACGCTCGATAAGATTTAAGTTCGGAGCGTAAGGTGGAAGATAGTGGAGAACGACACGCGAAGTTTGAAGATACTCCGTCACTTTCTTCGCGTGGTTGTATCTTGCGTTATCGGCAATGCAGTGAATTTTCGCTGCGAGGGGATGCTTTGTTTCAAGCGCCGCAAGGAGTTTGAGCATAGAATCCGCGTTGATGGTTTCGTCATCCAGCACGACCGCGCTGTGGTCTTTCCCGTTCAACGCGCCGTTCAGATTAATACGCTTCCTTCCCGTGTTCGTCTTGAGTTCTTTTTCTTGTCCCTTCAGTATCCACCCGTAAGCGGGCATGGAATTATGTTGTGGATGCGAACCGTCAAGAAAGTAGAGTTCATCCTTTTTGTTCATACCCTGCTTGATATTTTGATATTCGACGAGAAACGCCTTTTGTTTCTCGGGATCGGCTTTTCCCGGTACTTGCTTCGTCTTCTTGTAGGCAAACCCCAAGCGGTGGAGGAGATGCACCGCTCCTTCGGGGGTGTAGACAATAGCGTATGTCTTCTCGATATGCTCGCAGATGTCTTTGGCGCGATGGTGGGTGTACTCTGCGAGGTACCGTTTGATCTCTGCTTCCTGACTCGTCGAGAGATTACTCGCTCCGCCTTTGTAGTGATCTTCAATCAGCGCGTCCAGTCCTCCTTCTTGGTATTCCTTTTCGTAGCGACGTATGGTGGTGTCATCGAGAAAGAGAAGTTTTGCGATTTCCCCATACGACATACCATTGTCCAGGTGAAGGACGGTTTTGATCCTGTCGGCTCTTTTCTTTACTCTTTCTGCGCGGTGCGCTTCTACCATGATCTCGCGTTCGTCGCTTGAGAGAAACGGCTCCATATGTTTAGTGTGGCATAGACAGCGCAGATTTCAAGTGGTCTTATCCACAGGTGGTTTTGTAAAGCTGTGGCTTTTGGGTATATCATTCGAAGCGACGTTATCGGGATTACCGACATGACGGATGAGCAGCTTTTGAGCCTTAGTGAGGTTCCCTATGAACCCAGACGGCTTGCTGCCTCAACGGGCGGTAAAGCAAGGACTGTATCTGGTGATGGATCGCATCACCTGCAAATCCCTTTGTCTCAAATTCTGCGCGACGATCTGGAGAATCGAAAGATCAGCCTCAACCAACTTGCGACTGAACTTAGCGTTCCTCGCGCCACTCTTCAAAGCTGGCTCTATAGAGGTGTGGTGCCCGGACGCAACTCGTCCTCTTGGGCAGTATTGAAGGTCAAATATCCAATTGCATTCGGTCTCGCACCGGTTCAGTCGGCGACAATTCCGATTCCAAAAGGATCTGATCGCAATAATACCCAGCACGAACCTGCAGGAGTTGCAACACAACGACCAATGCCGGCTTTCTCGGTGCCAAAAGAGGTTGCCGTAGACACTGTAACTGCGTCAACGCTCGTGGCTTCTACGGAAGGAGTGCCGGAGGACCAAGAAAAAATGGAGGTTTCCATGTCTTTCAGTTTTAGTTCAGCAGGTACCGACAGGAGGTTTGGGGAGGGCATTCGCGATTTCTTTGCTGGGATGCTTGGTATTTCCAATAATGGGGCGGAAGCAGTTCTCGAACAAGCACACCTGTCTGCTCCTCCAATTCCAGCAGAGCGGGTCGAGGAACCGCCAGTTCCCACTGCATTGCCTCCACCTACTCCAGAACCACAAACTGACGATGCTACCGAGCGTCTCGCATGGCTGTTCAGGGAAGCATTGCCGCTCGCTAAACGGATCGCAACAGGTGATTCAACTGGGGCCGTAGAGGAGAGGAAGAGGCTGCGTGCGTTATCTGGCCCAAACACAGTCTTCGAATTGGGGAATATCTTAGTCGACGAGTTGTCCGGAGAACGCGC
>JAHFMJ010000024.1 GCA_023269035.1 Candidatus Kaiserbacteria bacterium | reverse complement strand
CGAGACCGGAGTGGCTTCTGCTTTTGTGATTGACATAGGTTGGTATGCTATCACACAATTATTGTCTTGTCAATAGGTCGGGTTTGGGGAACTGTTTGTGGAGCATTGCGCGAATTTCCTCCAGTTCTGCACTCTTGAGCAGGTAAAGCGTAGCGATCCATGCCACGAGCCCCACGATGCCGGCGCTGGCGCCTTGCGTGAGAAGGCCGACAAAGGTTGCGGTCGGCAGGAGCGGCCCCAAGAGCTGGAGCGTGCCGTAGGCAGAGGCGCCGGCAATAACGGAAGAAGCGAAGGAGACGAGAAGCGTGTTCCCCGTCCGGCTCTCATACGCGAATTTCCGCGCGAAGAGGAATGCGAAGACAAACGATGCCACTATCATGACGAGCGAGTAGGCAAGCGGAATTATGATGGCGGGTGTGCCGGGGACATCGCCGACACGGAAAAGCACCTCAATAAAAAAGCGTGGCAGGTCAGTGGACCCGACCCAGATGACTCCATAATACGCGGCGAGCGCCGCGACCAGAGCTGCGCTTACATTAACCATGATGGGCGTCAGCGTCTCGTGCGCTGCATAGTAGGCGCGAGAGAAAATGAGGATGACCGACTGCGAGATGAGCGAGAGTGCGAAGCATGCAAGGAGCGCCGCAGTGAGGCGCGTGTCATTCCACGAAAACGCACCGGTACCGAGGATGACGCGGACGATATGCGCGCGCAAAACGACAATCATGGTAATGGCGGGAAATGTCCAAAAGATGATGTGGCGAATGCTTGCCCAGACCTCTCTGATGAAACCGTCGGTGTCGCCTTTCGCCATGAGCGCGGCGAGCGCCGGAAAGAGGGCCGCGGCGTACGAGAGGCCGATGACGGTGAGCGGCACCGACTGCAGGTTGAACGAGAACGAGAGCGCCGAAATAGTGCCGGCAACGGTCAACGAGGCGATGCCGGCAAAGGCGAGGAGGAGCACTTGCTGCGCGGAGAGCGCGAGTGCGCGCGGCATCGAGGGTATCGCAACATCGATGATGGAGCTGCCGAGCGAAGCGAACGACGGCCGCACCATATGCCGCGTATGGCCGAAAAGCGGTATCGCTTGGGCCGCGAAGTGGAGCACTGCGCCGACAACCACTCCCCCGGCAAGCCCGCTGATACCAAAAACCGGATAGAAAAAGAGCGCACCGATGATGATGCCGACGTTATAGAGGATGGGGGCTAACGCGAAGATGACGAAGCGGCGCAAGACCTGTATGACCGACGAAGCGATGGAAGAAAGACCCAGCAATACGGGCTGCGCGAGCATGAGTCGCGAGAGCGTAACGGTATTCTCAAGCGCATCCTTCGAGAATCCCGGAAAGAGGAACGGGACGAGCCTTGGTATCGTGAACCACAGCACGACGGCCACGGCGACAGCGACGGTGCCGAAGGCGAAGAGCACGTTGCCAAGGAGCTTCCCTTGCTCCTTCTCGTCCCGGGCAGAGAGGAGCGGGACGAGCGCGAAGGAAGAGACGAAGAGTGTCAGGAATGCGAACACAATGTCCGGGATGCGGAACGCGGCAAAGTACGCATCGAGGACGGGGCCGGCGCCAAAGAGATGCGCGAATGTCCGGTCGCGGACCAACGCAAGCACCTGCGAGAGCAGCGAAAAACCCGCGAGTACATACGCCGCTTCGTGAAGGCCGCGGATCTCGCGGGTAAAGATGCTGAGGATGCGTCGCACCATGAGAGCTACTCTGCCGGGACTTTCTTCTCAGGAGGAAGCTTGGTTTCCTTCTTATCGGTAAAAGGATTCTCACCCTTAGTGATCGACGTGATGATGTCTTGCAATGTGGCGGTACCAGGATTCTTTGTCGCAAGGTCCTCGAACCGCTTCAACGCTTCATCCGTTCGGCCCAAAAAGACATACGACTCTGCAAGGAAGAATGACGCGTTCGCGTAATCAGGCGTGATGGCGAGCGCCCCTTCGAACGATTTTGCGGCAGTAGCGTAGTCCTTCTGTTGGAGATGCAGCAGTCCGAGCTGGTAGAGCAGGAAGGAGTTTTGAGGTTCCAGGTACGCAGCGGCCTCGACTGAAGAAATCGCTTCACTCAGCTTACCCTCATTCAGCGCAAGCTGGGCAGTGAGAAGGATCGCAGGCGTGTAGTCGGGCTTCTTGGCAAGCGCGGCGGCGGCCGACTCGCGGGCACCCTTCGCATCCCCTTTTGCCGCTTTCAGCTGCGCGACGCGCATATCAATTTCAGGAGTGTAGGGGTTTGCTCCCTGCGCTACGCCGAGCGCGACGATAGCGTTCTCGTACGCGCCGGGTATCCCGAGCGGCGCGACATCCGCATAGACCGCTGCCCGGTTGAAGAGGTTGTCATAACTGAGCTGGTTGATGAGGACGGCACGGGACGAGCTTTCTATCGCCTGCGAGAGCGTGCTGCGGAAGTTCTCCTGCGTGCCTGCATCGCTCTTCCCGCTCTGCACGATGCCATCAAGCCGATTGATATAGATCGTCGTCAGCGTCCTGAAGTAGCGATCCTGGGGAGAAAGCGATATCGCGGCAAGCGTGTCCTGAAGGGCATGGTCGGCATCGTTCGCGGAAAGTCGGTCAGTGGCCTTGTCATAGGAAACCACGCTCGCATAGAGCGTCCCGACGGCATAGAGTGAGAAAAGCGAGAGTATGCCGATGAAAGCGATCGCGAGCACCGACATGAAAGCGAGACGCGGTCTCTCCGAGAAGACAATGTCCCTTTCATGGACAAACCGCGTGCCACGGAGCGATGAGAGGAAGAGCCCCAACATGAGGAACATGAGGAGCGTCAGCCCCGGGCTTGGGGTATAGAAAAAATGCGCGACGAGAAGGAATAACGACCCGACTGACGTGGTAGCGATAAGGAAGTAAGAACGGTCGCCGCCTGCGGGCACCGTAAGCAATGCGCGTCCTGCCGTATAGAGGAAGAGCACGAAGAGGAACGCCCACGCTGCAAGGGCGAGGATGCCTCCGGTGATGAGCGCGGTCGGGATGTAGCCGAACGCTGAGGCAAAATCAACGCTCCAAAATGGCGTCTTTACTATGTCGGCTGGACGGCGGAGGAACCACAGTTCAGAGAAGGTGTTGGGCCCGGAGCCGAAGAGTGCATTGTTGCCATACACCGACGTAAGAATGCCAAGCGTTGCCTGCGGCGATGGCCGTACTTCAAGCGTCTGGATCTTGAATTGCGTCTGGAGCGGTGTCGCAACGGCAGAGCCAGCAAAGATAAAAAACAACGAGACGCCGATAACGATGACGGACGTGAGGCCGCGCATACCTGGCGACCCTTCTCCACGCTCAGGCGCTCGGCGCAGTCGGACAGAGATGAACGTAACCAGTGCCACGAGCCCAAGCAATATCCACGCGAGGGAGAAGTTGACTATGACAAGAAGGACAAGGATAGCAACGAGCGTCAGCCGCAAGAGCCAAGACTCGATGCGCGAGAGCGAAAGCGTCTGGAGCGAAAGGAGCGAAAGGCCGCCGATAAACGACATAAAGAGGCCTAGGTCATTCCACTTTCCAACGAGGTTTATGCTGGGATCAGAGAGAAGCGGAAGCGAGAATGGCGCACCGAAGAGTATCTGGACAGCCTGGAAAATAAGCACTACCCAGCCGGCAAAAAGTATTGCAAGTAATACCGAGAGTATCTGTCGGGGACGGGAGAGAACCGCAAAGGTCACGAGAGCAAGCGCAGAGGCGAGCAGTATGAACCCGAAAGTGTCGCCATCAAGCTGATAGCCAAGCAATGAGGCGCTGTGTATCGGCGAGAAGATCGTTGTGAGGCCATACGCTACGGGAAGCGCCAAAAGCGCGAAGAGGAAAGTAGACCACGAAGAAGAGAAATGCCGCTGCCGCAGGATGCGCACCGAGGAAATGAGCGCGATAGCGATGACAACCAGGGCCGTAAGAGCAACCCGGGAAAATTGCGAAGAAAAGCCGGGGAGAGGAATAAAGAAGATGGGAAGCAGGAAAGCAAGTGCAGTAATTAGACGGGAAGCAAGAGAGTGAACGTACTGCTGCATAGAGACTATTATTAATGATCAATATGCAAAAAGTATAGCATGTAGAGAAATACCCCCGGGGAAAGCCCGAGGGTATCTCATCTTTGACGCGTGGCACCGATAAGCCGAATTCTGTATCCGTCAGCTGACGGACGGCAACTATTTATCTGTTCCGGAAATTACTTCCCGGAATCAAGCGGCACTCCTCGCCTTTCGGCGAGGCACGGCCTTGCACCCGAGTAAGGATTTAGCTGTTTCACCCCTGCATTGCTGCAGGACTCACCCCCGTGAGATTCACAGGGGGCCTTCGGCTTTCACCTCTGGCATCTCTGCTCGCACCTCGCGCTCGAGCGTCATCGAGCGGACGGGTATTACCCGCTACCCTTCTGCCCCGCCAAGGCGGAGCGAGTGTTCGGACTTTCCTCTCTTGTGAAAGAGCAGTTACCTGGTGCTACAAGCATTATACCACACTCAGCCAGTCTTGCGAATCATTGCGGAGGCGGAGAGATTCGAACTCTCGGTGGGTTGCCCCACACACGCTTTCCAAGCGTGCGCACTAGACCGCTATGCGACGCCTCCGTGCCTCCTTGTATACCATATCTGTAACTTCCCTGCCCTGCCTTAAGTAAGACATATGTAGCAACGTTATTAGCAACCTAAAGTACACACCATGGCAGCAGAAGGAATGGAGATACGCATCTCGATACGGAAGGGACAGCGCGAGATGGTGGGAGTGAGACAAGCGGTCTCTACCGCCGATCGCATTGTCAAAACGAAGACCGGAGAAGCGAGAAAGTACCTTGCCAAGGCGCGAGGGTTGTAGAGTAGCGCCAAGTTTTAAAAGCGGGTTGTGCAATCCCGCTTTTTTAATTTTAGACACTGAAACCGTCTTATGTCTATTGAGGTTTTATAAATGGAGGGTCGAATTTATAAGCCTTAACTTTTTAAGACCTTCATGACGGTTGAAAACGGAAAAGAGCCGCCCAGCGTGCGTATAGGCGGCAAAGTTTTGGAAGGTCTGGGCGCTGGTATCGGTGCTGATTTGCTGGTGAAGGTTGTTGAGCGGATCTTTCACGGAGTTTTGTAACCTCTTCACGTAAACTTCAGTTTAGTAATTGAAAGGTCGAAATTTATCAGCCAACTAATTTTCAAAACTACCATGGCATTTGAAAAAGCTTCCGAGGGAATCCTAGACGCTCTCCGTGGCATTGTACCCGTCAAGGTTACCGAGCTCGGAGTAGGAGGCCGGGTTGGTTTCGATAAGAAGGGTGTTATCGCCCATCTGTTCGGATACCATGATGACGGCAAGAAGGAAGAGTAGCTAACGACCAAAAGGCGGATGCGCACCGTCTTTTGGTTTGTATGCACACGCCCATAGGGGCGGTTTTTTATTTTGTATCGAGCAGAGCTGCAACTCTCTCGTCGATAGGCGGATGGGTCATGAACAATTTTGTAAACCAGCTTACCTTCCCCTTTTCCCCGCCGCCAAAAGGATTGCCGATGTAGAGGTGCGCGGTCGCGCGATTGGCGTGGAGCATGGGCCGCGGGTACTTCCCTATCTTTTCAAGCGCCGAAGCAAGGCCTTCCGGATACCGCGTGAGCAAGGCACCCGAGGCGTCCGCCAAGAACTCGCGCTTGCGCGAGATGGCAAGCTGGATGAGTTGGGCAACGAGGGGAGCGAATATCGCGAGAGCGAAACCGATGATCATCATGATAAGCCGCACCTGACCGCCTTCGTCGCGGCTTCGCCCGCCGCCCCACATCGACGTGCGGATGAAGAAGTCAGAGAGGAGGGTGACGAACCCAAGGAGCATAACGACGACCATCATGAGAAGCGTGTCGCGGTTTTTTACATGAGACAGCTCATGCGCGATAACGCCCTCAAGCTCATTCCTGTTCATCATACTCAGAAGGCCTGTGGTAACCGCAACAGCCGCATGCTCTTTATCGCGTCCGGTCGCAAACGCGTTCGGCGCCGGGTCGTTGATGACGTAGAGCTTCGGCATCGGGATGCCGGCCGTAATGGAGAGGTTCTCGACGATATTCCATAGGTCAGGCGCGGCCGACTTATCGACCGGCTTTGCTCCGGAAGTGGCGAGTACGAGTTTATCGGAATACCAGTAGCTGCCGATATTCATCAACACACTGAAGAGAACGGCGACGTAGAGGATGGCGGCGTTGTTGAGTGCGTAAGAAAAGCTCCAGCCGAGCCCGACGACCACGCAGAAAAAGACGAACATGAGCATCCATGTCCGGCGGACGTTGCTGTCCTGCTCTGAATAGAGTGATGCCATCCGTCTCTAGAACTTTACGGCAACGGGATTCTTTGCCGCAGCATCTTCCTCGCCGAGCTGGAAGAGATCCATTGCTTTGAAACTGAAGGTGCTACCGATGACGTTGCCGGGGAACGATTGCAGTGCAGTGTTGAGGTCGCGCACGTTGGTGTTGTAGAAGCGGCGTGCAGCCTGGATCTTGTTCTCGGTATCAGAGAGTTCACTCTGGAGGCCGAGGAAGTTCTGGTTCGCCTTGAGGTCCGGGTATGCCTCGGCGACAGCAAAGAGCGACTTGAGCGCGCCTGAAAGCATGTTCTCCGCACCCGTTTTTGCGGCGCCGGTTGCGCTCATCGCGGCGCTACGCGCTTTGGTGACATTTTCAAAAGCAGCACTCTCGTGCTTTGCATATCCCTTGACCGTTTCAACTAAATTAGGAATGAGGTCGTAACGGCGCTTCAGCTGGACGTCGATATCTGCCCATGCCTCTTTGGCGCGGTTCGCCAGGCGGACGAAGCCGTTATACGAGGCGATAGCCCACGCGAGGATAATGGCAATGATGCCGAGTACGATGTAAGTGATCATTTTTTTATTGTATCACAGACGCTACTTGACTCTACAAGTAGAAGAGGTTAAATGCTTATATATGAGGAGACGAGAGAGACCAGTAGGGCCTTACCAGTCGACCACAAGGCAGGGGCCCGACACGAAGAGAGTAGGACCTGACACTCACCGTGCTCCAACTCATCCAAAAAAGCCCGCATAAGCGGGCTTTTTTTTAATAATCCATTCCCATTCCTCCGCCCATGCCTCCACCTGCTGGCGGATTCTTCTCCTCCGGCTCGTCCGCGATTGCTACTTCGGTCGTGAGCAATATCGCGGCTGCAGAGACAGCGTGCTCCACCCCGCCGCGAGTCACCTTGACCGGGTCGATGATGCCCGCTTCCATCATGTCGGGGACTATCTCATCCTTCACCGCATCATAGCCGGCAAAGCCGCGGGACTTGCGCACCGAGTCGACGATTACTTCCCCACTTTCCTTCCCTGCGTTTATGGCGATCTGCTTGAGCGGGCGCACGAGAGCTGCAAGCACGATTTTGTATCCAATCTCTTCCTCTTTGCTCATCTTTTTAAAGTCCGCCAGAGCCTCCACCTTCTGCGCGGCCTTCACCAGGGCCGTGCCGCCGCCCGGGACGATACCCTCGGCGATAGCGGCCTTCGTGGCATTTACCGCGTCTTCGATCTTGTCTTTCAAGTACTTCATCTCGGTCTCGGTTGCAGCACCAACACGGATAACCGCAACGCCGCCGGAGAGTTTGGCGATGCGCTCTTGCAGTTTTTCCTTATCAAATTTCGAGTCTGATGCTTCGAGTTGCTTTTTGAGCGAGGCGACGCGCGCGTCGATGCTCGCCTTCTTTCCTTTGCCGCCGACAATGACGGTCGAGTCCTTGGTCGCAACCACTTTCTGCGCGCGGCCGAGGACCGAGAGCTCGGCCTTATCGAGCTTCATGCCGGTCTCCTCCGAGACCACCGTCGCGCCGACCACCGTCGCGATGTCCGCGAGCATCTCTTTCTTCCTGTCGCCGTAACCGGGAGCCTTGACCGCGAGCACGTTAAAGGCGCCCTTAAGCCTGTTAATTACGAAGGTGGTCAACGCCTCTCCCTCAACGTCATCAGCGATGATGACGAGCTCCTTCTTGCCGCTGCGCGCAACGCCTTCGAGTATCGGGAGTATCTCCTGGATAGACGCTATCTTCTTGTCAGTCACGAGGATGGCGGCGTCCTTGTACTCGGCCTCCATGCGCTCGGTATTCGTGATCATGTACGCAGAGACGTAGCCTTTGTCAAACTCCATGCCTTCCACGACCTCTTTCTCGATGCCGAAGGACGGTGACTCCTCAACGGTCACGACACCGTTCTGACCGACCTCTTTGATGACTTCCGCGATAGTAGCGCCTATTTCCTCGCTCTCGGCTGAGACAGTCGCTACTTGGCGGATATCCTTGTCGCCTTCGACCGGTTTCGCGATTTTCTTCAACGCCTCTACCGTTGCTGTTGCAGCTTTTTCCATGCCGCTTCGGATGCCCATGGCATTCAGTCCCATAGCGGTGTGCTTCATCCCTTCATCAACCATAGCCTGGAAGAGGACGACGGACGTCGTGGTGCCGTCTCCGGCAAGGTCATTCGTCTTATTGGCGACCTCCTTAACTATCTCGGCACCCATGTTCATAAACTTGTCTTTGAACGATATCTCTTTCGCGATGGTCACGCCGTCGTTCGTCATGTGCGGGCCGCCGTAGCCTTTATCGAGTATGACGTTACGTCCGCGGGGGCCAAGGGTAACCTTGACCGCGTGCGCTGCAGCGTCGATACCTGCTTTTACCGCATTGCGAGCATCTGCTTCAAAAAGGATTTTCTTTGCCATAGGAATTAGTTAAGGATTGCCAAGATATTAGATTCGCTGACTACGTAATACTCAACGCCGTTGATCTTCACTTCATCATAGCCGTAT
>JAHFMJ010000005.1 GCA_023269035.1 Candidatus Kaiserbacteria bacterium | reverse complement strand
GGGCTCTTTCTCACCGGCCTCATATACGCACTTTTCGGGAAGGACAGCCCGAAACTGAGGAAGTGGGGAGCGGGAGTAGTTATCGCAGTAGTGGTCGTGGTCGGCGGATTCGTCCTCTTAAAGAATGTAGGTGCGTTCGAGCACGCGAGCGGAGCCATCTCCCGCCTTGCCTCGATCTCGCTCTCCGAGGGCCAGACGCGCTTCACCGTTTGGAACATCGCTCTTAAAGGCTTTGTCGAGCGGCCGCTCTTCGGCTGGGGACAGGAAAATTTCAACTACGTCTTTAATAAGTATTACGACCCCTCGCTGTACGCGCAAGAACCATGGTTCGACCGCGCACACAACGTGATCCTCGACTGGCTCATCGCCGGCGGCGCCGTAGGACTCCTCCTGTACCTTTCCGTGTATGCGGTGACTATCTGGTACCTCACGCGAAAGAACGATGCTTTCCCTCTCTGGGAGCGCGGGCTCCTCATCGGGCTTCTGGCAGCGCACGCGATACACAACCTCTTCGTCTTCGATAACCTCGTGAGCTACATGCTCTTTCTCGCGGTCATCGCCTATATCGCTATTCGGACGAATGGCTCTCTTACAACAGCTTCTTCTCAAAAAGCCGTTTCGGGCCCGACCTTCAAAGTTGCAGCGCCGGCCATCGTCATCGTCGCACTATGTGTCTTTTATTTTGCCAACGTCCCTGGCATCGCGACCGGGCTGACCCTCATCGAGGCGGTCAAGCCGCATCCGGAAGGACTCACTAAGAATTTCGAGTACTTCAAACAGGCAGCTACATCAAGCGATCTCGGCCGCCAAGAGGTTAGGGAACAGCTCATACAATTTGCCGTGCAAGTCCAGAAGATGACTGACGCCGACGCGGCATTCAAAAGCGAAGTCTTGCAGTTCGCCGTCGAGCAGTTGCGCGCAGAGGTCGCGCGCAACCCTGATGATGCCCGACTGCGTATCTTCCTCGGGTCGCTCCTGCGGCAGACCGGCGATCCTGATGGCGGTAAGGTAGAGTTGGAAAAGGCGCTCACTCTGAGCCCAGGAAAGCCGACCGTCTATATGGAGCTTGGCATCCTCGAATATGACCGGGGTAACGCAGCTGAATCGCTCGCGCGCTTCAAGCAGGCCTTTGACCTTGAGCCGCTGTTCGATACGGCACGGCTCTTTTATGCCGCAACTGCGATTCGTACAGGACAGCGCGACCTTGCCGCTTCGCTCCTCATGCCTCGCTATGGTACGGTCACGCCGAACGACCCGTACATACTTCAGGCCTATATCGACATAAAGGACTATGCGAGCGTTCTTGCTGTAGCCAAAGCTCGCGTCGAAAGCGATCCGAATAATCCCCAGACGCACCTTGATCTCGCCTCCGGGTACCTCATGGTCGGGGATAAGGCATCTGCCATCAGCGAGATCCGCGAAGCGATAAAGCTCAAGCCCGATTTCAGCACGCAAGGAGAGTCCTACATCAAGGACATTCAAGCAGGGAAGAATATCTAGCTAAAGAGGTTGTATTTTCGGCAGAATTTGCTATACTTTCCTGGTGAGTGCTAGTAATTGCTAGCTCTACGAAAATCTGCATAAGCCCCCGCGCAAGCGGGGTTTTGTGTTTTTTAAGGGTTTTTCCAAACTCTGAAAAGGTGTACAGTTATGGGTGTTCTCCGCAGTATGCGGCCGATGGCGGCACTCACATAGATTTTTGCTTGGAGCTCGCACCCGTCGGTCGCATACTGCGGAGAACAATGATGGAGATACAGGAAAACATACCGCTTAGAGAATTCACCACGTTCCGCACGGGAGGCCCCGCGCGGTTTTTGCTTACGGCGCACAATGCTCGTGACGTCCGCGAAGCGGTCGCGTTCGCGGAAAATAAAGGACTTCTGCTCATCCCGCTCGGCAGCGGCTCGAATATGGTCGCGCCGGACGCGGGCCTTGATGCAGTTCTCTTGCGCTACGTTCCGAATGCTGTACATGCCGAAGAGGGTATCGAAGGGATCATTTCCGCTGACGCAGGGCTTCTCTGGGATTCGCTTGTCGCGCTTGTCGTTGAGAGCAACTGGTGGGGCGCAGAAAACCTCTCGGCAATACCGGGGACCGTCGGTGCTGCGGTCGTTCAAAACATCGGCGCGTACGGAGTGGCGCTCAGCGAGATCGTCGCGCAGGTCGAAGTGTTCGACACGAATGCAAAAAATTTCATGACATTCTCGAACGCCGCATGCGCGTTCGGCTACCGCACGAGCATCTTCAAGAAAGAGAAAGATCGCTACATCATCACGAAAGTGACGTTTCGCTTCAGCACTACGGCGCGTCCGCGCCTCGAGTATAAGGATGTCGCTGCATACTTTACACAGAACGCTGATGAGCCGACGGTGGCGCGCATACGCGAGGCCGTCATCCTCATCAGGCAGAAAAAATTTCCGCCGCTTACCGAGTACGGAACAGCTGGCTCCTTCTTCCTCAATCCCATAATCACGGAGGCCGAATCTTCCGCTGTTCATGAGCGCTTCCCCGGCATGCCTCTTTTCAAACTCCCCGAAGGCGGTGTCAAAGTGCCGCTTGCCTGGATACTTGATCACGTACTGTCCCTAAAGGGCGAGCGTACAGGCAAAGCATTTCTCTGGGAAGCACAACCGCTCGTCATCGCCGCAGAGCGCGGCGCGAGCGCAGAAGACGTCGTGATGCTTGCGACAAAAGTCGCGCGTGCAGTACATGATGCAACAAACATCGTAATCGTACCTGAAGTGCGTTTGTTCGGCGCGGAAAAAAAGATTGGAGCATAGTAGTTTTTTTGCGAAACGTGAACGCAAAAAATTTCATACGAATTGTTATCCACATATCATCGCGCAAACTCGTTGTGTATGCACATAAAAGTCTCATAATGGAATCAAGCTTGTATTCGGCGCACAACGAGTGTTGCACAACGCACTTTGTTGAGGTCAGGCGTCAAGCATAGATACAAGTCGTTATTCTCCCAAAAGATTTCCATCATGAAAAAGATGAAAAAAGCGAAGAAGACGACGAAGAAAGCAAAGAAGGCAAAGAAGAGCACAAAGCGCCGCGCATAAGGAGCTTGGTCTCTGAAAACGCTCTGGGTACTCCCTGGGGCGTTTTTTCTTGCACCACCATATATGTTAGGATGTGGCAACAATGCTCGGACTCGATACGTTTTTCTCCCGCCAAAGCCCGCTTCTGCCTGCTGCTCGCAAGGCCGTCGCGACGGTCGGCTCGCTTGAGGAGAGGATGAAGGCCATGACCGACGAAGAGCTTTCTGCAGTTACCACTGATCTCAGGGCGCGCCTTGGCGGCGGCGCCTCGCTTGACGAGCTCCTTCCTGAGGCGTTTGCGGCGGTGCGGGAGGCGGCGCGGCGCACCCTCGGTGAGCGGCACTACGATGTTCAGATTATCGGCGGCTACATCCTCCATAACCGCGCTATCGCGGAAATGAGGACCGGAGAAGGCAAGACCTTGGTCGCGACGCTCCCCGCATACCTCAATGCGCTTCCCGGGAAAGGCGTGCACGTGGTAACGGTGAACGATTACCTCGCGCGACGCGACGCGGTGTGGATGGGACAGGTGTACGCGGCGCTCGGGCTTTCGGTCGGCGTCATCAATCACGAATCATCGTTCCTCTATGACCCGAAGCACACCGAGCTCGATGCCGAGCGCGACCAACTCGGCAGCTTCAAAGTAGTGCACGAGTTTTTGCGCCCCGTCTCGCGGAGAGAGGCCTATGCTGCAGACATCACCTACGGCACTAACAACGAGTACGGCTTCGACTACCTCCGCGACAATCTGGAATATATGCCGGAAAATCTCCGTCAGCGCGAGCACCACTACGCGCTCGTCGATGAAGTGGACTCGATACTCATCGATGAGGCGCGCACGCCGCTCATCATTTCAGGACCCGCGCGCGACGCCGAAGATCTGTATAAGACGTTCGCTACCATAGCGCGCACGCTGCAGCTTGAGACCGATTACACCGTTGATGAAAAACTCCACGCGGTGCTCATCACCGAGAGCGGGATTGAGAAGGCGGAGCGCACACTCGGCGTCGAAAATCTTTATGCCGAGGGTGGTGCCAAGTACGCGCATCACCTCGAAGCGGCGGTCAAGGCGAAGGCGCTTTTCATCAAAGACAAGGATTACGTCGTGAAGAACAATGAGATCGTCATCGTAGATGAGTTTACCGGTCGTTTGCAGCCAGGGAGACGTTGGAGCGAGGGCTTGCATCAGGCGATAGAGGCCAAAGAGGGCGTCTCAATCCAAAAAGAGAGCCAAACATACGCCTCTATCACGTTCCAGAACTACTTCCGCATGTACGAGAAGGTGGGAGGCATGACGGGTACGGGCCTCACCTCGGAAGAGGAATTCCGCTCTGTGTACAATCTTGATGTCGTCTCCATCCCGACTAACCTGCCTTCCGCGCGCACGGACCACGATGATCTCATCTTTCAAACCGAAGCAGGAAAGTTCAAGGCGCTTACCAAACTCGTCAAAGAGAAGAACGAGAAAGGCCAACCGGTGCTGATCGGTACGACTTCGATCGAAGTCAATGAGCGATTGGCCGCCGCGCTGCGCGCTGCCGGTGTTCCGCATGAGATGCTCAACGCGAAGAACCATGAACGCGAGGGCGAGATCATCGCCCAAGCGGGAAAGCGCGCGGGCGTGACGGTGGCGACGAACTTGGCCGGCCGCGGTGTTGACGTCAAGCTCGGCGGCAACCCTGCGACGAAAGAAGAGTATGAGGCGGTCAAAGCCCTCGGCGGTCTCTTCGTCCTCGGCACGGAGCGGCACGATGCGCGCCGCATTGACAACCAGCTCCGCGGCCGTGCAGGCCGTCAGGGCGATCCGGGCGAGACGCAATTTCTTGTATCGCTCGAGGATCGGCTCATGCGCGTGTTTGCCTCCGACACAGTAAAAAGTCTGATGGGCAAGCTTGGCATCCCGGAAGACGAGCCGATCCAGAGTCGCATGGTGACGCGCTCTCTTGAGAGCGCGCAGGAGAAGATCGAGGGGGTGAACTTCGACTCGCGCAAACACGTGCTCGGGTTTGACGATGTGCTCAACCATCAGCGTTCTATCATCTATGCCCGTCGGCGCGCCGCCCTCATGGGTACTCCGGAAGACGTACTCGCGACTGCCCGTGAACATCTTGAAGCGGTTGCCGCCGATACTTCCCTCCTTGATGCGAAAAAGGAAGAGCTTGGCGCAGCCGCATTCGACGCCGGGCTTCGCCGGATGCTCCTTCAAGCCTACGACCTCTTTTGGATCGAGCACCTTGAGACCATGGACTACTTGCGTTCATCGGTCAATCTTCGCTCCTACGGCGGTCGCGACCCGTTCATCGAGTATCGTCGCGAGGGCCTGCGGCTCTTCCGCGACCTCGAGTCAGGACTCTCGCAATTTATCGCAGAAGCCTTACCTCGTTTGACCGCAGGAGTGCAGCAAGGCAACGCGCCTGTCATCGTCTCGGCGCTCCCTCTCGGCACTCAGAAGCTCGGCCGGAACGATCAGGTCACCATAACGAACGGCACGGAGACCAAGCAAATGAAATACAAAAAAGCCGAGCCGCTCCTGCGAGAGGGGTGGGCAATCATTGAAGGAAAGTAATGATACGATGACGGTGTGAGTCTCATAGCAAAATTCCTCGGCACCGTCTTTGCAGTACTGCTCGCGGCATACTTTGTCCCTGGCTTCCACGTCGAGAGTTTTTACACAGCAGTACTGGTCGCACTCGCGCTCGGGGTACTCAATATAACCCTAAGGCCCATCCTCACGATCCTCACCTTGCCCCTCACTATCATCACTCTCGGACTCTTTTCCTTCGTCATCAACGCGGGGCTTATCCTCCTCATCTCATCCTTCGTCAAGGGATTTTCCGTCGACGGCTTCCTCCCCGCGCTCTTCGGCGGCGCGCTGATCGCGGTCGTCGGCTGGGCCCTGCACAAGCTTATCTGACGACGACGAAGCCGATATCTCCGGCACTAAGGTGGTTGTGGTAGCTCCACTCGCCGATCTTGTTGAAGGTAAACTCCCAGGACTCTCCTGAGGGTATCGGCTTGCATGCGTCGAACGTCGAACCGAGGCAATCGCTTGCGGCTTTCTCCGGATAGAGAGTGTGTATCGGATGCGGATCGGATGCGGGCCAGAAGGGGCGGCTACTCTCGTTGACGAACCGCACGACTTCTCCTTTTTTTATAGTGACGCTCTCGGGCGAGAATCCGTCGTTCGTATACGTGACGACGGCCACTCCCGCAACCGCATCGGGTTGGTGCGGTTTCGCGATAAATGCCAGCGCAATGACGATGCCGATGAGAACGATGATTCCGATGCTATTTTTCAAGTTCATGGGATTCGTAATCGGTTTTCACTATACCATTGCCTCTATGCTATGGTGAGGCCATGTCACTCATAGACGAGCTCATCATTACCGCGAAAGCGGGCAAGGGCGGCGATGGCGTCGTGCGCTGGCTCCATGAGAAAGGCAAGGAATTCGGTGGCCCGTCCGGCGGTGACGGCGGGAACGGAGGCAATATCGTTTTTCGTGCGGTGCGCGATTTGCAAGTGCTCCGTCGCTATCGCGGGCGAGGGACCTTCCGCGCTAAAGACGGCGAACCCGGTATGGGCAAAGAGATGGCCGGGAGGAATGGGGAAGATGCGGTCATTGATGTTCCTGTCGGGGCGGTCGTTACCAGGAAGAGTACGGGCGAGAGCTTTGAGATACTCGAAGAAGGGCAGACAGCCATCGCGCTCCATGGCGGCCGCGGCGGCGTGGGTAATGTTCATTTCAAGGCTTCGACTAACCAATATCCGACCGAGAGCACGCCAGGGAAGGCCGGAGAGGTTGATACCCTCAAAGTGGAATTAAAAATAATCGCTGATATCGGCCTCATCGGATTGCCAAACGCCGGCAAGTCGTCATTGCTCAATTCCCTGACGCGGGCGAAAGCGAAAGTCGGCGCGTACGCTTTCACCACGCTCGAGCCAAACCTCGGCGTCTACCACAGCTATATTATTGCCGACATTCCCGGCCTCATCGAAGGGGCGGCGGAGGGGAAGGGCCTCGGGCATGCGTTTCTCCGGCATGTTGCACGCACGCGCGTGCTCCTGCACTGCATCTCCTCTGAAGTGGAAGACCCAGTAGCGACTTACAACTTGGTGCGCGACGAACTAAAAAAGTCAGACCCTGAACTGCTTAAGAAAAAAGAAATAATCTTGCTCACAAAGACCGACCTCATCGATGATGAAGAAAAAGAGCGTCGTGTACAAGCGCTCGCTGGACTTTCGTCCACGGTCCTCTCCGTCACCATCCTCGACGACGCGCAGGTAAAGGAGCTTGGTGATGCGCTTGTAGAGATTTTGCGAGAGAGTCACACATCCGCTACACTTAGTACGTAAGATATGAACATCCTTGCTGTCGTCGGGGCCCGGTCGGGGTCAAAGTCGATCCCGCACAAGAACATCAAGCCATTGCTCGGCAAGCCCTTGATGGCATGGATAATCGAGGCCGCTGTGGCGGCCAAGTGCAAGCCGCGCGTCATCCTCTCCACCGACTCGCCTGAGTATGCGGAAGTGGGGAAGAAGTATGGCGCGGAAGTGCCCTTCATGCGCCCGGCGGAGCTCGCGGAAGATTCCGTGCCTGATTTCCCGTTCCTCTATCACGCAGCAGTAACGATGGAAAAAGAGCACGGCTACAAGGCCGACATCATTCTGCGTTTGCCGCCAACGACGCCGCTGTGCACCAGCGAGCACATCGACGCGTGCGTGCAGGCGCTCATCGACGATCCGTCAGCCGACTCGTCGCGCACTATAGTCAAAGCGGGCAAGCACCCCTACAAGCTCTGGCGCAAGGAGGGGGACTACATAGAGCCGTTCCTGCCCGAATCGTTTACCGGCCTCAAGGACGCGCATAACTTGCCGCGGCAGTCCTTCCCCGAAGCGTACTCGCATGTTGATGTTATCGCCCTCCGGTGGAAGACGCTTGTGGAAAATAAGGAGATGGCGGGTAAAAAGATACGCGGCGTCGTCATCCCTAAGCTCGAGGCGGTCGACATTGATACCGATATCGATTTCCTCGTCGCCGAAGTGCTCTTGAAGCGCCGTTTAGGGCAAGTAACTCCCTAGGTTCTTTAATGGTATTGTAAGAAAATAAGATATGGACAAACCAGTAGTACAAATTTTAAAAACGGAGATTCTTGAGCGTTTGTGGGGTCAGGAAATAGTTGTCATTCATACTCCTGATTACACGGGCAAGCTCCTGAAGATGAAAAAAGGCACGCGCGGTGGCCTGCAGTACCACCGTACGAAGAACGAGGCACAGTACATGCTCTCCGGAGAGATGATGCTCGAGTACGATAAAGGCGACGGCACGCTCTCGACGATGACGATAATCGCGGGTCAGAGCTGGCACATCCCGCCGGGCGCGGTGCATCGCGAGACGGCCCTTACCGACTGCGTCATCCTCGAGGTATCCAATCCCGTGTTCAACGACCGCGTCCGCGTGGAAGAGAAGTATGGCGAGAAGTTTGACGGCGGGCTACCGACAACCGAAGAAAAAGACATCAAAGTGGGATAGGAGAAAAGCCCTGTAACCGGAGCTGCGCAAGGCAGGTTGTATAGAAAGCACTTGCAAAATCGTTATTTTTTAGTACTCTAACCCATACACACTGTGGAAACAGCTTCCCCCAAGACAAAGAAGACAGCCCTTACTATCCGCGAAAAGCTCCGTAGCGCCTCCGAGTGGGTTGACCTCGGTCCTACGCGTGTCGGCAGGGGATACCCGACCTACTTCATCGCTGAGATCGGCAACAATCACAACGGCGACTTTTTTCTCGCCAAGCGCTCTATCGAGGAGGCTGCAAAGGCTGGCGCGAACGCGGTCAAGTTCCAAAAGCGTTTTATCAACGAGACCTTCGCTAAGGAGCTCCGCGACAAGCCGCAGACCAAAGAAGAGATAAAAGGAACTACTTACGGTGAGTACCGCGAAGGCATGGAGCTTTCGTTCGAGGAGTTCGTCAAGCTCAAGGAGATCGCCCGCGCCCTCAACGTCGCATTTTTCGCAACACCGTTCGATATCCCCAGTGTCGACTTTCTTGAGAAGGTCGGCGTGCCGTTTTATAAGGTCGCATCGTTCGATGTTACCAACCTCCCGCTCCTCGATTACGTTGCCCGGACTAAGAAGCCCATAATCCTCTCGACCGGCATGGCCTCGGCGGAGGAGATCGATGAGGCAGTCGAGACGGTACTCAGGCATCATGACAAGCTCGTCCTTCTCCACTGCGTGTCGGTCTATCCTTCACCTGATGAGCATATCCACCTCAGCTCGCTCCTCTCGCTCCAAAACCGCTACCGTCCCCTCCCTATAGGCTACAGCGGCCACGAGCAAGATATCTTGCCAACGTTAGTCGCTGTCGCCCGCGGCGCGTCAGTCGTCGAGCGGCACTTCACCCTTAGCAAGAGCCTCCCCGGCCCCGACCACGCGACCGTATCTGTAGAGCCCGCTCTCTTTGCTGAGATGGTCAAGAGCGCTGAGCGCATACGAAAAATGTTCGGGACTCCGCGCGCCGAGGTGATGGAGAACGAGAAAGTCACGCGCAGCAAGCACAGCAAGAGCATCGTATCGAAAGTTGCGATACCGAAGGGCGCGGTCATTACCGAAGAGATGCTCACCGTTAAGAGCCCCGGGTACGGCTTGAAGCCGAAGGATCTCCCGCTCCTCGTCGGTAAGCGCGCTGCGGTTGCCATTGAGGCTGATGCCGTTATCCGGCAAGAGGAGATCGAGTGGGGGAGTAGCGATGCGGATATCGCTGCCGTGCTTGAGCAAAGCAGCACGGCAAAAGCATAGACTTTATTTTTGAAGAAGAGGAACAAGCCCCGCGAGTGATTTGATCACGAGCGGGGCTTTTTGTTCCCACTGCTTGTCCCGTCCGTACTCAAACTTGGCGAAGCGGATGAAAGCGGCCCCAAACTCGCGCGCTGCGCGGTAATCGCTCTCGGCGTCCCCGATAAAGAGCGTCTCGTCAGGGCGTGCTGACTCTTTGCCTGCAGCGATAGCAAGATTTTCTAATTTGCTCCTATCTCGTTTCTCAATGGTCTTTCCGAGCACCTCACGAAACATGCTCGTTATACCGAGCGTCTCGACGCTCCGCTTCAAAGCTTCTTCCGGAGTCGCCGAGTTGAGGTAGAGGGGGAGCATCGATGCCAGCGTTTCAAGAGCGCCCCTCTCTTCGGTGCTGACGCCTCTCTCCAGGATCGCTTTCTGTATCAGCGCGTCAAAGCCGTTCGCGTACCAATCGATCATCATTTTGCTCTTCGGATACCCGACTGCATCCATGATGTGCTCGATGATCTCGTATCGCGATCCCTTTGCTGTCCCGTACACCCACGCGACATGCGCTTCCTCTATCAGCCGCTCCGTATCGTGTTCGCTCCACGAGAACCCCTGCGGGTCCTTAACGCTCGCAAAAAGCATCGGCCAGGCCGTGCGCTTCGTCCCTTCTGAGTCGACGATCACACCGTCAAAGTCGAGCACCAAGAGCCGTATGTTCGTAAATGAAACATCCATACTTATTTCCAACCCGGTACGCTCAAAAGAGGAAACGGTTCTTTGGCAGGGATCTTGATGATCCAGAGCCGCGCATATCCCTCCGTTTCCGTATAGTGCACGTGGGGCACGCCTTCAGGGATATAGAGGATATCGCCCGCGTGGAGCGTATAGGTGTCGGCACCCTCGATCTTTTTTGACTTAAGCTCCAAATCGTTCACTGTGCCGTCCTTGCCCTTTTTTTTTGCATACGGCTCAACGAGCTTCCCGCCAGCCTTGAAGTGCGCCTCTCCGTCGATACATATCCACAGGTCAGCCTCGTGCCGGTGTACCTCCACTTCGTTCACTCCTGCAGGGACGTTTTTGTCGACCAGGATAGTGGCCGGGATACCCATCTCGCGCGAGCGAGATTTCAACGGCTCAGGATTGTATTTACCATCCTGAAGAGCACCAGGATCGGTCGCAAGTATCTCCTGTACCATGCTCCCGCTAATGAAAGCAGGGGAGAGCGGCCTTTTCATAGGCAAAATAGTAGCATCGCTTTGCTCGGGCTCCTATCTTTGGTAAAATATGACCAATGGCCTATACCCCCACGATCGGTCTTGAGATTCACGCGGAGCTGAAGACCAAGACCAAGATGTTCTGCGATTCGCGCAACGACCCGGATGAGACCCGCCCGAACGTGAACGTCTGTCCGGTGTGTATGGGATTCCCCGGTACGCTCCCCGTCGTCAATAAGGAAGCGGTGCATCACGTCCTGCGTGTCGGTGCAGCGCTCGACGGAGCCCTTGTCGACTACACCGAGTGGGACCGCAAGAATTATTTTTATCCCGACCTCCCGAAGGGCTACCAGATAAGCCAGTATGAATACCCCCTGGTCGCAGGCGGCATGCTGAACGGCGTTGCGATCACCCGCGTGCACCTTGAAGAGGACGCCGCACGCAATCAGCACAGCGGTGACGGATACAGCCTCATTGATTTTAACCGTGCCGGTCTTCCGCTCATGGAGCTCGTCACCGAGCCATGTATCCATGACGCAGAGACCGCAAGCGCCTTCGCGCAAAACTTGCAACTTCTCCTGCGTTCGCTCGGGGCAGGGGATGCAAATATGGAGAAAGGCCAGATGCGCGTTGAGGCCAATATTTCCATAAGCAAGGATGATACCCTCGGGACGAAAGTGGAAGTTAAGAATCTTAACTCGTTCAAATCAGTGGAGAAGGCGATTGCTTTCGAGATAGATCGTCAGACCGAAGCTCTCGAGAAAGGGGAGTTGTTGGTCCAGGAGACGCGCGGTTGGGATGAGGTCAAAGGCATCACCTTTTCCCAAAGGAAGAAAGAGGGCTCGCACGACTATCGCTATTTCCCCGACCCCGACATCCCCAAGTTCCGTCTCGCGCGCATCCCTGGTTTTTCAAAAGATGAGATTAAGAACACATTACCTGAGCTGCCGTGGGAGAAGAGAGCTCGCTACATTTCCCTCGGCATGACCAGCACAGAAGCGGAGACTCTCGTCAGCGACCCCAGCTATGGGAGTTTCTTTGATACTGAAGTGCTTGCACGGATGAACGATGCGAACGCGATAAAACTAGGAACTAATTATCTCCTCACTGACATTCGCGGTCATGGCGCGAATGAAGACGAATTGCAAAGACTCAGCGGCGGAGCTTTTGCTGAAGTCATAGCTCTGACGATGAAAGGTGAGTTGTCATCGCGAGGAACAAAAGATCTGCTTGAAGTACTTCTTAAGGAAGGTGGCGATCCCCGAGCGCTTGCAGGCGAGCGGGGACTCATCCAGATGAAAGATAGCGCTGCCCTCGGCAGGATCGTTGACGAGATACTCTCTGAGAATACTGCAATCGTCCTGGAGATCAAAAACGGCAAGCAAGAAGCGCTTAAATACCTTATCGGGCAGGGGATGAAGAAGTCGAAAGGCTCTGCTAACCCAGGCGAGCTTGAAAAGGCCCTTGTCGAGAGAATCTCGGCTTCTTAAAATAGTCCACAGAAGACTGTTCCAGGCTCCTTGCCTTACCGAGGTGTAGTACACTGAAGGCAATGGATGAGCTTGTAATTAGCGGTAAAAAGTATATCTCGTCTAAACGAGCTTCTCAGCTGACGGGTTATGCCAAGGATTATGTCGGTCAACTTGCAAGAGGTGGCAAGATACCTGGTACTCGCGTTGGCAGGGCGTGGTATCTCGAAGAGGAGGCTCTTTTAAGGCATAAAACAGGTCCTGCTGATACAGCAGAAGTACTTCAAGCAAAATCTAGTGCGCTTCCTGGGTATACAGTGAGATATCCGAGTGTTGTGCTGCCAAAGACATGGGGAGACATCCGATATTCAGATGATGATGGAGATCTGATGCCAAAGCTCAGGACCGAGAATGTTTCTTTTGTTTCAGACGAAAAGACTATAAGAAACAAAGACAGTTCGGACGCTCTTGCACCTAGCCTAAAAAGTAATCCACTTAAACTTACGCTCGAACCTAAAAGTGCCCCTGAAGAGACTTTTATTGATCAAAAAACACTTAGTAAAAAAGATACTTCGGGTAGTTTTCTAAGTGATTTTAAAAATACCACAAGCATTGAAGCTAGTATTGTTCCAGTGAGAAGGGTTTCGATGCCGTTGCAAGACGTTATACATAAGACCCCTTTAGAGGTAGCAAGCTTCAGCCCGAGAAGGAGGAAAGCTCACTCCCTAGGGCAGGTTTCCCTAGCTGCCCTTTGCCTCGGAGTTCTGCTTTTCTCAATTTCAACAGCGGGCCTCTTCACGGGGATTGAAATCGGCTCTACGAGGGAAGGATCCTATACTGCAGGAGTCATCCTGAGTTCTCAATATTTTACTGATTTTATGCATTATGCAAGAGAATCGGTCCAGCCAGGCTTCTCTCTGCTGCTTTCTTTCTTTTTTCTTTTAAAGGATTCGTTTTGGAGCTTTTTCTCAAAAGGACTAGAATTTATAAAGGCTTTACCTGGTCTCGTCTAGCCGAGATTACAAAAAACAGCTCATGATTTTGAGCTGTTTTTTGTTTTCTATCTGCAAGGAGCTGTTTTTTCTTATAATAATTCGATAATTCTAAATGGTTTATAGAAAAACCCACCTCCTTCTGGTTTTTTAGATTCAGGCTTTTAATCCACAAAACAAAGGTATTTTTTAGGTCGGAAAACCGAAATAACTAGTAAGCTAAAGCTAGTCCAGTTTTTTCATGAGCGTCATTTTGGAAGAAAAAGAGTACCTTTCAGCACGTGAGGCTGCTGACCTCTCAGGCTATACTCCTGACTACATTGCACGTCTCTGCCATGACGGCGAAGTCGCTGCACGTCGCCTCGGCCGGATCTGGTACCTTGAACGGCATTCATTACGGCAGTTTATTTCAAAAGCCGTCGGACAGGACAAGAAGCGGCGTACAGAGCTTCGACTCGAACGGCTTGAAGAATTTCGAAAAGTCTCGCAAACAATAGCTAATCCGGTTAGCCGACCTTCCCAACTTGGCCGTACGATCGGTGTGTGTGCTGCGGTACTGATGTTCGTAATCGCTTCGTCCCTTGGCTATTCAAGTATTTGTAGCCTCTTGGGTATTGACCAACCTCTTATTACTACTGTTACCACTTTTGAAAGACAATCGCCGATCCCTCTCGGTGTGGCCCTCATAGGCGCACATGAACGTTTTTCTCAGCTTGTCGCTTCTGCATTTACCACTGACCTCGGCAAGCAGTTTTTAGCTTCTGCAATTGAAGGCCTGCCACAAGAAGCCGCTTCGTTGATGAACACTATCGGCGTGAGTATTGGTAAATGGCTTGTTAGTATCTTTGGCGGCACCGACGAGACTCCACTCGTCTCAGCACCTGCCCCACTAGCGCCTCTAACTACAACGCAACCATCAGAACAAACAACGCTACCGGCTCCTCAGGTCATTGAGCATGTCGTGCAGCCGACGACCGTCGTGCAAAATATCACCCGGACCGTTTCGCTCTCAGGAGTCTCTGCAGAGGATCTTGCAACAAAACTCAATCAGCTTGAGAACAAGTTGCGCGCATTCATCACTGACGCAACCTCAGGCGCCCACAACGCTCCGTTGCCGCCGACCTACTCAGCAGGCGGTTATACCAATACCATCGCGCTCTCACAAAAGATTGATCAGCTTGTAGGCATCGCGATTTCCGGCGGCACGATAAGCGATGCGAGCATCTCGGGTGGCTCGATTGCCGGTGTCGAACTCGACGCTGGTTCGCTCACTGGCATCGTCGGCATAGATGTTGGCGGCACCGGCACCTCCTCCGCTCCTGAATACGGACAAGTGCTGGTCGGGGACGGCGCAGGCGGATACTCGCTCGTCGCCTCCTCAACATTTGGTGGCGGCTCGGGTAATGTGGGAAGCGGGACCCAAGGACAGTTGCCGTTTTATGACCTCGCTGGCACCTCGCTTACCGCGACCTCGTCGCTCACGCTTTCGCAGGCCGGGCTCTTTGGCGTAGGCACCACCTCGCCGCTCTCGCAGCTTGATGTCTTTGGCAACCTCACCATCTCTGGCAGCAACCGGTACCTCAATTTCGGCGATACGTCCGGTATAAATGGCTACGGCTTCCGTGACAACAATGGCATCATTGAACTTAAGAACTCTGGCGGTGCATGGGGCGTCTTTGGCTCAGGCGGCGGCGGGAGCAGCATCTGGGCGACGACTACCAACAACCTCGCCATCTACCCCTCTACGACTAGTTGGGTAACCCTTATCGGTACAAACTCGACTTCCACGACCGGAAACATTCTTGAAGTGCTTGGCAACTCGCTCTTGCGCGGCTCGCTCACGGTTGCGAACTCGCTGACGACCTCGTCACTCACTGCCACCTCGACCGCGACAAGTACCTCACTTGCCGGCGGCCTTCAACTGCTTCGCCTGCAAACCGGGACCATCGAAGCAACGTCGACAACGGCAACCTCAACGATAGCGGGAGGTCTTAAAATCACCGGTGGCGGCCTCACCATTTCCAATATCTCAGGATTCTTGAAAGCAACGGTCGGCGCTATCGCGAACTCACTCATCTCACTGACGGCGGATGTGACGGGTATCCTCCCGATCGCGAACGGTGGCACTAATGCTTCATCTTTCATCACAAATGCCCTCACGTACTTTGACGGCACACGGCTCTCGTCAACATCGACAACGCCCTTGTACGTCGGCTCGCTCGTTGCGACCACGACGGCGACCTCAACCTTCGCCGGTGGCATCCAGACACTCAACCTCCAAACCGGCTCACTGAACGCAACCGGCACCGCGACCTCAAGTATCGCGGGAGGCCTCACCATCACCGGCGGCGGCCTGACTATCAACTCGATCTCAGGATTCCTAAAGGCGACCGCGGGAGCCGTTGCGAATGCGCTCATCAACTTGACGAGCGATGTCACGGGCACCTTGCCTGTCGGCAACGGTGGCACTGGTCAGGCATCGCTCTCCGCAGGGCAGCTCCTTTATGGTTCCGCCGCGAACGGTGTCTCCACCGTCGCGACCGGGACCATCGCTGCGGGCACGGGCATCAGTATCACCGGCGGCCCTGGGTACGTCGTCGGTTCTGGTATAACCATCTCTGCTTCTGGAGGAGGCAGCGGCACCCTCTCAACCTCCTCTGACGCCGTCATCGGCAATCTCGCCTATTTCACCGGCGTCTCGACGGTGGGGAACGTGGCCACCACCTCTGTCACCTGTTCGGGCAGTACCTCTTGCACCGCATTTACCGCTATCGGCGGCTCGCCCATCACCATCTCGTCTTCAGGAGGTTCCTCCTTCAGCTATCCGTTCGATACGCTCACTACCTTTGGCACCACAACCTATTCAACCACCACGCCACTGTGGGCACGCGGACCTATCTACGCTTCTTCGACTGCCACCTCAACCTTCAATGGGGGAATCAACATCACTTCTGGCGGCCTCACCATCTCCAATATCAGCGGATTCCTCAAAGCAACCGCCGGTGCTATCGCGAACTCATTGATCTCATTGACGGCGGATGTGACGGGTATCCTCCCGATCGCGAACGGTGGCACCAACGCGAGTGCTCTTTCCTCCGGTCTCCTGTGGTTCGACGGCACACGCCTTGCAGCAACATCGTCGCAAGTAACTGTGGGCTCCATTGTCTCGACTACCACCGCGACCAGTACATTCGTCGGCGGCATCAACGCGCTCCGCTTCATCGGCAACACCGTCGAAGCCTCTGACTCCGCTGCGACCAGTACTCTCTCTGGGGGCCTCTCGGTCGGTTCCTCTCTCAAGACCTTCCTCACCAACTGCGACACCATCGACACTAATGCGCTCGGATACCTCGTCTGTGGTACAGATGCGACCTCTGCAGGAGGCTCTGCCAACTCCAAGCTCAGCACCTCCACTGACGCCACAGCACTTTATCCGAACGGAGGCTCCATCAAAGCTCTCGTTATTAATGGTACCGCCACTTCAACACAAGGTGTTGCACTTCAAGCCTACGGGCCGGTCTCTGGTACCCAGCTTATTGCCACAGGAACAGCGACCTCCACTTCACTCAATGGCGGCCTCCAGGTACTCAACCTCCAGACCGGCAGCATCAACGCCACCGGCACCGCGACCAGTACCATCGCGGGCGGCCTTAACATCACTGCTGGAGGATTAACTATTTCAAACATCTCAGGCTTCCTCAAGGCAACAGTCGGCGCTATTGCCAACTCACTCATCTCGTTGACGAGTGATATTACAGGAATTCTTGGTATCGCGAATGGTGGTACGAACGCGTCATCTCTTGCTACGGGGCTCCTCTCTTTTGATGGCACGCGCATCGTTGCTCTTTCCTCGGCTGTCACTTTCGGATCGTTTACAGCGACCACCACCGCCACATCCACATCACTTTCGGGCGGCATCCAGGCGCTCCGCTTGCAGGCTGGAACTATTGAAGCAACCTCAACCACCGCTTCCTCCACGTTCGCGAACGGTATCTCCCTTACCACTGGCTGTTTCGCCATTGGCACCACCTGCGTTACTGGTGGCGGTGGCACCTCACTCTCGGGTGGTATCAACAACACCTTTGCGGCATGGACGAGCGGTACGACCATCGCCCCGACCTCCACCCAACCGCTCTATGTTGGTTCAGTTAATGCAACCACAACAGCAACGAGTACCTTTGCCGGTGGACTCCAGACACTCAACCTCCAGACGGGTTCACTGAACGCGACCGGCACGGCAACCTCGACCATCGCGGGAGGCCTCAACATCACCGGTGGAGGGTTAACTATTTCAAACATTTCAGGATTCTTGAAAGCAACCGTTGGTGCGATTGCGAACTCGCTCATCTCACTCACCGCAGACGTCACGGGTATCCTCGGCATCGCGAACGGCGGTACCAATGCTTCGGCGATTTCCTCGAACGCTCTTTTATACTTTGATGGCACAAGAATTGCGGCAACATCTTCGACCGTTTATCTTGGCAACATCATCGGTACGACCACTGCAACGTCGACCTTCCTCGGCGCTCACGGCATCGGCACCACCTCTCCCTACGCCCGCTTCGCTATTCAGGCGGCTACCGGCCAAGGCAACCTGCCTATCTTCCAAATTGCTTCGACTTCCGATGCGACTCCGTTTCTGACCGTCTCCGGCGTTGGTAACCTTGGCATCGGCACGACGACGCCCTTCGGACTCCTCTCAATTCAAGGGAGCTCAACAGCAGCGCCAACTGCACTACTCTTCCACATCGCCAGCTCCTCAAACAATACGCCATTCTTCGGCATAACAAGCGCTCTCGGCTACGTTGGCATTGGTACCTCGACGCCCTACTCGAAACTCTCGGTGTGGGGGACCGGCACGGGTACCAAAAGCCTCTTTGAGCTTACGAACAATGCCTCAACCACGCTCGCGAGCGTGCTTGAAAACGGCACCGCGTACTTCCTTGGCAACCTCGGCATCGGGACCACATCTCCAGGCAGAAGGCTCTCGGTCTCCGACACCGTCTCTGCCGCGCAGTTCCAGCTTGCGTATGACGGAACGCGCTATGCTAACTTCCAAGTCAATTCGACAGGCGACCTGCTCGTCGATGCGCAGGGCGCGAACGTCCGTATGAACGAGGATAACCTCTTTGTCTGTACGGGTGGTGCGTGTCCTGGCTCGGGCGGTACGCCCTCTGGCAACGGCAACATCATCGCCGAGACCGCTATCGGTATCGGCACCTCAACGCCGTTCTGGAACCTCGATGTCGCGGGCACGCGCCCATCCATTGGCATAAGCGATCTGAACGCCCCAAGCAGTTTTAAGCATTGGCTATTATCTTCAGAAGGTGGAAACTTATACATTGGCCCCGCGGACGACAGCTTCGCGACTTCCTCGCAAGGCTCCGCGTTCACCATACTGGCTGGTGGCAGCGTCGGAATTGCCTCTACTACGCCATCTGCGAAACTCTCTGTTACCGGTAATGGTACTGGCACGGGGAGGCTCTTCGCTCTTGCAAACAATTCAAGCGCAGAAAAATTCACTGTGCTCGATAACGGTAGTGTTGGTGTCGGCACTACCTCGCCAACCAACACCCTTTCGGTTGGAGGCAAACTCTTCGTCTCGAACGGCCTGACGACCAACGCGCTTGGTACCGCAACCTCGACCTACATGGGTGATGTCAAAATCCTCGGCAAGCTCGACGTCTCGACCATCGACCCTATCTATAAGATCGATGGGGTAAAATACGCGACCTATGGTGCCTCAACCGTCGGCGTCAAAGAAGAGGTGGTGCAGACGGTCGAGCTTGTTGATTTCAATAAGACGACAGGGAAGTACGAGTACGCGATCGATTTCCCAACACTTGAAAAAGGCTCCGACTTCTGGCTCTTTTATCAGATCACGGATTGGGGTGAGAGCTGGAAGAACCTGATCGTCACATTAACGCCCGGGTTTGACGGTGCGGTATCATACACGAAGGACGTCACCGGGAAACGCCTTATCCTAAAGGCCTCCGCCCCCGGTGAGGTTTCTGTCCGGCTTATCGCCAACCGGTACGACTTTGCCAGCTGGCCAAACCTCCGTCCCGACCAAAACAGCGACTTCACCCACTTCAAGCTCGACCTGAAACAGTAATCATGAAGAACTTCCGTACGCTCATTGCACTTTTGGTTGCTCTCGCTATTCCTCTTGCGGTTGAGGCAACGACCGCAATCACGGTGATCACGAAAGCCATGAGCAGCTTCAGCATCACTGGTGCGCTCTCGAAGGGCTCTGGCTCGTTCCTCATCGACCACCCCCTCGACCCCGCCAACAAGCTCCTCTACCACTCCTTCGTCGAGAGCCCTGACGTAAAGAACATCTACGACGGCGTCGCGACGCTCGATAAAAACGGCGAAGCGGTGATACAGCTCCCCAGCTACTTCGAGGCGCTGAACAAGGATTTTCGGTATCAATTTTTCCCGATAGGCGAGGCGATGCCGGGTTTGTATGTAAAAAAAGAGATTCAAGATAATCAGTTCACTCTCTCCGGTGGCTCGCCGAACGGCCGCATCTCCTGGCAGGTGACCGGCATCCGCCACGACCCGTACATCCTCGCGCACCCCATCATCCCCGAGGTCTGGAAGTCAGCAAGCACTCCGGTGAAGCCGGGAGAGTATATCTTTGAAGGCTATGCGAAATAGTATCCTCGCACTCCTGTTGCTCCTTCTTCCCTCGCTCGCGTTAGCGGTCACCTTCAGCAGTGCCGTAAGCATCAAGGGAGACCTCAAGGTTGTTGGCGCTATTTCAAAAGGCTCTGGCTCGTTCCTCATCGACCACCCCCTCGACCCCGCCAACAAGCTCCTCTACCACTCCTTCGTCGAGAGCCCTGACGTGAAGAACATCTACGACGGCGTCGCGACGCTCGATAAGAACGGTGAAGCAATGATACAGCTCCCCAGCTACTTCGAGGCGCTGAATAATAATGAACGGTATCTCGTGACTCCGCTCGGACAATCGATGCCGGGTCTGTATCTCAAACGTCAGGTCTTTCGTAATCGGTTTGTAATCGCGGGTGGCTCGCCGAACGGCCGCATTTCCTGGCAGGTGACCGGCATTCGCCACGACCCGTACATCCTCGCGCACCCCATCGTGCCTGAAGTCTGGAAATCGGCAAACACTCCGGTCAAGCCTGGTGAGTACCTATTCGAAGGATATGGAAAATAAAACACTTCACAAAAAGAGCATAGCATTCCTTGCCTCACGCATTGCGATCGTGTTGTTCGTGAGTTTCATACTTACCACCCTGTCCTGGTTCGTTCTTAGGCCGGCCGTCACGAATGCCTATGTATATTATGGTTATCAATATGAATATCAATATCAGTATCAATATGAATATCAATATCAAACCCCAGCACTCACCATAACGACAGCTGCTACCGCTAAGAGCACTCTCTCCATCACTGGCAACCTCGTAAAAGGCTCTGGCTCGTTCCTCATCGACCACCCCCTCGACCCCGCCAACAAGCTCCTCTACCACTCCTTCGTCGAGAGCCCTGACGTGAAGAACATCTACGACGGCGTCGCGACGCTCGATAAGAACGGTGAAGCAATGATACAGCTCCCCAGCTACTTCGAGGCGCTGAACAAGGATTTTCGATACCAGATAAAGCCGATCAGCGCAGCGATGCCTGGCTTGTATGTGAAGTCAGAAGTAAAAGACAATCAGTTTACGGTCAGCGGAGGTCTCGCAGGTGCGAAAATCTCCTGGCAGGTGACCGGTATCCGCCACGACCCATACATCCTCGCGCACCCCATCATCCCGGAGGTCGACAAGACCGACACGACGCCGGTGAAGAAAGGCGAGTACCTGTTCGAGGGGTATGGCAAAGAGTCGTTCCTCGGCCCGCTCTCGCGATTCTTTGAGCGGTTGTGGGTCTCGTGGTAAGTGCCTGAATTTTACGGACGCCCTTCGCGAGTACCCGCTCTCTCTGCGTCGCTTTCGCAGTTCGGGGAGATGCTCGTATCCTTGATCGCAGAACAGAGAAGATGTGCTGTTTCGTGCCATCCTTGGTACCCCTGAAAGCCCATCTCGGTCGCGGCAGCAGCTAAGCAGATATCTCGCGGCGCTCCCGCAACTTTGCCGCATTCTGTTTTTATAGTTTCTGGCTGTGCGTGATCGTGTTGGGCGATCATGTGCCCGACCGTCTCCGTGCACCAGCGCACCTCGTCGCTCCGCGGCGCTTGTGCGCACGCAGCAACGAGCGCTGCGGTCTCAGGCGGCGTACCATCTACCACGACGGCAGAGAGTGCGACCGGCAGGTATCGGCTGCATGCGTGGAGTGCCGCCTCAGGGACATTTTTGCAAAAAAGCCATGCATCACTCGCGAATGATTTACGCGACTCCGGCGAACCCTGCGCGGCCTCCATGAACGTCCCGTCGTAGCAATAGCCGCGTACGTTTTCGCTGAATGTCTCGCAGGAGCGGAGCGTCCGCGGCACGTCATAGGCGTAGTAGGAGAGCAGCCCGTGTCCCGCACCATGGATACACCCGGAGAATTTATTACCATCCCTGCTCTCTCCTTGTGCAAAATAATCAGTACATGTTTTTTCTACGTCAGTAATGGAACCGGGCCCTTTCGTTGCGAAAAGCTTTTCAGTCACGCCGTGCATGCACGCGTAGGCAAACTCGTTCGTGCAAAAACGTATCCCCGCGAGCCCATATTTCTCGTACATGGCATTTCCCACGACGTGTCCCATGCCATGTGCATCTATGACCACCTCACCTTCTTTCATTCCTGCTTTGATTAGGAACTGCCACGCGCCTTTCGGGTCAGCCTGTGCCAGCGACTTGATCTTTGCGAGCTGTTCTGCGTACGGGAGCGTACGGAATGCGAGCACGTCAGGCGTGCCGCTAGGACCGTTGAAGAACATGATGCACGCCACTATCGCTCCAAGTGCGGCTAGTGCTATTCCGATCGTGCGGTGTGGTTTCATATTTTTTCCCCCTATTTATTCCCTAAACATTGCTCTTACAGCAAAAGCATTTTTCGTGCATGCCGTGCGAGACGGTCGGCTCAGGACGCTACAAACTTCAGAAACCAGCTCACCAAGGGTCTTTTTTTCGGGTGTTGTGGAAGAGACCTTCCATATCCCAAACTCCGTCATGTATACGGTCAGTTGTGCTACCGTTCCTATACAATGTTCAAAACGAATCGGTACGTATTGGTACTGACCACACGATGCTCTGAGAGGTGCGATAGCCTGTGCGACAGTGCTTCCTTGATGTGGTGGATTCTGCGTGTGTGCTATCTCCCCGAACGCATTAATGCTCATACAGCTTCCCCATAACGTCTCTGTCGGAGCGTCCGCGCACAGTGCGGAGAGATCATCCATGGTAGTAATAGTACGTTCCTGATTCAGGTAGGCGAACCGTGCGCATTCTCGCTGGTATTTCGGATCCAGGTTCATGCACGTTCCCCACATCTTTTGTGAAGAGGACATTTGTGGCCAACCGTTGGTCGACATTTCCATAAATACGCCCTCAATGCAGGTTCCACTCTCTTGTAAATTGAGCGATTTCTCCGAAACAGGATCACCCTCCACGAGCGGAATGTACTGCGGCATGGCCGCGCAGTCCTCTAGTGCACGCGACACATCTCCTTCAATGCTCGCGATACCATGTCCCAGGCCATGCACGCACCGCAAGGTAGATGTTACTGAGTCTTTCGTCGTTGATGATTGATTGCAAAAGCGCACTAAATCAGGCAATCCGAGCAGTGAACTGTGCCTTGTGGCTTCTGCAATCAGGCCGTGAAAGCACGCACCGTTGAATTCATTATCGCAATATTCCATGCCTGACACTCCATAATGGGTATACAATTCCTTCCCCACGATATGCCCATAGTCATGCCATCTCTCCGACGGGATATCCTCGTGCCATGCGGTAAGAAGAAAATCCCATGCGGCGATAGGGTCGCGTTTCGCGAATGCGCTTACGAATGTCTTTCGTTCCGTCTCCGTCATTCTTCCAAAACGCTCGATATCCTCACTCTCCGGATACAAAGAGTCTTTCATGAACGCGGTCACGAGCGGTCGTACCAGTTCGAAGAAGGGGCCCGTAGCGAACGTGTTTCCTTTCGAATACACGGCAGTATCAGGGAGTGCCCGGAACGCACGTACCTGAGGCGTTTTGGTTGCCCCGCCGAAGAATGTGATGCACGCCACTATCGCTCCAAGTGCGGCTAGTGCTATTCCGATCGTGCGGTGTGGTTTCATAGGTTTTTAAGGCGAAGGAAGGGCGACTCGCTGGAGCATGAGCGTGCATTGTTCCTGTTCTTTCGAGGAGAGAAGCGAACAAAGCGTTGTACCGAGGCGCTGATCGCCGACCCCGTAGCTTACGAGTGCCATGGATATGATACACGGCGTCCCTTCTCCTCTTACAGCACTCTCGACGCTCTGGCAGAGAGTGCGGGCTTTTTCCGGATCATTTCCGATAAGCGGGTGGAGCTCTCGCGCGAGGCCGTCAAAGCAGGAAGCACGGTAGTCTTCAGGAGCTTTACTGCAGGCTTGTGCTACCGCGGCGATATCGCCGTGGTGATTCTCGTAGAGGAGCGCCGCCTGGTTGCCGTAGCATGCGCCGCGCCACGATTCTTGTATGCGCGTATCGTCGCACGGAAAATAAGCGTCTTCTGCCTTGATCCATTGCTCTGGCGACGGAATGCCATTGTCATGGACTGCCCATACGTTTTCCATGAACACGCCATCGATACAGTTAAAGGAAGGGAAGCGCGAGTCCTGAGCCGCGAGAGAGTCGCATGCGGTAGCGGCGTCCGGCAGGTGCGCATACCCAAGCCAGGCAAGCAGGCCGTGCCCGATGCCGTGCGCGCACTGACCCGTGCGCGCCAATCCGCCTTGATAGCAATATTCCATGATCTGCGGGATGACACCCAACCCATGGTCGACGACCGCGCTGATGAAGAATGCGTGATAACAGGACTCAAGAAAATAGTCTCGACAGTGCGTGATGCCCGAGAGCCCGTACTGCTCGTAGGCCGCCGTGCCGCTTTCATGGTTGAGCAAATGCGTCTCACCGTCAAAAGGTAGCCCAGAATGGTACAACAGCTCTTGCGCCGTATCCACTCCTACCCGCGTAATGAGCGCTTGGTATGCGACTGCCCGCGAACTCTGGTTTGGAGCGGTGAGTATCGCGTGCACTTCTGGTGGCAGCGATTGCGGCACATGCGTTATTGCCGCGACAAAAAGAGCCGCTAACACGATGATGCCGAGGACCGCGATCCCCGTCTTAGAGATTCTTGTTTCCGATTTCAAAGTCATTGTTGAGCGTATTAAAGGGAAGGTAGGTATTACCGCCCTCCGTGCAGCTACTCCGGAATGCCGAAGGAGCATCTGCACAGACGCGTCCGCGTCCCGCTTCGTCAAGACGAGGATTGTATTTGAGCATATTACCGAGAGAGGCAAAACACATCTGCTGGACCGTCTCGCTCGAAAGCGACGAGCAATAGGAGAGAGCTACACTCGTCGCATCGGGAAGAGAGGAGAGAAGTGAAGCAATAGCGTGGAAAGGGCATAGGTCGATATTACCGACGGTCCCGAAAGCGGTACAGACACCCTGCATTGCCCGTTCAGTAAAGCCTCCTGCAGCGATGAGGATGCCGACTGAGTGTGTTGCGCACTCCTCCTTCGCTTTGTCGCTCGGCGGGTTATTGGCGCAATCAGCGAAGGATTTTTTTGGGTCAGCTTTCTCGGTCGCGATAAAGACGTGTGCCATCTCCTTCCAGCACTGCACTGCATTGTTTGCCTCTCCTTGGCCACGACAGAGCGCTTCAAGCGACGTCTTTCGGGATGGCCAGTCAAGCCATGATTTGTCCGCGAGGCCATGCGCCACAAGGTTGTCGGCCGTCTCTTCTTCCATAAAAACGCCGCTTGAGCAGAAGTCGTATTGTGTGCGGTCTTTCAGCGCGCCGCACAGCTTCAGAGCTTCAGGAATCTTTCCCTCCGTTTCAACCAATGTTAAGTGGCCGACGATATGATTGCAGTCCGCACGCGGCGTCTCTCCGCAGATGCTCGGGATAAACTCTGCGGTCAAGCCTCCAGGGAGGTCACGGATGGCGAGTTCGAGTATGCCGTGCATAGCGCCGTAGCTGCATTCTGGATTAATGTTCTGAAAATTATCTCTCCAGTGGGTAGGATCATGCTCGTACATCCCCCGGCCGATGCCATGCGCGATGAAGTGGCACCCCTGCGTCGCCGGATCGATGCGCTGGAGCGCGTTCAGCGTGTCAAATGCTTTCGCGGCTCCATTGACGCGCGCATACGCATAGAACTGCTCGTTGTAGCAGGATTCTTTTTTTTGCGGGGCAACTTTCTTGCATGCCTCATAGAGCGTGCGGGCATCGCCATGTTGCAGCCCTAGGCCGTAGACAAAGAAAAAAACCACCATGGCAGCGATGAACGAAATGAATACAGCCTGCCAGGAGATTTTTTTGTTTTTATTCATACGGTCGAGGTGAAAAAGTAGGTAATTCTTCAGGAGAAAGCACTGTAGTGCGGGCCGTATGTGCGGTAGTAACGGCATGCGCGCATGCAACCGTATCGCTCATCATCCCACAAAGCGTGGCGGAAGTCTTTTCAGTGCCGGCCCAGCCTTTGAAAGATATTTCTGTCGCTGCATTTTTTATGCAATCCTCTCCCGCCCGGACATCCGACGCCAAGCCGCAACGCTTCGCGATCTCTCTCGGCTCCTGTGCGAATCGTGCGGCCAGAGAGTGGGCGACAGATTGCATGCAGTATCTCCCCAGGAGCGCCCCTCCTGCCGCACAGGTCCTCATCACTCCCGCTAAGAATGTTTCGGTAAAGAACTCGCGCCCCTCGGCGGTATTTGCAAGCGAAATATACATGTACGGTATGAATCTTGCGCAGGACTCTTTCGCTTCGGGGAGCGCCGCAGCACACACACTCCACGGATCAGCCTGCTGAGCAGCTTGTGCGAGGGGGCTGAACGAGGCTTGCACCATGAATATTCCTTCATAACAGTAATGCCGCATCGACGCACTCACGGACTCGCAACCCCTCTCCGCCCTGTTTTGGTCAAACGCATAATAAGAGTAGAGGCCATGTCCGGCGCCATGGATACAATTCTCGAACTTGATCCGTCCGTCAGCGGTATCGTTATTAAAGTATTGCGCACACAGACCTTCGATACTCTGAATACCATTCTCGCCACTTCTCGCAAAGTAGGGCTCGATAATACCGTGGTAGCAGGCGTAGAGGAGTTCCGGTGTGCAGTATTGCACGCCGGCGATGCCATAGCGCTTGTACAGAGCATTGCCAACGATGTGACCGAGTCCATGCGCAGCATCGTACGCATCCGGCGCGAAAGGCACGCTCCGCAGGAATATCCAGGCATTCGCCGGGTCACGCTGTGCCTTGCTGATGATTGCTTTCATCTGTTCTATATACGGCAGGCTGGAGAAATGGGCGGAGTCAATGGAGTCGATCTGTTGCGGAATAACGCCGGAAAGTAATGGCGCGAAGAGCAGAAACAACGACAGGAAAGAAGAAAGCATATCACTAGTGGAATATCAGAACGATGAGAGCATGGCTCTTTGGATGTATGTGCCACAGAGCACTCTGCCATTCACGCTTCCTACCGCTTCGCACAGGCGATAGCTAAAATCGCTGTCCCCCTGCGCATAGGTCTCAACCGCCATTGAGATGAGGCACTCCTCCTCACGTGCGGCGTTTGTTGCCGCGCCTATTTCTGTGCAGGATCTCTTCGCTTCGGTGAAGTCGCCGTACATCAGTGGTGTCAGCATCTTCGCAAGTCCGTCAAAGCATGCCGCTTGATTCGCTGATGGCGCTTCCGCGCAGAGAGCGACGCCCCTTGTCTTATCGTTGCGAACATTTTTATAGAACGCGAGCGGTAGTTGGCCGTAGCAGGCACGTTGCCATAATTCCGGCATTCCTTTTACATCGCAGGGATAATACGTGTCCTGCGGCGTCCCCGGCGCCCGGGTAGCTGAGAGGGTATGCTCTTTGAAAATCCCTTGTATGCATTCAAAGCGAGGGAAACGGGCAGATCGCGCAACTTCGTTCTCACATGCTGCTGCAGCAGTGGCGAAGTTCTCTCGCCCGAACCAGAGGAGTAACCCTTCACCGCTACCTCGCGCGCATACCCGCGCGGTGGCATGATCCTGCTTATAACAACCTTCCATGGTACCCTCGATGGAAGACGGGCCTTTTTCAGCAATAATGCTTCTTATTTTTTGTTCAGATTGATCGGCAAAAGTCCTTGGTTGCGCGCTTATGGAAGATATGAGTACAACGATCACCGTTAGGACCGCTGTAATGAAAAGTGCTTTCAGAGTCTTATTGTTGTTCATACGGTCGTGGCGAAAATGTGTCAAGTTCTTCCGGGTGGTGCAACGTTCGCCCTAAGGTTGCAGCACGCTCAATAATTTCCACGCAGTGTGTTTTCTCATCGTCTGATTTACTGTAATCACAGGTAGCTTTTGCCGCGGCTTCTTTTTCGCCACGCGAACGCAATACCCACTCGCTTGCGGCTGCTACCATACATTCTCTCCGCAGTTCCGCAGAAGCAGAGGAACATATGTCTTTAATGTCCGTAGCGTTTTGCATGGCAGATCCGATGATGTGCCCGGCAGTTTCTACGCAGCGCCTGTTTGCTGATATTGTGGGGGCATCACTACAGCTTGCGGTGAAGCGGGCCAGAGCCTCGTTCGAGATAGACGCGATTCCGTCAGCGTTTCTAGTAGAGTCTGCAATGAGTGACATAGTACGGAAACCTGCCGCCTGCCGCTCGCAGGATTCCCGAGCGAGGTCCAGAGTAATATTTTCACATAACTTCCACGCTCCTCCTCGTACATCGTTAGTCTGGGTGTACAATGGCGCCACCATAAAGACCCCGTTGTAGCAAGGAAGTTGCATCGGTACGCTCAGAGCATGGCACGTCGAGACGGCGCGCTCGATATCGTAGCCGTAATATGAGACGAGCCCATGACCCGCACCGTGGATGCAGGCGTTGAGCGAATTGCTCCCCTCTTCGGTATCGGCTGAGAACCATGTGGTGCAGACGCGCTCTATGGCGGAAGGGTCAGTAAGACCTTTCTGCGCCAGATACGTCTCCATGAATCCATGATAACAAGAGTAGAGGAATTGCGGGGTACAGAAAGTGATGCCTCGCGTTCCGTATTTCTTGAATAATGCATTGCCGATGATGTGGCCAAGCGAGTGCGAGGTAATGGTCTCCTCAGTCGATCCAAGGAATCGCCATGCTCCTGCGGGGTCATGTTTTGCGAGTCCCTGAATGATGCGCATCTGTTCCAGATAGGGGAGTGCGATGAACGTTTTTTGATCGGGGTACCGGCTGGTCACTATCGGAGAAAAGAGAGGCGCAACGAAAGTCCGCACCGCATCCATGAAAATGTCGGACGGAGTATACGCATGTGCCTCTACCGGGATGCACACGAACAAGAGCAAGATGCATGAGCCTATTTTTTTCATGAGCCGAACGTTGAGTACAGTATTGCCAAGAGCTTGCCGCGAGCGCTGCATCGTTCTTGGTCCGGGCCTTGCAGTGTAGTACAAATACGTTTCATAAGCGTCGCAAGCGCTGTTGGGTCTGTCTTTCCCGTGCCGCGTTGCTTGAGCTGGTTATCCAATATGGCCGTGCTCGCGATGACGCTGACACACCATGCATGGTATTCGAGATCGGTATGGAGAGCGTCGCAGTCGCTGATTGCTTTTTCATACTCGTCGTTCTGCCCGGTACTTTTTCCCATCAGATCGGATACGGCGCTTTCATTGAGGCACCCCTTCTGCAGGAGTGCCGTCGCCGCCTTGCTACAGAAGGCGATGAGGCCGGGGAGGTCATGTAACGTACCTTCCCTGACGGATTGGAGTGGGGCGTACTGCATGCATGCCATTTGGTACTCGGTCGGTACGCTTTTGCAGTATTCGGAAAAGTCGACGGTCTTCTGATCCAGTGCTATTTCCATGAACATGCCTTCCGCGCACGCGATACGGTTATCGGTGTATATTGAGAGCGCCTTATCGACGTACCGGTTTCCTTCCGGGACCGTCATGCAGCGGGCAAGGCCGCGCGAAACGTCGAGCGCCTCGCTCGACGCGACGCCATGTCCAAGCCCATGGATGCAAGCACGAGTAAACCCCACACCCTTTCCCGAAGCGCTAGTGGGAAAGTATGCTTCACACTTCGCGATGAGATTGTCCAAGACCCCGCCCCCTTGTTCGTTAATTGCCGCAAGGCTTATCCCGTGATAACAGGAGAATGAAAGCGTCGTCGTACAATAGCGCATGCCTTCGAACCCGTATTTCTTGTACAGGGCTTTCCCGACGAGATGACCGAGGCCGTGTCCGTTGAATCCGGGGCCTTGATCGTTTGCTAACGCAAGGAAAGCCCATGCTGCTGCGGGATCTTTTCCTGCCATTTTTTCCATGTCCTCGAGCTGGTGTCGGGAATCCTCATGACGGAACGCCTGCACGTCTGGCATTCTCGTCTCATGGATGAATAGCCATCCGGCCGCTATGACGAGAGCGGTGCAGCATATGAGGACGATATCCTTAATGTCCTTTGACATAATATTCAGCGCTCATTACCCAGCGCATGCAACGTTCCTTATATGCAGAGGTTCGGGCCGCATCACATACCTGTGTGCCGTTCTTGATAGGATCGTTGTATTGCTGGACAGGGAACGTGACAGCCCCAGCGCGCAGGCACCAATAGTTGATCTCGTCGTCCTTGACCGCAGCGCAGGTATGTACGATGACGTCACTCCAGTGCGACTCATCGGCGCCGAGGAATCCGCGTTCGAAAAACCCCAGCTCATAAAAACACCGCTTCTGGAAATACCGTGTCGGTGCAGAGAGGCAGAGTGACACTGTTTGGTCCAGCGAAAGCCCCCATCGATACTGCCCGTAGTGCAGGTAGCGAACGCAGGGGAGCTGATCAACACTTGAGAGGCCGGCGCACAGGTTCCACGGATGGGCCATGTCGATGCCTGGAGCACCTCCCTGGAAATACTCCATGAAAATACCATCTTTGCAGGAGAGCCGCATGTCCATATACACGCCGCCTTCATCGTCAGGAATGACGAAAGAGCTTTCTCCGATCGTGTTGCACTCGGCAAGCGCCCGATGAACATCGAATGAATCGGCGCTGATGATGCCGTGTCCCATGCCATGGATGCAGCTTGAGAGGAGCGTATACCCGTAGTCCGCGCCGGTGACTTTTTGCGATTGTTTTGCCGCCTCTTCGCATGCCGCTCGCATGTCAGGGACGGTAGTTTTGCCGTCGGCCATCGCTGCCTGCACAAAGCCGTGATAGCAGGCGAAGATGAAGCTGTTGTCGCAGACCTTCACTCCAGCAAGGCCCGCTTTTGCATACGTGGCACGTCCGATAATGTGTCCGAGGTCGTGTGCAAGTATAGCCACGGTCCCGTCGTGCTGCGCTTCCTTCTTCAAGTCCGCCCACGCCTGCGAAGGGGAAACAGCTGCCTCTTTGATATAGCGCTCATAAATAGCGCTCGGCTGTGCCGACACGTGCGGAGCGTTTGCCGCTCCGGAGAGAAATGTCGCGATGAGGGTCGTGAAAGGAGAAAAGAGCGTTGTCAGGGCGTTCCGAAAGTCTTGCGAAGGCCCGTATCCTAAGGCAACAGAAGGGCAGAGGAGTAAGAGGAGGAAAAGGGCTGTTGATTTCCGGGAGGCCATTTCTTGAATTGTAGTATATGATGAAGGAAAGCGATATGTTACCCTCCATTGGTCGTTTTCTGGCTTACAACAACACGGTTCCGCTCATATTTGGCATTCTTTTCTTAGGGGCAAGCGGCGCGTTCGCTGCAAGTCCCGAGGTGCGCGATTCCGTTTTTTCTTCCTCTCAAGTCGTCAAGTCGATCGATAACGCCCGCATTGTCAATGCCGACCTCACCTCGTTCCCCTTTACGGTTGAAATAAATGCCGTTACTGAGGACGCTACGACGTATGTGGTGAGTTATACGCTCTCGACCATCGACCTTGTGGACGGCGTCTGGCAGGATGTGCATGACGCTAAGACGCTGGCCGTCGAAAAGACAGCGCTTCAAGGGGGCGATCTCGGCCTCTATGCCACGAAGCAGATTGCAGAAGTCCGCGACAGCGAGCGCACCCGCCTTATCGAGACGCAACGTATCGAACAGACGCATGGCGAAACGCAGAAGATAGTTTCCACCACCTATGGTGGCTTGGTAGGGAAGTTCCTCGACCCGACAACGGAAACGTTCGCCGGCTATCAGCCGGTCGTTACTCCTCCTGAAAATAACCAAAACGATACAGTTCCTGTTACTACCGCTGTAGCTCCTGCCGCAGACGCAAACGTTCCTGCCACTGTGTCGTCCCAAGAGCCAGCCCAGGGTGGCGTAGTCGCCGGTGCTTCCTCGCACAGTTCAGGGGACCCATCCGATCCGGTGCCGCCATCCATTTCGATCTTGGGCAATAATCCTGCGCGGATAACGGTCGGTTCGACCTACGCGGACTTTGGCGCGGTCGTTACGGACAACGTGACGTTCAATCTCGGCTACCAGACGTTGCTTGATGGCGTACTCGTCCTCAGCCTTTCTATCGACACGACCGTGCCGGGTACTCACACGATTACGTATCGTACAAGCGATCAAGCAGGGAACACCGCCGAAGCGTCGCGTACTGTCGAAGTCTACGCTCTTTGAGCATCGTCAACAACTCCTTCCACGCCTCATGGATTGCTAAGATTTGACGATGAAACTGTTCATCCACTGCCGCCGCTCCTCGCATATCTTCTGATAGGTTGGGTTGTCAGACACGATCGTACACAAATAATTTCTCGCGGGATGATATGCAGTGTACTTGCCGATTCCCTCGAAACAGGCGCGGATGTGGGACTCTGTTAGAAGTGATTCACACAATGCGCCCATATCCTTGAATTGCGTGTCTACCTGATCCGGTTGCGAATATAAGAGCCAGATTGGAAGGCCTCGATAACACAGCGTCGCGTATTTCTCACTTACCTCTTTGCATACATCAACCAACTGACCTTCAGGAAGCTTAGGGATAGATACTGCGTACTTACCGTAATGAATGACCGCCCCTGAATAACAGCTTTCTTTTGCTAGTTCCGAGTCAAAATTGAGTGCTGCACAGATATCGAACGCCTTTTCAAGTGAACCTTTGCCAAATCCGACATATTCTTGGATGCCGTTGCCTATGCCGCTCCAGCAGGAAATTTCGGCTGACGACCCGACGGGACATGCTGCTTCTAATTCTTGCAGTGCTGAGATTCCGCGCGCTCCTATGATGCGGATGGCGAATTCATGGAAGCACCCATATCCGAATGAATCATCACACATGCTGATTGCTTTCGCTCCTTCTTTTTCATACACGAGGCCGCTAAAGGTATGGGCAATGCGATGTTGCGCGTATGGCGTTGTGGAGGCATATGTCTTAAGAAGGAGCGGGTAGGCCGCTTCGCCACCCAACGCGTCTATGCGCTCTTGCCAATATGTCTTAAACCCTTTCGGGTCTCCCAGGAAGTCAGGAGCAGGACCCGTTTTTGCGAAAGTGTAATGCCCCGCCACTGCCAGACTCAAGATACCGATGAAGAGTGCAACAAGTATCAGGTCCTTTTTTTGCATATCGTTTTCTCAATGATATCACGCCCCTCTGGTCGCGTGGCTCTCTAGCGAGTCATCAATACTACCGTTGCCAAGAAGGCATCAGGTTTGTAATCAATGGACCCCACGTTGTTCCTTCGCCACTGTATTTCCTAGCCTTGAACACCATACGTGCCGCGCCTTCATCATTCCGAAAATCGCTCACGTATTCCCATACGATTGTCCCGTCCTCCCGTACTTCGTAGATTCGTCCGGTGGTACTCACGGTAATGAGCGTGTTCCCGTTGAGGAGACGTTGGGCACCACCCGCGATACTCGTAGCAAATCCCACCTGCCCTCCGGTGCCTCCGTCGTAGGTCCATACGATGGCGTTTGTGTTCGGGTCAACCTCGACAACTCGTGAAAGGAGGATGGGTGGGCCTTTGGGTCGGAACAATCCGTTATCAAATACTAGGATATGCCCGTTCTGTAGGAGCGTTGCGTCGTGTTGCAGGGAGAACATATCTTCCGGCGACTGCCAAATAACCCCACCTGTTTTCGCATCTATAATGAAGACCGTACTAATATCACGGATACTGATAAGAAACGCGGGAACATGCGTAAGCGGATTGTCACCTATATAGCGAAGTGAATTAAGGTGTGACCAGTCCGAACGGGGGACTGAGTTGTTGACAGGATAGCGTGCGGGGTTCAGGTGGTCATGTGCCGCCCAGGTCCAGGTTATCTTCTTTTCCTTGTTGACCACTACTATCTCGTTCGTCCACACGCTGCTGGTAGCGACCTCCATGCCGCCCTGCACGCTCTGTGCGAACCACTGCGGCGCAAGCGCCCAGCGTGTGTAGGCAACTGAGCCATCAGGCAATACATCGAAATCATGCGTCATCCTGTTGTCGCGGTATTCCCAGAGCACTTTCCCGTCCCAATCCAATTCCTGGAGAATGCCGGTCGTGCCGTTGCTCGGATAGTCAGAAGGATTTATAGGAGGTGTCATAGCAGCCATGAGATTTCCGTTTTCCTCCACTATCGCCTCAAGCGTTTGATAGCGCGTCTGCCAGGTGTGGACCACATGGCCATCTGCGTCAATCAGCCTTACTTCTCCCTGTTTGCCATACTGCGCGTTGGTAGCCGAAACCAGTACATATCCAGGGGCTATATGTGCCGTATCATGGATAAACACCTGTTGACTTGCTCGTCCTGTCGAATAAAAAAACTGTAGCAGGAGAAGAAGCGCACCTCCACACACCATAAAGCCTGTGGCGAAGATCCAGATACGGTAGCGGAAAAGTAAACCTTTAACCATAGTCCTTATTCTCCCGCGAGTATATCGCCAAGAATAATGAAGTTCGTCTCAAAACGACGCGCTCCTTGATTAAAGTGATACCAAGCATACGCTTTTTCTCCGGGCACTAGGGACTCAAAAAAACTAACAGGAACGTCGGTAGCGCCCACTACCACGCCTCCTTCTCGGACAAATGCACGCCGTATGATCTTGATGTCCGCTGTCGCAAATAACTTAATACGATTTGATTCCCCTAGTGCAGGGAGGAGAGTCATAAAAAAAGATCGCTGACTTGTGTCGATGTCCGTGATCGTTCCTGGCAGATAGCGCGTATCATCCGTAGCTGCCGCCTTCTTCTGCATAGTGAATGCCAACTCAGCGCCAGCGAATCCGAGCACTGCGCTCAGCGTAGCTATACCCAAAAAAAAGAGAATCATCCTTTTCATTGTGGTGTGCTCTGCTCCTTCTTTCTTGAAACCGCCTCAGCTTTTAAGGGAGTAAACGGAGAAGCAACTATAGCGACCAAATCTCCGGGCAGAAAATCACTAGGCGACGCTTGCATGTCTATCGATTCTGGAGCGTTTTTTTGCTCTGTGTGGGGAATGTATTGCGAGAAAGTAGTTGTTGCTGAAAAAGAAAAAGTGACCTGGGATGTATCAGGAAGCTCTATGGTCATCTGCGAATCGGTACGCGAGAGCAAGACACCTGTAACTACACTATTATGGGCAAGTCTTGGTTGTTCGACGAATGGGGTATGCCTGAAAGCAGCTCCAACACCAATCGCTACTCCAACGGCTAAGGTCAATATCGAAAGAACACTGTACTGAAAAGATGAGATACGCATGTACCCAAGGCTATTATTAATACTATACTATGAAATTTCAGAGGTGTGCAGTCTGTAGTACAATAGCCGCATGAAAACTACACGAGTGGCAATAAACGGGTTAGGCCGCATCGGCCGGGCATTTGTTCGTGCTGCGCAGGGAAGACAAGACATAGAACTCGTCGCGACAAACGACCTTGGTTCACTTGAAAATCTGGCATATCTTCTGAAATACGACACGGTGTACGGCAAGGCACCCTTTTCCATCGAAGCAAAAGATGATGCGATCATGCTCGATGGGAAACGGGTAGAGTTTCTTTCAGAAAAAGACCCGGCAAATCTTCCGTGGAAGAAGCTTGGCGTCGATGTCGTCGTCGAGTCAACCGGATTTTTTACCGAATACGAAAAAGCAAAAGCCCACATCACTGCCGGTGCGCGACGCGTTGTCATCTCCGCACCAGGAAAGGGTAAGGAAGGCGTTGAGGGTGCGACTATCCTCATGGGGTTGGATGAAGAAAAGATAGCTACGTGTCCCGTCACTTCAAACGCTTCATGTACCACGAACGCAGGGAGTCCACTCATCGCAATTCTTGATGAGGCAGTCGGCATCGAACATGCACTCCTCAATACCACGCACGCATACACGGCGAGCCAGGCGCTCGTTGACGGTCCGTCGAAGAAAGACGTGCGAGAGGGCCGCGCAGCCGCGCAAAATATTGTACCGTCCTCGACTGGTGCCGCGATTGCCGTTACGAAAGCGTATCCGTCCTTGGCAGGGAAGTTCGATGGCATCTCTCTGCGCGTGCCGGTACCCATCGGCTCTATCGCTGATATTACCTTTGTCGCAAAGCGCGACACGAGCGCCGAGGAAGTAAATGAGATTCTCCGCACAGCCGCACAGCAAGCGCGGTGGAAAGGCATCTTCCGTGCAAGCGATGAGCAGTTGGTGAGCAGCGACATCATCGGTGACACCCACGCATCCATCGCAGACCTCGCCATGACGCGCGTGGTCGGAGGTCGCCTCGTAAAGGTCCTTGCGTGGTATGACAACGAAGCAGGCTATACGGAAACGCTGATACAGCATGTCATCAAAGCCGGCAATGCTTAAGGTATATTTTGGCGCCGATCACGGAGGGTTTTCCCTCAAGGAAGTTCTCAAGCCTTACGTCCAGTCGCTTGGCTATGACGTTGAAGACATGGGAGCGTATGCTCTTGATATGAAAGACGACTATCCGGTTTTTGTACAAGCGGCGGCGCGGAAGGTGGTTGAAGATCCGCACAACAACCGTGCGATTGTTATTGGCGGCTCGGGCCAGGGCGAGGCGTTCGCGGCGAACCGTATTAAAGGAGTGCGTGCGGTGGTCTACTACGGCGAGCCCGCACACACGCAGGTGGATGCTGATGGAAAAACGCTCGACATGATCACCTCGACTCGCGAGCACAATAATTCAAATATTCTCTCGTTGGCTGGGCGCTTCCTTACAGAAGAAGAAGCAAAGAATGCCGTAAAGCGCTGGCTTGCCACCCCCTATGGCGGAAACGAGCGGCATGAACGCCGCCACAAGATGATTGATGCATGATTGAGATCGCACTGACCAATACGTGCCCTCCTGATTTGGAAGAACTAACCCGTCGTTCGGAATCGTTTTTAACTTACGCCACGGTGGTTCAACTCGATATAGACGATGCAAAATTTGCTCCGGTCCTCTCGTGGCCGTATTTCCCTCAACAGTGGGAGGAACTTGAAACTCTCGCAGCGCGAAAACTTCCTTTTGCCGACTCCTTATATTACGAAGCACATCTTATGGTCGAGCAACCTCTTGAGCTCGGTGTCCTCTTAGGCCGGGCAGGCGTCCGGCGCCTCATACCCCATATTGAATCGTTCGAAGATGCCGATGCTATACGAGAAGTATTTTCAAAGTATAAAGCCGCTGGTGTAGAGGAAGTAGGACTTGCACTCTTATTGGACACACCACTCTCTCTGCTAGAACCAGTGCTTGCAGAGTGTGATGTCGTCCAATTGATGTCGATCCGTAGCCTCGGAGCCCAGGGCGCTCCTTTTGATGCCAGCGTGATAGACCGGATTAGGGAATTGCATACAAAGCACCCAAGGCTGACTATTTCTGTCGACGGTGGGGTTTCTGAAGCCACTATCAAAGACCTCGTACAAGCAGGTGCTACCCGCTTTGGCGTCGGCTCTGCCATCATGAAGCGGCCGGACCCCGCTGCCGCCTATCAACAGCTCCTTTCGCTCGCAAACGCGGTATAATTTATCCATTACCTATGGCGTATCTCACCGAAGAGCAGGCGAAGGAGTTGGAAGGAAAGGCCGAAGAGATACGCGAGACTATCATCAAGATGCTCGCCGAAGCAAAGAGCGGGCACACCGCGGGCCCGCTCGGCATGGCCGATATCTTTACTGCGCTCTATTTTCATATCCTTAAACACGATCCGAAAAATCCGGATTGGGAAGAGCGCGACCGGTTGGTCTTGAGTAATGGGCATATCGCACCCGTGCGGTATGCAACGATGGCGCACGCAGGCTATTTTCCTATAGAGGAGTGCATGACATTGCGCAAGTTCGGTTCGCGGCTCCAAGGCCACCCCGAGCGCGACATGCTCCCCGGCATGGAGACTACCTCAGGCCCGCTTGGCAGCGGCCTCTCTCAAGCCGCCGGCATGGCGTACGCACTACGGATGGATAAGAAAAACAATCGCATCATTTGCGCGATGTCTGACGGCGAACAGCAGGAAGGCAACACCTGGGAGGGCGCGATGTTCGCAGGTAAGTACCGGCTCAACAACCTCACTGCGGTGATGGACCGCAACAACATACAGATAGACGGCAACACCGAGGACATCATGCCGCTCGAGCCCCTTGCTGATAAGTATCGTGCGTTCAACTGGCATGTCATCGAGATAGACGGCCACAACATGGAAGAGATATGTGATGCCTTTGCGCAAGCTCGCGCCATCAAAGAAAAGCCTACGCTTATCCTCGCACACACCATCCCGGGCAAAGGAGTTCCGAGCATAGAAGGCGACTACCACTGGCACGGCAACCCCCCGAAGAAAGAGCAGGTAGAGCAATTCATAGCTGAGATCCGCGAGTCGGCAAAAAAATAATATGCTCAACAAAACCGCAAAGCTCTCTGATAAAATTTTTACGAAGGACATCCCTATGGCGCCAACGCGCGACGGATTCGGCAAGGGGACGGTCGAGGCAGGCAAGGCCGACCCGAACGTCGTGGTGTTGTGCGCTGATCTTACCGAGAGCACGCGGGCAGAGTGGTTCCAAAAAGAATTTCCTGAACGTTTTATTGAGATAGGTGTCGCCGAGCAAAACCTCGCTACCGTGGGCGCTGGCATGGCTGCGGTAGGCAAGATACCCTTCATCGCTTCCTATGCGGCGTTCTCTCCCGGCCGCAACTATGAGCAGATCCGCACGACGAGCGCACTCAATAACGTACCGGTGAAAGTGTGCGGCATGCACGCAGGCGTGCAGACGGGGCCTGACGGCGCGACGCACCAGATGCTCGAAGACATATCGCTCATGCGAGCGATGCCCAACATGGTCGTCATCGTGCCGGGTGACGCGGAGGAAGCACGCAAGGCCGTGGTTGCTTCCGCAAAAAATGGCAAGCCGACGTACCTGCGCTTCGGTCGCGCAAAAGAGCCGGTTTTCACGACTCCCGAGACTCCGTACGAAATAGGAAAAGCATATGAACTCTGGCGCTCTGAAAAACCACAAGTCGCGCTTATCGGATGCGGGGCGGTCCTCTATAACGTGCTGACGGCTGCGGCGGAACTCGAGAAAAAAGGCATCGGTTCGGTGGTTCTCAATAGTCATACGGTAAAACCACTTGATACCAAAGCCGTTGTTGCACTCGCGAAAGAGTGCGGTGCAGTCGTGACGATAGAGGAACATCAGGTTAACGGAGGGTTAGGAGGCGCAGTGGCAGAGACCCTTGCACGCGAATGCCCAACCCCGATGGAGTTCGTTGGCATGCATGACGAGTTTGGCCAGTCGGGCGAAGCGGACGAGCTGATGGAGCACTACGGCATGGGGGCCTCTCACATCGCCGAAGCCGCTTCTCGAGTGCTTCAGCGCAAGGCGTGATAGGATGGGGAGCTATGGCAGAAGGGAGCGCAGTCTCGATCAAGAATTTCAGCAAGAAATACCGGAGCGGCACGATGGCAGTTGACGGTATTTCTCTCGCTATTGAAAAAGGCGATTTTTTCGGTTTTCTCGGTCCCAATGGCGCCGGCAAATCGTCTACTATCCACTGCTTGACCGGCATCGCGTTCCCGACGTCAGGAACCCTCTCGATCTTCGGCGTTGATGTCGTGAAGGATTATCGCGAGGCTCGCAAGCACGTCGGCCTCTCGCCACAGGAGTTCAACGTCGATTTCTTTGCCCCGGTAGGGAAATTGCTCGATTACGTTGCCGGCTACTACGGCATCCCGGCGGCACAGAGGAAGTCGCGCATCGATGAGCTTCTCGAGCAGTTCGACCTCACCAACCACGTCAACAAGTCGTTCCGCGAGCTCTCTGGCGGCCTCAAGCGCCGCGTGATGATCGCGCGGGCCATGGTCCACGACCCAGACCTCCTCATCTTCGACGAGCCGACCTCGGGAGTCGATGTCGAGTTGCGCCATGAGCTGTGGCGTCACATGCGCGAGCTTAATGAGAAAGGCAAGACCATCATCCTCACGTCGCACTATCTCGAGGAGGTGGAGATGCTTGCCAAGAACATTGCCATCATCAACAAAGGAAAGATAGCCGCGCAGGGCCCGAAAGCTGACTTCCTCAAGGACGGCAAGAAGCTTGAGCACGCATACCTCGCCATTACTAAGGGAGAAGAATGGTAATCATATGAACGGCACTAATTGGATCGGCCTCTTTACCTGGATACGGCGCGAGTACGACCGCATGCTTCGGGTCGTGACGCAGGTACTGGTAGCGCCACTCATCTCCGCATTCCTTTACATCTTCATCTTCGGATTCGTGCTCGGGCAGAAGATCAGCCTTATCGCCGGCGTCCCCTACATCAGCTTCGTCTTCCCGGGTATCCTGATGATGAACATCATCCAATCGGCGTTCGGCGCAAGCTCGAGCGCGGTGTACTTCGGACGGTTCATGAAGAGCATCGAGGAAATACTCGTCGCGCCGTTCTCATACCTCGAGATGATACTCGGGTACGTGCTCTCAGCGGTCGTGCGCACAGTCGTCATTTCGATCGGCATCGTAATTATCGGCATCGTCTTCGGCGCGGTCTCGTTCGTCCATCCGTTCTACTTCCTCTTCTCCGCTGTAGGTGTCTCCACCATCTTTGCGCTCCTTGGCATCATCGTCGGCCTGTGGGCGAACGGATTCGAACAGCTCAACGTTCTGAATACCTTTATCATCACGCCGCTCTCCTTTCTCGGCGGGATGTTTTACTCCATCACACTCTTGCCGGAGACGCTCAAGAACATCACGCTCGCCAATCCTTTCTTCTACTTCGTGGACGGGATGCGCTACGCAATGATAGGGCACAGCGAGTCCAACCTCTGGCTTGGCGGTA
>JAHFMJ010000023.1 GCA_023269035.1 Candidatus Kaiserbacteria bacterium | reverse complement strand
TTCCGCTCTCCCACGCGCTTGTCTTTACTTTGCAAAGCGCGGTCACCCGGGGCATTCTCGCGCAGAACGCGAGCATCGTTTCGATTTCTCCGGAGATAATTTATACCCTCGCAGCGCCGCACCTGCTTGCGGTTGCCGCTGCCGAGACACCCCCGACTTCTCAAAATAAAAGCGTTAATATCTTCATCCTCGATACCGGCGCAGCGAAGAGAGGTGTCACGTACGCGAGCACTGGGAGCGCGGTCTCGACCGTAAGCCCCATCGACCGGGACAGCCACGGGACGATCGTCGCTCTCTCCGCAAAAGAAGTCATCGATGAGCGAAACATCAACGCGCAGCTCCATTCGATAAACATCGTGAATGGTAAAGATTACATAACCAACGCGACCGTTGCGGAGGGCGTCCGGCAGGCTATAAAAGGAGGCGCTGATGTCATCAACCTCTCGGCTGAGTATGGACATTTGGACGGCCCCATAGACTCGACGATTGCCGCCGCTTTTGATGAAGCCCAAGCTGCCGGCATTCCCATCGTGGTTGCGGACGGGAACGACAGCGGTAAGCGGAAAAATGCTCTCACCACGCACCCCGATGTCATATCGGTTGGAGGGCTCGGCAACCACGGAGACCCGCTCTATGACAGCAACGGGCAGAACCCTGAGACGCGCGCCGATGTCTTTGCCAAAGGCACCACAAGGAGTCCTATTACCGGAGACACTGAATCGGGGACATCGTTTGCCGCGCCCCGCGTCGCTGCGCTTATCGCTGAGATAAAGCAAAAGCCCATCGACTCGCTCTCTGACGTGAACGGCAACGGCAAGTGGGACACGGAGGAGATCAAGGCTCGTCTCAAGAGCGGGATATTCTCAGGGGAATACGCTTTCCTTAGGGATGGCGATACCCTGGCGGGCACTACTCCTGGAGGGCAGCTCGCGCAGGGGGCCCCTTCAGGGTCGGTAAGCGATTTCCGCACCTTGAAGACCCTCGGTTCTGCGCCCGACAGCGTCGTGCCCACATGTAAAGGCTTTGGTAGCAGCTTCGAGGGCGTGTGCCAGGCGTGCGATTTTGCGGAGCTTCTTAAGAATGTGATTGATCGCGCTCTCTCGTATTCGACCATTGTCGTCCTTTTCATGTTCTCATACGCGGGCATCCTGTATGTGACCGCTGCCGCGAACCCCAAACAGACGCAGACCGCTCGTAGCGTCTTCACGAAAGTGTTCATCGGTTTCATTATCCTCCTTACCGCGTGGCTCACGGTCAATATCATCCTCAACGTCTTGACCGGCCGGAGCTTGGATGACTGGTCGAATATCGATTGCGGTACCATCATCGTACCTGCTGCGCCGGCATCAGGTCAGTAGTGTTCGATTGACGCATGGCCTTTGAGCGGGTATAGTAGCGCCATGTCGCAAGATAATCTCATCAGGATGAAGTCCTCGGCCTCCGGCCATATACTCTGGACGCGCAAGAACAAGAAAAAGCTCGCTACGGTGAAGATCGAGCTCAAGAAGTACGACCCGGTCGTGCGCAAACGCGTCAAGTTCAAGGAAGCAAAGAAGTAGGGAAGAGAAAGCCGTTTCGTGCTAAACTCCTTTTCGTAAGGGCCTATAGTTTAATGGTAGAACGTCGGTCTCCAAAACCGTCGGTCGAGGTTCGATTCCTCGTGGGCCCGCTCGATAAAAAATAATGCTTGCGCAGCCACTTAGAGACGTTTGAACAAGGGCACCCGACGGCTAGCTCTTTTTATTTCATCATTAGGCCGCCATGCAGTCTTCTTAAACAAATTCGCAATGAAAAGCCTTGTCCAACACGTTACGCATATGTGCAGCTTATCAACTTCCCATGTTTCTTCGCTTTTCGGAGGGCTGAAGGCAAGACCTCCCGGCTGCATCAGTTCGTTACCACAGAAAGAGCATCTAACGGTTATTGCCATGAAGAAACTCTAGCACAAGAGTATGTATTCTGTCTTTTTCGTTTGGCAAAAACCAATTAATCTCCTTATTCCGCTTGAACCACGTCATCTGGCGCTTGGCATAGCGCACTATCTCTTTTTCAAGCTGCGCAAGCATCTCTTCATACGAGATAGTGCCGGTCAGATGATACGCCATGGAGCGGTATTCAAGCCCAAGCTCGTACATCCTCTCCCATGAGAGGCCTTCTTCATGCAGCTGTTTCGCTTCTTCGAGCATGTTTTCTTGCAGGCGAGCCAGAAGGCGCGTATGGATATTCTGCTTCAGTTCTTCGGTCGGAAGACGCAACCCTATCCAGAGGGTTTCATACAACGCATGCGGTTCTTGCGTGGGAACAAAGCCAAGCTCTGTGGCTATTTCTACAGCGCGCACCAAACGGACGCGATTCTTAGCGTCTATGGTACGGGCTCTTTCTGGGTCGAGCGTTTGGAGCATCGCCATCAACTCTTCGGCGTTTTTATGTCTGAGTTCGTGCCTCAATCTCTCATTAGCTGGCACATCAGCTAGGATCACTTTTCCTAAGAGCGCATCAATATAAAATCCCGTCCCGCCGACGATAATGGGCACTCTCCCACGCGCGGCGATTGCAGCAATCGCCGCGCGACCCTCCCTTACAAAGTCAGCCGCGGTGAAGGTATGCGACGGGTCCGCCACATCAAGCATATGGTGCGGCACGCCCTGCATCTCCTCCGCGGTGACCTTGCCCGTACCGATATTCAAACCTCTATACGCCTGGCGCGAGTCCGCAGAAATGATCTCGCCGCCTATATCCTTTGCAAGCCGTACCGAGAAGCCGGTTTTTCCGACTGCCGTCGGCCCGACGAGTGTAATAACCTTTTGCGCTCCCATAGCGGGATGCTACCATAGAAGGTAGTTACCACTATAAAGAATCTCATGACAAAAGAGAGAGAGATGAACGAGGAACAAGGCTACGTCAGCATGGTGAAGGTCGGCCATACCGTGCCCGACTTCGAGTTTGAGATATTTCAGGATGAGAAGATAAAGAAAGTCCATTTCTCCGACTATAAGAACAAATGGATCATCGTCTTTTTCTATCCTGCCGACTTCACGTTCGTCTGTCCGACCGAGCTTGAGGAGCTCGCTGATTGCTACAAGGATTGCATCGGCATGGACGCGGAGATCATAAGCGTCAGCGCTGACACGGTCTTCACCCACAAGGCATGGCACGACACGTCAGATGCCATCAAAAAGATCAAGTTTCCCATGGCGGCAGACCCGGCTGGCCGGCTTTCGCGCGCTTTCGGCACGTACATTGAAGGAGGCACCCTCGAGCATACTGACGACGAGGGCTTGAGTCTGCGCGGTACGTTCGTCATCGATCCGGACGGCATCCTCCGGACGATGGAGATACACGACAACGCCATAGGCCGCTCCGGCAAGGAGCTCATCAGGAAGATCCAGGCAGCGCAGTTCGTCCGCGCGCACGGCGGGCAGGTCTGCCCGGCCGAGTGGCAGCCCGGAGATGACACCCTCAAAGGCGGCGATTTGAACTTGGTGGGGAAGATCTAATCTCTGACGATGGCAGAGAAAAAGCATCGCAGCGCGCCAGCCCTTGAACGCGCTGTTGATAGTCTCTTAGAGATGTCCTACGGCTTCTTCTCCCTCGCGTGGCTTTTAGCCACGCTCCTGTTTGCCGTTGCCTACTGGGCGCTCGCCTCCTACGTTCCTGGGCAGGGCCCTCCTGCTCTCGAGCTGATGGACCCGATGCGCCGTTTTCTCAACGCTTTATACTTCAGCGTCATTACGGCTACCTCGACGGGCTATGGCGACATCTTGCCGGTCGGATTCTCCAAGTTGCTTGCCGCTCTTCAGAGCATCGTGTCCGTCGTCATTGTCGCGCTCTTCATCTCCAAATTCGCTTCGCAGAGAGAGAACATCTCGTTCGAGCACATCCACCAGCTTTCGTTCGATTCGGCTTTTCATAACGTGCGCCAGGGGCTCTTCGTCGCGCGCAAGGACCTCGACCTCATCATAAAAAAGATAGAGCGGGGAGCAAAGGGCCTTGATCGGAAGGACTGGCTCAACCTCAAGACGGCCTTTCAGCAGATGCAGATATTCATACGGCGTATCCCTGACTTCTATGAGATGCGCCATCGCACCTACGTTATCGAGGCAGACCGCGAGCTGCTCCTCCTTGATAGTGTTGAGCGTACGCTCGGTCGCGCTGCAGAAACGCTCACGATGCTGAAGGAAGCGGACATTCGTTACCTCGCGGAAGAGGCCTGCATGAGGGAGTTGCATGGCGTACTCACGCTCGTTGGAGATATCTTTCCTTCGACACGAGACGAGCGCTTCCGCGTGGAGAATACCGAAGCGCTTCAGGAGGTCCTTGCCCGCGCGGACGAAATCCGTACTCTTATAGAACATGTCTAACACCAGGTACACGGAACGTGCACAAAAGGTAAATTCGCTTCTCTGCGTGGGGCTTGACCCCGATTTTAATAAGCTCCCACAGGTATTCAAGGAAAAAGAATACCCTCAATTTGAGTTTAACAAGTGGATTATCGAGCAAACGGCAGAGTATGCCGCTGCCTATAAACCCAATGCCGCTTTTTATGAAGCGTGCGGGGATGGTGGAATGCGAGAGCTGAAAATGACAATGGAATATTTACAGGAAAAGTACCCTGACATCTTTACTATTCTTGATGCAAAACGTGGCGACATTGGTAATACGAACAACGGCTACGTGAGTTCAATATTCGATTGGTTCGGTTTTGACGCCATGACGCTTCATCCATATATGGGTGCAGAATCATTACAGCCGTTTCTGGATCGGAAGGATAAGATTTCCATTATCCTTTGTCGAACCTCAAATCCGGGCGCAGGGGAATTCCAAGACCTGCTAATAGAAACTAGACCGCTTTGGCAGGTTGTCGCGAACGACGTGAATAGTAAATGGAATCGGAACGGAAATTGCATGCTTGTCGTCGGAGCGACTTACCCCGAGGAGATGAAAGTCATCCGCTCATTGGCGCCGAATATGACGTTCCTTGTCCCCGGTATTGGCGCACAGGGCGGCGATTTGCAGACTGTCATGAAGGCCGGGCTCGATGCAAGCGGAAAAGGCCTCATCATCGCGGCTTCCCGTTCGATTATCTTTGCGGATGATGCCGCAAAAGAAGCGAAAAAATTACGTGATGAGATAAACAGTTGCCGATAATGTACCGTCTTTTCATCGAGATACTGTTCTTTTTCTATAAAGACCCGGAGACGGTCCACCGGATGGTGAACGTGCTTTTGAAAGCCCTTGGCGCGGAGCCTTTCCGCTCTCTGGCTCAGCGCATGACAGAGGTCAAGGACCGCTCCCTTTCAAGCGAGGTTTTTGGGATCGGGTTCAAAAACCCGGTCGGTCTCGCGGGCGGCTTCGACAAGGATGGCGAGATACTCCCGGGGCTTGAGGCGCTCGGATTCGGTTTCCTCGAAGCGGGTACTGTCACCTGGCACGCTCAGACGGGCAACCCGCGTCAACGCATGTTCCGCTTCCCGCAGGATATGGCGCTCATCAACCGTATGGGGTTCAACAACAAGGGTGCTGAAGCGCTTAAGAAACGCATCGCAACCATGAAGCGAATACATATCCCACTTGGCATCTCGCTCAGCAAATCCAAGATAACCGAGCTCAAAGATGCCGTTGACGACTATCTGGCCTCGTTCAAGACGCTCTGCCGCTTCGGCGACTACTTTGTCATCAACGTCAGCTCGCCCAACACGCCGGGCCTGCGACAGCTTCAGGGGAAGGACATGCTCATGAATATCTGCGAGACGCTTAACGCTCACCGCGCGCAAGAGGAGAAGCGCAAGCCGATCTTGGTAAAGATCGCGCCTGACATGACGTGGGAAGCGATTGACGACGTACTGGACGTTATCAGACGCTGTGCGATCGACGGCATCATAGCTACCAATACGACAGTGGGGAGAGAAGGGCTCTCGGTCGAGACCTTTGAGGCGGGAGGCATGAGCGGCAAACCTATCCGCGACCGCGCGACCGAGGTTATCCGCTACATCCATACGAAAAATCCACTCTTGCCCATTGTCGGTGTCGGCGGCATCTTCACGGCTGAGGACGCGTATGAAAAAATACGCGCTGGTGCTTCCTTGGTGCAGATCTACACCGGCTTTATCTACGGGGGTCCTTTTGCTGTACAGCGCATCAACCGAGGGCTCGCGAAGCTCGTCAAGCGCGATGGATTTAAGAACATTAGCGAGGCGGTGGGAAAAGAAGTAAAGTAGTAGTAGTATATCCGCAAGCCCGGGTGGCGGAATTGGTATACGCGCACGACTCAAAATCGTGTCTCGCAAGGGTTGTGGGTTCGACTCCCACCCCGGGCACCGACCATATCGTATTTGACACCACGTTGAATCGGAGTACCGTGAAGTCATGAGTATGCTTTCGCCGGAAAAGAAAACACTCTTTTTCGTCTCCCAACAAGATGATGCCAATAAGCGCGCACAGGCTCAGGCCAATGAACAAAGGCGCTGCGGCCACAGAAGGTGGCGGTATGACTCAGATGCCAGTCGAACATGCCTAAATGAAAACTGTGGATTAACACAAAGAAAGATAAACGGTAAGTGGCAAGCATAGTATAAGAATAAAACCAGTTCGTTTCTGCCGCATGCTAAAATAAACCGCATGTCGCGCTACACGAGCACTGATAATTTTCTAAGGCTTTCAGCCTAAAAAATTATGTCGCAATTTCAGAATGACGCTATCTTCTGGGTGGAGATAGAGAAAATCCGCCCCAACCCCTACCAACCGCGCACTGAGTTCGATGAAGCGCGGCTCAAGGACCTTGCCGCGTCTATCCGCCAATACGGCGTACTACAGCCATTGATGGTGACTCGCCATGAGGAGGAGAAAGAGGCCGGCGGCATTGCAACTCACTACGAGCTTATCGCGGGCGAACGCCGGCTCCGCGCCAGCAAGCTCGCAGGCCTCTCACAGGTGCCCGTCATCATCCGCTCCACCGAAGAGCAGGACCGCGTGCGCCTTGAGCTCGCCATAATCGAGAACCTCCAGCGCGAAGACCTCAACGCGATAGATCGCGCACGCGCCTTTGACCGCCTTGCTAAGGAGTTCAAGCTCAATAACGTACAGATCGCCGAGAAGGTGGGCAAGAGCCGCGAGTATGTTTCCAACTCCATACGCCTCCTTTCGCTCCCTTCCGAGATGCAACAGGCGGTCATAAACGGCGCCATCTACGAAGGCCATGCGCGCGCACTCCTTATGCTTGCAGACAGACCCGAGGAGCAGAAGACCGTTTTCCGCGATGTCTTGGTGCGCAAGCTCTCCGTTCGTGAAGTCGAACAGATAACGCGCCAGATAGCCGTCGAGCGCGCGCGTAAAAGAGAACCGCTCCGTCCCGAGATCGAGGCGCTCGAGCGTGCTTTTGCGGAGAGCCTGGGCACCAAAGTCGAGATAAAAGAACAAGAAAAAGGCGGCAAGCTTATCATCGATTTCTTCTCGACCGGTGATCTTGAAGCGATACTCGCGCATCTCGCATCACAGTCGCCGACACCACACTCTCCCGTGGCCGAAGAAGCCGTAGCTTCAGATGTTGCTTCTGAAAAGAGTGTTCCGCCAGGCGATGACTCCTTCTCGATAGAGAACTTTTCTATCTAACCCTGTATCCCTTCGAGCTTCTTGAGCACGCCGCGCAGATGGCGTTTTGCACGCGTGGTCTTTGCGTAGTCGAGCCACTTCCTGTTCGGCTTCGCGGATTTTTTTGTAATAACCTCGACGACATCACCGTTATGGAGCGGAGTGTCGAGCTGCGCCATCTTCCCGTTCACTTTCGCTCCAGCCATTTTCTCGACCAGATCGGTGTGAACCTCATAGGCAAAGTCCACCGGCGTTGCGCCGACCGGCAGGTCTATCGCGTCGCCTTTCGGTGTGAAGATGAAGATGCGTTCGGCGAAAAAGTCTCGTTGCAGCGTCTCCTGGAACTCCTTATGCTCCGGGTGCTCTGCCTCTATCTCGGTTAAGTCGCGAAGCCATCGGGGGATAGGATGGGGGCCGCCGTTCTCGTTGCCCTGTGTCGGTTTTACCGCTGACTTTGTCAGAGAGGGGAGCAGGCTTTTGATCCAATCGACCGAAGGGAGCGCTACTGTGTTTTTCTTTTTGTAGTTGAAGTGCGACGCGATGCCGAACTGCGCTTCGCGCTGCATCTCCTCGGAACGGATCTGGATCTCGATGGTGATTTTGTGTCGCGTTATGACGGTGGTGTGGATGGAGCGATAGCCGTTCGGTTTCGGATCCGCGATGTAGTCCTTCACCCGGCCGAGGAGCGGTCGCCATAGTGCGTGGATGATACCCATCGCCTTGTAGCAATCTTCGACACCGGGGACTATGACGCGGATAGCAAAGATGTCGTACACCTTGTCCGGGTCGTTGTCCTTGCGGACGAGTTTTTTGGCAAAGCTGTGGATGTTCTTCACGCGGGACTCAAGGTGAAAATTACGCATCCCGCCCACCGCCAAGGCCTTGCGGAGCTCTTTCTTGGCGTCCTCCAGGGCATCTTTTGCTTTTTCCCCTCGCTCGGTAAGAAAGACGGCTGTCTCTTTGTATTTTTCCGGTTCGAGCGTCTTCATTGCGAGGTCTTCGAGCTGGGCTTTGATGACACCGATACCCAAACGCTCTGCGACGGGGACGTACACCTCCATGGTCTCTGAGGCGATCCGCAGGCGCTTTTCTACAGGTTCGACGAACTCAAGCGTCTGCATGTTGTGCAAACGGTCCGCGAACTTGATGATGATGACGCGTATATCGCTCGCGGTCGCGACCAGCAAGCGCCGCAGGCTCTCGACGTGCCGCTCGAGGCCGCGGTATTTCAATTTTGAAAGCTTGGTAACGCTCTCTGCGAGAAACCGTACCGTGTGGCCAAATTTCTCTTCCAGCTCGTCGGCGGTGACCGGTGTGTCCTCGATCGTGTCATGCAAGATGCCAGCGACGATAGTGTCACGATCCATGCCTAAGCGAGCGAGCGTCAGCGCTATCGCGCGCGGG
>JAHFMJ010000022.1 GCA_023269035.1 Candidatus Kaiserbacteria bacterium | reverse complement strand
TACAACATAATAGTCGGTCTCTCTGCTGATTACTGAGACACTTTTGCGGCGCGCTTTGTGATATTCTTTTGACATGCATCTCACGAGGCTTGATATTTCCGGCTTCAAATCTTTCGCGAAAAAGACCGCTTTCGACTTCAACACGTCCGTGGTTGCCATCGTCGGCCCCAACGGTTCCGGCAAGAGCAATGTCGCTGAGGCAATCCGTTTCGTCCTTGGAGAACAATCGATGAAGTCGATGCGCGGGAAGCGCGGCGAGGATCTCATTTGGAATGGTTCGACAAGCTCACCGCGTGCGAACCGCGGGTCGGTCGCTATCGTCTTCGACAACACGTCGCGTTTTCTCGATATCGATTTTAACGAGGTGCTCATAGAACGCATCGTCAATAGGGACGGGACCAACGAGTATCGCCTGAACGGCTCGCAGGTGCGCCTTAAGGATGTTCTTGAGCTCCTCGCGGGAGCAAATATCGGCCAGACGGGCCACCACATCATCTCGCAAGGCGAGGCGGACAAGATACTCTCCGCCTCTCCCCGCGAACGGCGCGAGATGCTTGAGGATGCGCTGGGCCTCAAGGTGTATCAGTACAAGCTCGAAGAGTCGTTACGCAAGCTTGAGAAGACGCAGGAAAATATGCGGCAAGTGGAAGCGCTCCGCAGGGAGATCGCGCCGCATCTCAAGTTTCTCAAGAAACAGGTTGAGAAGGTCGAAAAAGCGCACGAGCTGCGCGCCGCCGCTATCGGCCGTTTCCGTGCCTACTTCAAACGCGAAGAAGAATACTTGACCGCAGCAAAAGCCAGGATAACCGCCGGAGCTGCGAAGCAAAAAGACGAGCTCGCGGCTATCACTGCAAAAGTGAGCGAGGCGAAGAAGGCGCTCGCGAGCGCTGCAGAAGATAAGCGCGGAGGACGCATTCTTGAGCTCTCGAACGCGCTTGATGAGGTTCGGCGCGAGCGTTCCGACGTCTCGCGCAAAGCAGCGCGCCTTGACGGCCAGATAGAAACGCTCAAAAAGACCACAGCCCGGGCAACTGTCGCGGCTGCAGATATCTCACGTTTGGTTGAAGAGGGTGAACAGGGCATGGGGCGGCTTGCGAACGCAAGTGTCGCCGAGCTTTTTGCTTTTGCAAAAGAGCTTGTCAGCAAGTTCAGAGCGCTTGTTGCTGGCGCGCAGAGCGGTTCGGAAGACCTGTCAGTCCTTGAAAGGGAGCGGGGCGACGCGCTTGCTGCTGAAAAGTCATTTGCGGCAAAGGAAGCAGAGCTCACTACCTCGCTCGAGAATATCCGTAACGAACTGGATGCGCTGCGCGCCGACGAGCGCGGGAAAGAGCGCATCATCTTTGAGCTCGCGGCAGAGGAGCGCGAAGCGCGTCATGCGCTTGATTCATACCAGGGCGAGCAGGAGCGCCTGAGCCTCGAGGAGGTGGAGTTCAAGGGAGAGCTTGCTGAGGCCGCAGCCCTCATCGGCCGGGAGATACTCGAGTACCCGTTAGAAAAACTCGAGCCCATTGCGGTTGCTGACGTGCGCGCGATACAGAATCGAGAAAAGCACGAACTTGAGAAGACCAAGATACGCCTTGAGGAGATGGGCGCCGGTGCAGGCGAGGAAGTGCTCAAAGAATACGCACAAGCCAGCGATCGGGAGGCGTTCCTTGAGCGGGAAACCGCCGACCTTGAGACGGGTGCCGCCTCGCTCAAGAAGCTCATTGAGGATTTAAAGAAAGAACTCGGGTCTCGTTTCAAGGACGGCATAGACGCTATCAATACCGAGTTCACCAAGCTCTTTGCGCTTATGTTCGACGGGGGAGCGGCCTCGCTTGTTCGCGTCCAGGAGCCTGTGCGCAAAGCAATGGTGTTTGAGGACGAAGAGGCTAAACCGTCCTCAGAGGACGGTCGCCCGACGAATCTTCAGGATGAAGATTCGTCTAGGGAGTTCGTTGAGGGTATCGACATCTCGCTTTCGATACCCAGGAAGAGAGTGAAGAGCCTCGTGATGCTCTCCGGCGGTGAACGAGCACTCACCTCGATCGCGCTCATTTTTGCTATGTCTGCGGTCAATCCGCCGCCATTCCTTGTCCTCGATGAGACCGACGCTGCTCTCGACGAGAGCAACAGCCGCCGCTATGGCGACATGGTCAAGGCGCTTGCTAAAAAATCACAACTTATTGTCATTACTCACAACCGCGAGACCATGAGCCGTGCCGGCGTGCTCTATGGCGTTACGATGGGAGGCGATGGTGTGTCTAAGGTGCTTTCCGTAAAGCTCGAGGAAGCGGTGAAAGTGGCAAAATAAAATCCAATCATGGGATTTCAAGAATCGCTTCCCATTTCCTCACGATTTGCTACATGCGGTTGCCCGCTATTCCTTAAGGGCGGATTACGACTTGTGGTTCATAACGGAAATTGCCTGTTAAAAAAGAAAAATAGGAATCACGCCGTCTTGACAAAAGAACTATTTAAATTTACTCTAATTGCATGGCACATAACGCCAAAAGCATATCGCATTCCAGAACGTGGCAGGGCTGCGCATCTTTTGATTTTCTCTTCTCACGGTGGAGATTTGGTGATGTGACGGCCCGTTGGCGCTCATAAAGTCGCAAACCAAAATCCCCTCTGATGAAGAGGGGATTTTTGTGTGTCCACTAAGAAGTTAAAAAACCTAGAACAAAAACATGAAAAAAGAAAAATTGCACAACGTAGGCCTAAGCTCATTCCTTAGGAAAGTCTTTCCTCGACGCGCTGAACGACCTGATTATTGTTCGGTTTCTCCTACGGGGAAGCATAAACCGCGCCTAACTGAGCTCGGCGAGCTTTGTGCTGTCTTTGAGTGTACCTATTGTAGAGATACTCAAATTGCTCATACCGAAGGTTAAGTTAAAAAGTAAATAAAAAAATGAATTATCTAGAACGATTAAAGAGGTCATTACGAAGAAACTTACGCAGAAGGCACATGGACGAAGAACCAGGTGGTCGTGACACCTTCGTCCGAAGAAAAATCAGGAGAATTATCAAGGAAATCCGAAAACGCCGTGGCTTATGAACGATTCACGATGTCGTTCATTGGAGGGAATACGCCTCGTGTGGGGTGATGATGGGAAAAGCAACATTCCGTATGGGTGTCCTTACGGATGCCTATTTTTCCTCTCTCGTCCGGTATTCGGGTGCCCCAAGCACGATCCGGAGAATAAGCACCCCTATTGCATTTGTGACGTCAGTAAGACGATAAACCCTGACTGTCCGATCCATTAATAGCTACTACACAAACCCCGCCCTTTGACACGCTCAGGGCGGGGTTTGTGTTGCTCCTGTATAATCAGTCTAATGGACATTTACGAAGAATCGCTCCAATTTCATAAAAAGCATCGCGGGAAGATCAGCGTGGTCTCAAAGACGGAAATCAAGGATCGTCACGACCTCTCGGTGGTCTACACACCCGGAGTTGCCGAGCCGTGCAGGGAAATCGCGCGAAAACCTGACGAAGTATGGGAGCTCACCAATCGCGCCAACACCGTCGCTGTTATCACTGACGGCTCGGCGGTGCTCGGCCTCGGCGATATCGGCGCGGACGCGGGGCTACCCGTCATGGAGGGGAAGTGCGTACTCTTCAAGGAATTTGCGAACATTGATGCGTTTCCTATTCTTATCTCAACGCGCGATATCGGTCAGGCCGTGGAAACCATAAAGAATATCTCGCACTCCTTTGGCGGCATCAACTTGGAAGACATCGGCGCGCCGCGCTGCTTTGACATCGAAGAGCAGTTGGTCGCCGAGCTCGATATTCCCATCATGCATGATGACCAGCATGGCACCGCGATCGTAGTATCGGCCGGACTTCTGAATGCCCTCGCCGTTACGAGCCGCTCTCTCGATACTGCAAAGATAGTCATTGCAGGTGCAGGCGCAGCGGGAACGGCAATTGCAAAGATGCTTCTTTCCCTCGGCGCGAAAGACATCATAGTCACGGACTCGAAAGGCATCATCGGCCCTTCCCGTGGCGACCTTGGGAAGCACAAGAACGCTCTTCGTGATAGTACTAATCCAGGCAGACTAGATGGAGGCACCGCTGACGCGCTCGTAGCAGCAGACGTATTTATCGGAGTTTCAGGACCGAACACGGTGACCGAAGAGATGGCGCGCGCGATGGCGAGAGATTCCATAATTTTCGCCCTCAGCAATCCGACGCCGGAAATCATGCCTGAGGTCGCACAAGCGGCTGGAGCAAAGGTTATCGCGACCGGGCGGAGCGACTTCCCGAACCAGGTCAACAACGCGCTCGCGTTTCCCGGCATCTTCCGCGGCGCGCTCGATGCGAGAGCGAAGAAGATTACGACAGAGATGAAGCTCGCCGCGGTCTATGCGCTCGCCGGGTATGTGCAGAGGCCGTCTCCTGAGCTCATTATTCCTGATGTCCTTGATAGGAATGTCACTCGCGCAGTAGCAGCTGCTGTGAAAGGGGCCGCATAAGAGGTAGAGTGTGCAGATACTTTTTTCGTATGGCAAAAAAAGCATTTGACCAGTATCGAGCGCATGTCGATGTAGTTGTAGCGCTCCTCGGGCTTTCTCCCGCTGAGGCAAAAGTATTTACCGAGCCAAACCGCGTCATTGAAAAGATATTGAAAGTGACTATAGGCGGAGAAGAGCGCGAGCTCTCCGCTTATCGCGTCCAGTTCAATAACGCGCGCGGTCCCTACAAAGGCGGCATCCGCTTCCACCCCGGCGCCGACCTCGACGAAGTGAAGTCGCTCGCGGCCATGATGGCCATCAAGTGTGCCGTCGTCGATATCCCCATGGGAGGCGGCAAAGGCGGCGTCACCTTCGACCCGAAAGGTCTTTCGAAACCAGATATCGAGACGGTTTCGCGAGCTTTTGCGCGAGCATTTGCCACTGATCTCGGACCGCTGAAAGATGTTCCGGCACCGGACGTCTACACGAATGGCGAAATCATGGCCATCATGCTCGATGAGTACGAAAAGGTGACAGGCACCAAGGCCCCGGCTACTTTTACCGGCAAGCCGATAGAGCTTGGCGGGATCCCTGGGCGCGACACCGCGACAGCGCTCGGCGGAGTCTTCGTCCTTGAAGCGTACGTAAGTGAACACGGGCTCGACTCAAAAAACCTTCGTGTTGCCATTCACGGCTTCGGTAACGCCGGTGCCACTGCGGCGACATTACTCTACGAAAGAGGGTACAAAATAGTCGGGCTCTCCGACTCGAAAGGAGCGGTCATGAGCGCTCGAGGCCTCGACCCCATGAAATTCCAGGAAGTGAAGAATCAGAACAAGTCACTGAGGGACATGTATTGCCAGGGGTCGGTGTGCGACGAGGGGCTTCTTGAGAGGGAGAGCGTTGTCGTGGGCGATCCAAATGCCGTCCTGGCCATGGATGCGGATATCATCATCCCCGCAGCGCTTGATGGGGTAATCACGAACGAGGTTGCCGAGGAGATGCATGCAAAAATCATCCTTGAACTCGCGAATGGCCCGGTAACCGCAGAGGCCGACACCATACTTGAGAAGCGCGGCATCGATATCATCCCTGATGTCTTGGCGAATGCCGGTGGCGTGACGGTTTCTTACTTCGAGTGGGAGCAAAACATTAAGGGGACCACTATGACGAGAGAAGAGGTGAATGAGCGCCTCAAGCAGGTGATGGCAAAGGCATGGCAGAGTGTTTCAAAGTTTGCCAAAGAACACCATATAACTTATCGGACCGCGGCATTTGCTCTCGCGGCAAAGAGGATACTCGCGGCTTCGTTGACAAAAAAATAGCTCTTGCTATACTCATTATGTGTCATCGACGCAAAAAATAGGCCTTACCGTCAGCGCAGTTGCGTCGTTCTTCTCCTTCTATTTCTGGGCCTAAAGCCCAGAAATTTTACATAACCGTAAGAGCCCCCCTTTAAACAAATAGTTTTTTGTTATGTCATTCAACACAAATCACGAAAGAAAAATAATGCGACCACGTCTCATCGCAGAAGTTAAAGGCGATTGCATCCACGGCAATACAGCCTGGTTATGCGATATTTGTAATCCCCCAGTACCTAGAAAATAATAAGTCTTATGCCGTACGAATTAGCAAAACATCATATACGCGAGGTCTCTTCCGGAGACGGCTGCAAAAAGATAACCGGTCGTGACGAAGATGGTTACGCGATATGGTGCGGTGCCCCAAGAAAAGAGGGCAGTGCATATTGTGAGCCGCACCAACTAAAATGGGGCTTTAGGCGTTGAGAATTTTAAAGTCCAGAGTCCTCTCTTCTATGTTCGCGTTTTCAATGCGGTAGCGGACCGGGTCTCCGAGGCGAATGACTTTTTTCGTCCGCATGCCAACGGCTGCGAATTTTGATTGCACATATTCATACGTGTCGTCCGTCAGGGAAGTGAGGCGCACCATGCCCTCGGCTGCAGTCTCCTTGTCTTCCACATAAATACCCCATTCGGTGACACCGGAGACGATGCCCTCGCGCTCCTCGCCAATATGGGTTGAAAAGTATTCAACCTGTTTCAATTTGACGCTCGTACGCTCTGCCTCTGCTGCAGATATCTCGCGATTTGTCGCATGTATCGCCTTACGCTCCTGCTCTTCTGGATCGTCCGCGACCTTTTCTCCCCTAAGGATAGTCGCGAGGGTGCGGTGCACCATCATGTCTGGGTAACGGCGAATAGGCGAGGTGAAGTGCGCGTAATCCTCGAATGCGAGCCCATAGTGGCCAATGTTTTTTGTCGTATAGACTGCCTTTGCCATGCTCCGGATAGTGGCGGTTTTGATAAGCCGCTCTTCGGGCTTACCGGTCGCTTCCTCGAGGAGCTTGTTGATGTCATGCGTCTTCGCACCGTTATTGGAGAGGGTCAGCTGGTAGCCGATAGCGCGGAGGAAGACCGCGAGCTCATCCATCTTCTCCGCGTTCGGCACATCGTGGATGCGGTAGACGAAAAGGCGATTCTTCCGTCCCAGCTTTTTGGAGACGAATGTTGCAACCTCGCGGTTGGCGAGGAGCATGAGCTCCTCTATCAGCTGATGGCTCTCGGTGTAGAGCGTGCGTTTGAAGCCGGTCACCTTTCCCGACCCATCCACCACTGGCTTTACCTCATCAGTGCCGAACATGATGGCACCTTTTGCCGTGCGTTCCTTCTTGAGTTTCTCCGCAAATTTCCATAGTTCGACAAGCTCACTATGCAAATGCACAGTAGGATTTTTCAGAGCTTCGTCGGCCTCGTCATAGGTAAAACGCTTTATCGAACGAATAATGGAACGGCCGAACCAACGCTCGACTACGCTCGCGTCAGGCCGCACCGTAAAGACTGCGGAGAACGTGAGCCGCTCCACATCCGGTTTAAGCGAACAGAGGTCTTCAGAGAGCTCTTTGGGGAGCATGGGCACCGTGCGGTCGACCATATAGACGGACGTCGCACGATTTAACGCTTCGCGCTCTATTGCAGAGCCAGGTCGCACGAAGTGAGTGACGTCTGCAATATGGATGCCCACTTCCATCTGACCGTCCGGCAATTCTTTGTAGGATATGGCATCGTCAAAGTCCTTTGCAGTCTCTGGGTCGATAGTAATTGTAAGGATATCGCGGAAATCCCTTCTGTTTTTCAGTTCATCCTCGCCCCACCTCTTTTTGTAGAGTTCCGCTGACTCTCTCAAAACATCTTTCGGAAAATCGGTTTCAAAGCCTTTGGCAGCGATAATCGCGCGCATCTCCGTCTCGTGCTCGCCAGCCTTGCCGATAATGTTTCGTATTTTCCCTTTTGGCGGGTCGCTGACCCAATCCAGGACATCCAAAATTGCTTTATGTCCGATAGGGGCTTCGCCGCTCGCGGTTACTAAGAAATCCATGTAGACTCGCGCGTCATCGGGGTGGAGCATGGTGCCTAGCGGGGTCTCTACCAGCTCTCCGACGAATGAACTACTCTTACGTTCTATGACACGCATTACGCGCCCTACGGGGGAGCCGCGGCGGAGGGTTATGGATGCCTCGACAAGGTCGCCGGAGAGCGCACCGCCGAGGTTCTCTTTGTAGACGATGACGTCACCCTTCGGGTCAAGCAGAAACCCCTTGCCGCTCCGCGTTACGTCAATGACGGTTTTTAATATCTTCTGTTGCATCCCGGCACTATAGCAAATGTTGCCAAAGGAGGGGCTTTCTGGTAAAGTTGCACGCACATGCTTACTATAAGATTCCAGCGCGTGGGAAGGAAGAACGACCCCGCTTTTCGCATAGTGGTACTGGAGAAGACAAGAAGCCCGAAAGCAGGCAACCCGCTTCAGATCCTCGGCTCGTACAACCCAAAAACCAAGCACACTGTTATTGATGCCGAAAAGGCAAAGCACTGGATGAGCAAGGGCGCCCAGCTCTCCGGCACCGTCAACAACCTCTTTATCACGAAGGGCGTTATCGAAGGAAAGAAGGTCAATGTTCTCGGAAAGAAGAGCGCTCCAAAGAAGGAGGAGCCAGTAGCCGTAGAGGTAAAAGCCGAGGAGCCTACCGTAGAAGCTCCTGCTGAGACCGCTTCAGAAGCATAAATCGTCCCTTGCCGGGAGGTTGTTTTTTTGGCATACTATCCAAGGAGTTTTACAACATAAATATACTGGTATGCAGAACTATCAAGATCAGGAATTTCTTGAGTACGTTATCAAGATGCTCGTCGATAATCCGGATGATGTAAAGGTCAATCGTCAAGTTGATGAAATGGGGGTGCTTCTCACACTTGACGTCAACGCCGCAGATATGGGAAAGGTCATCGGCCGCTCCGGCAACACCGCAAAGGCTATCCGCATACTCTTACGTGTTGTCGGCATGAAGAACAACGCGCGCGTCAACTTGAAAATCAACGAGCCGGCAGGAGGCTCTCGCATGGGTGGAATGGGCATGACTTCTTCTTCCATGAGTATGGGGGGAGGTGAACAGGGTGCCGCATCAAAGAGTGTCGACGAAGCGCTCGAAGATTTAAGGCTCTAAACAAAGCAAAAAGGATTCAAAACAACCTCCCGTACGGGAGGTTGTTTTATTTTAAATTTTGTGGCATAATGAAAGCATGGCACTTGAGCGGTCTCCGCTTGAAATGTCAGC
>JAHFMJ010000035.1 GCA_023269035.1 Candidatus Kaiserbacteria bacterium | reverse complement strand
TGTGCGCTTTTCTGATTCCGTCGATGTAGAGAACGCATGGATGAACAGCCCTGGCCACCGCGCCAACATACTCAACTCCAAGTTCAGCGAGATAGGCATCGCGACAGCCCAAGGGCTCTACGAGGGCCAGTCGGTCGTCTTTGTCGTGCAGGAGTTTGGCAACCCGGCAGTGCCGCAGAAAAAGGTCGCAACCGTAGCACCGAAAGTCGTCGTGACGACGACCCCGGTTCCTAAGGTCCAGCCTCCGGAAGTCGCTGGTACGTCCATCGAACAGGTAACGCCCCAGCCCAAGGTGATCCTTGAGGATAAGAACTTTATCGCGGTTAAGAGCGAGCCGGCAACGTCATCGCCTCTTGCGGCATCCGCTTCGACCGACGCATCTATCTCGCTCGTACAGAAGCTCATCACTTCGCCGCGTACGCTCGTTAACACCATCTATCTCATCCTTGCCGCGGTCATTGCTGTCGCCCTTGCGCTCATGATAGGTATTGAGCTCAAGCACCAGCACCCGCTCAACGTCCTCTACGGCGTCTTGCTCATCGTGCTCATGGGCTTCATCCTCTACTTCTGGCAAGTACTCCCTCCTGGCTCGCTCTTGGTGATCTAGAAGATATCACTTCAGGCGCAAGTTTCCTTGCGCGAATAACTCAGTGTCCGCTGGCATACCTCCGCTGTTGCGGAGGTATGCTGCTGCGCCGATCATGATGGCGTTGTCTCCGGTGAGGCTGGCAGGAGGGTAGGAGAGCACTATGTTAGGAAACTCTTTCTGCACCATCTCAGTCAATGCCCTTTGTATTTCCTTATTTGCAGAGACGCCTCCGCCGACAACGAGGGAGAGCGGATGGCGCTCTTCGAGAGCCCGGCGGGTCTTGAGCACGATGACATCGCGCGCAGCGTCCTCGAACGCTCCGGCGATGTGCTCTTTATCGCTCTCGCTCAGTTTTTCCATGCTCTTCAGCTTGTAGAGCACCGCAGTCTTCAATCCGGAGAAGGAAAAGTCGCACGTCGTATCGTTCGCGAGCGGTCGGGGAAAGACGATCGTATTACCGCCTTTCTCGCGGCTCTTTGCGGCAAACTCGGCTATCTTCGGTCCGCCCGGATAGGCAAGGTCCAGGAGCCGGGCAACTTTGTCGAATGCTTCGCCGATGGCATCGTCCTTCGTGCTTCCGACATGCTCGTATGAGAACCATTCGTTCATCAGCACGAGGTCGGTATGGCCGCCGGAGATGAGAAGCGCCACGAGCGGCAGGCGCGCCGGTGTCAGCCGATATTCTTTATCAGAGACCCCTTTCAGCAATGCTGAGACGATGTGGCCTTCCATGTGATCGATTCCGATGACAGGGACACTCCACGCCGCTCCGAGCGCCTGAGCGAAGGTAATGCCCGTCCAGAGCGCTGGCTCGAGGCCCGGACCCTTCGTGACCGCTATATACTCGATATCGGGCTTTCCGTATGTTTCAAGGAATTCGGTGACGGAGTTCTTGAAACCCTCGTCACGCAGCGCGTCTATCGCTTCTGTATTTCCATATGAGGGGAGACCGAGGCTTTTGGCAATAAGGAATCCGGCTTGTTGTAAGGCTTCTGTTGCAAGCGGTACTAAGTTGGCCTGGTGCTCGCGTTTGGCGAGGGATGGGTAGACCCCGCCATACTCAGCATGTTTCTCTGCCTGCGAATACAGTGCGTTGCCAAGGATCGTGAAGGTCGAATCTTCCATCCCACCCTCTGCGTCAATGATACAGACGGCTGTCTCATCGCAACTTGTTTCTATCGCAAGTATCTTCGACATAGGCTTCCCGCTACGATACCATACGGCACATGGACGAGCACGGCATACAGGCGGTCGCCTTCGATGTTGATGGGACGCTGATACAGGCGACGATGTGGCCGCTGATCCACGGGTTTTTTGGCTTCTCCGTTAAAGAAGACGCGCATCTCCTCGAGCTCTATCACTCAGGCCAATTGTCATATCGAGAGTGGATGCAGGTGTTCACCGACTTTTACCGTACGAGCCCGCATCGGCGCGAGGAGATAGAGGCGCTCATGACCCAGTTTGCTTTCGTTGATTCCGCACAAGAGGTAGCGCGTACACTCTCTTCCCGCTACGAGCTTGCGGTCATCTCGAGCAGTTTACGCAATTATGTCTCTCGCGTAGCTGAGAGCCTCTCCGTTCCCCATGTGTACGCGTTTACCTCCTTTACTTACACAGATGATGGCCGCTTCGATAGCATCGCATTCTCGACGAACGGCAACGAGTTGGAGGCAAAGGTGCAGGCTCTGAAGGACTTGGCGGCGAAACTGAGTATAAGCCCGGAGGAGATCGCTTTTGTCGGAGACTCGCGCAACGATCTTGAGGCGTTCCGCTTGACCAAGCACGGCATCCTTGTTGGTGAGGGAAATGAGGAGCTGCACGCTGCATCCTGGAAGCAGGTTACTTCCTTGTCAGAACTCCTTACGATTCTTTAAGAATCTTTTCTTATTTTTATCATAACGTCACGGTCGTGACTTTATGATATTAGTTGTTTCTGGCGATTTTCTTGAAAGGAAGAGGCTTGCCGTATTCGATAGTAAATCCTGCTGCACCAGCATGGCCCCCACCGCCGTAGCGCGTCGCTATTTCCGAGAGGTCCGGCGCGCCGTTCCCTCCGCGCAACGACACCCGTACGCGATCTATTTCGAACTTGAAGAGCATGCCGAATGGGGGCTTGCGTTCTGCCAAGAGGTGTCCGACTTCGCTGTCGAAGAGACGCGGCGCAGCGACCGCGAGGACCTCGTAGCCGTCGAACGACACCAGCTCCGCTGCGTTTGCGAGCTGCACGATGAGCGCTTGTGCATACTCGCGGTAGAGAGAGCCTACCTGCACGATGCGTTCGTAACCCTCCTCACTCTCAAGTTCTTTCATCACTGCATCCCATACTTCAAAATCGAATGGTTTGGAAAAGACATACTCCCGTACAGCTCGCGAGTCGGGGAGCACAAAGCGATAGAGATCGTCGTCTTCGATGTATGCAATGAGTCTTGGTATTTCCGTAGCTGGATGAAAGTATTTCCATGCCAGGTACGCTCCCGAATGATCGATGTCGTAGAGCGATGAGGGAATGCTCTGGATTGCCTCTGCCGCGCTCTTGTGATGGTCGAGGATGGTAAGGCTCTGCGCTAATGATGCTACTTCGTCGAGCACCTCCTTCTTGTAGGAAAAATCGATCATCACCACGTTTTTATTGGTGACTGCTTCTTTCGGGTAAGGGAGGCCGTGGTACGCGGTCGTGTAGAGCGCTTGCGCGCCGTACTTCTTCCACGCGGCGAATGCGGCGCCGAAGCCGTCCTGACACCCGCCGTGGTAGATGATGGAAACGTTGTCGAGAGGAGGATTGTTGAGTGCCATGCTGATTTGTGGGCGATAGAGGATTCGGTCACGCATAAAATCCTGATGGATTTTTGCGCTACCCCGGCTCGGCACCTTCGTGCCTGCGCCTTTCGAGATCCCTCTCGCCTCGCAATGGTAACTCACGCAGGTAGCCCCCGGCTACCTTTTGTGAACCATTGTGGGCGATAGAGGATTCGAACCTCTGACCCTCCCCACGTCAAGGGGATGCTCTACCAACTGAGCTAACCGCCCGAATACCTGTGGAGGATAGCCTTTTTATCCCCATTTTTCAAGGACCGGAATCCTGTTGACAGAGAGGTGTGGGGAGGAGTACCGTAACGTAAACCATGCAGAGGTTGGTCGTACTGCTGGTCACTTTAACTATAACTACATAAGAAATATGAATAGCGTAGATGCACTTTTCAAGAATGTAGGAGCTTGGCAG
>JAHFMJ010000021.1 GCA_023269035.1 Candidatus Kaiserbacteria bacterium | reverse complement strand
CGCTTGGTGCGGAATTCGTTGCCGTGCGCTCCTCCGCAACCGCCGAGGACAGCTCTGCCGCCGCGTGGGCTGGCCAGCTCGACACCTACCTCAATACTACGGAAGGAGACCTTCTTGAAAACGTAAAACGCTGTTGGGCGTCGCTCTTCACGCCGCGCGCTATCTTTTATCGCTTTGAGAAAGGCTTAAGCGATGCAAAAATCTCGGTTGCGGTCGTTGTGCAAAGAATGGTGAACTCTGATGTGGCCGGTATCGGCTTTTCCGTCCACCCGGTGACTGAAGACCACAACCAGATGATCATCGAGGCGGGGTGGGGCTTGGGCGAGGCGGTGGTCTCCGGGCAGATAACTCCCGACTCGTACGTCGTTACGAAAGAGCCGCGCGAGATACTGGACAAAAACATCAGCGAGCAAGAGCGAGGCATCTTCCGCAAGCAAGGAGGCGGCAATGAATGGCGGGATATCCCGAGTGAGAAGGGAAGCGCGCAGGTCATCTCCGACGAGCAGATACTCGAGCTTGCCGAGACCATTCTTATTATAGAAAAGCACTACGGCTTTCCCGTCGACACCGAATGGGCGATGGAGAGCGGGAAATTTTACATAACCCAGTCCCGCCCCATCACCACCCTTTCTGATGTAAAATAAATTCTGAAGTATGCCGTACATCTATAACCCCCTCTACTCGCATTTCCAAGGGGATAAACTCACCCGGACCGAGTTGATGGAGAGGACGACCATCGATACGATACTTAAGAGCAAGGTCAGGGAAGAAAAACGTTCGTGGGGAAAGACCTTCGAACTGAAACACGCTTCTGCGGTGACACAGATCGGTCGGATCCTTGCGCAGAAACGCGGCCTCGACTCCGACCTCGCAGCGATTATGTGCACGATGCACGATATTTATGTCTTTACTACCGGCCGTACCACCGATCATGCACACAAGAGCGCGACCATCGCGGAAAAGCTTTTACACAGGACAAAAAGATTCACTGAGGCAGAAATCAAACTCATACGCGGAGCGATCTACAATCACAGTGACAAGCACATTGTGTCCAAAAATCCCTATTACGAACTGGTGAAGGATGCGGATGTCCTCGATTGTGGCTTGTACGATGGTGTTCATGATGCATATGTGTATGAAAAACCGCGTGAAATATGCAAAAAGTATTTCAAACGTATCAAGGACGTTCGGAGAGAACTTAGGATGCCTAAAGACTCTCGCTGGGACAGCGTAGAGTACGTTGAGCAAGGAAAGGGCTATCTTGCAAAAGGCAGGTATTAATATGGAACTCATTAAAGTCTTTTCGCGTGAATATAGTGTACAGTATGCCGAAATTTTTATTCGGCTCTGCAATTCAGGTACCGAACCACAACCAATGCCATTGAAGACCGGGGTCTATATTCCAGACCAAGGCAATGAAGTTTTCTGTATTGAATCAGAGGAATTTAAAGTTTTCACAAATTTATTAAGGAATAAGTATTCAGACTATTCCGCATTGGAAAAGTTTACTGAGCTTTTTCACCATTTTGGTAGAGCGTACGTTACGCAAGGTGAAGCGTTGAGCGCCTTAGGCATAGAAGACATAGGTGCAACGAAACTTATAACAGAATATAGGTCGTATTTTGATACCTGGATCCTGTACAGTAACTATTTATGGGTCGCCTTTTTATTGAATGACTTTTTGGCAGACAAAGGTAAGGTGGTTCTTGAGAAAAAAGCACTCAATGAAAATCAGAAGGTCGATATTACTAGGACACTTTTTTCTCCTACAGAAAAGACCGGCATATTAAAACTACAGTATGAACTTGAAAAACTCAAAAAAAACGGAGCGCCTACCTTGCCAGAGTCTACCCTTTTAGAAATACTGCACGAATATGCGTGGATTTCTTGTGTTGATGTACAGAATGATCCATGGACTCAAAGAGACGTTTCCCTTTTTTACGAACAATTATCTACCACACCAGAACCAACACTTTCTTTTTATGAGGCCTGCAGTCTCGCAAAACTTTCTTCTGATGAGCAAGAACTGTTTGAGCAGATACGAAAATTTGCATCAATCAAGGATATGCGTGATTTTTATAGACGGAAGGGGGTATATGTAGCACTCCCTTTTTATGACTCGCTTGCTCAAAGGTTGCAATCATCAAGGAAAGATCTAGCCTACCTTACCAAAGACGAGATACAAATGGCCATACAAGGTAACTCACTCCCTTCTTCAGAAGAAATTACAAAACGAAAGAATGGTTTTCTCATGAGGTCGGAAAAAGGAACAGTTACCGTAGTCACCGACACAGCTATTGTTGCTCACTACAAAAGACTTTTGCTTGAGGAATCCGCCGGAATATCTGAGCTTTACGGTGTTTCTGCTGCGCATGGCATTGTCCGAGGTAAAGTTAAAATCGTCCTTGGAGTCCAAGATATCCCGTTCGTAGAGAACGGAGATATCCTCGTCGCGATTGCGACACACCCAGACTACATCCCCGCAATGCAAAGAGCGTCTGCGTTCGTGACCGATGAAGGCGGTATTACCTCGCACGCCGCAATTGTTAGTAGGGAAATGAAAAAACCTTGTATTGTCGGTACCAAAATCGCTACGAAAGTCCTCCATGACGGCGACATGGTCGAAGTGGACGCGGAGAAAGGAATTGTTACAATCCTGAAGGATGCCAGAAAATAAGGCCGCTCTTTCGTTCTTTGCAAACAAGGCCTCGGGAGGTGATGGCATACTTTTTACCATCTCGACCATAGGTCCGGTGATAGCTCGCAGTACTGCAGGATTCCCGGTGTCGTATCCTTTTTACGCTCTCACGCTCCCAACAGCGACCAGGCATTTTGACGAGTGGATACTGCGCGATGAATATGAAAAAGAGACTGAAAAACTACTTTCACTGCTCGTAAAGGAGGGCGTAAAACCTTTTAAGGACCTTACACAGCACATTTCCGCCGCCGCGGATTTATTTGTTGAGGAAGCGCGTGTGTGCGCCGAATCGCTCCCAGACCTCTCCGACGAAGGGCTTATCGCGGCCTACGGACCCTTCATGGAGCGCTACGTCAGCCTCTACGCCAGTGGAGCGATTACTTTTCTCTATGAGGATATCCTTTCCGAAAGGCTCTTCGCCTCGCTCAGCGCACGCTACGCGGACGCTACAAGCATCATTCACCAGGTGCTCGCCACTTCGTACCGCAACTTCGCGTCCGACAGCGAGATAGCACTGCTCGCCATACACGGCACTTCCGGTGTCGATCGTGAGAAACACATCGAGGCCTTCCTGAAAGAATTTTATTTCATAGGCACGAATTACGCGCATATAAAAATACTTGATACAGCTGAAGTAGAGAAGATGGCGGCTGATGTAAAACTCAATGAACATACTGAACAGGCATTGCCATCCGCTTTTTCACTCACGAGCGAAGAAGAGCAAATCACTCTGCTGTTGAAAGAAACCGACGTTATCCACGACCAGCGCAAGCGCTTGAGTACCGCGGGGTGCTACACAATTCTCCGATTCTTGGACGAGGCAATACGTCGGACCGGCGTTGAGCGCTTTTTGGCAGAAAGGCTTTTCTGGACAGAGTTTCCTGATTTTCTCAAAGACCCGAAGCAATTCGTTGAAAAATTAAAACAACGCGCGTGCGGCTCTATCGTGGTCACCGGCGGAGAGATCCTCTATCTTGATTACAACGCAGTTACCGAACGTGCAAAGGATTTGAGCGGCGTGCGCGAGTTCAAAGGAACCCCAGCTTCTACTGGCAAAGTGTCGGGGAGAGTCCACATCGTTCTTGGCTCAAAAGACTTCACTTTTTTTCAAGAAGGCGAGATACTCGTTACCGAGATGACAAGGCCCGACTTTATCGCGGTCATGAAAAAAGCCGCTGCCATTGTCACCGACGAGGGCGGGCTGACCTCTCATGCCGCTATCGTCGCCCGGGAAATGAAAAAACCCTGCATCATAGGAACTAAAATTGGCACCCGTATCTTGAAAGATGGCGATATGGTGGAGGTGGATGCCGAAAAAGGAATTGTGAGAAAAATTTAGGTATGAACCGTGATGAACTCATAGCGAAGTTCAAAGCAATGCCCTGGGAGATGTGGCTACATCGGCGATTCCCGCCCTTTGTTACGTACCTCATGATGGTGTATGCGACACCGGCCGGTTTCAAGAGCCAGGGGCTTGATGGGCAGTTTCCATTCTCGCTCTATGATACTGACGATTGGTACGGTACACCTGAAATGTTTAGCGCTGCGGCGAAAGAGGCGGAACACTTCTTAAAGCAGAAGGATATCTTCGTGCTGACCCGGCAGTGCGAGGACATACTCGCGACAGCGCGCGTTGAGATACCAAAGCTCTATGAGAGCCCCCTCTCTCCACGAGAAAGTTTCGAAAAGGCACTTTCCTATATCAAGCCCGGGAACGTATACATCTGGGTTGCGCATGCGTCGGAGGCGTATTATCTTCCTCGCCTGAGGGAAGTTCTAAAGCCGTATGTGCCCGCAGAAGAGCTTGAAACATTCATTGGTGATATCAGCTTTCCATCGAAGAAAAATGCACTTGCCCTTCTTGAGGAGGATGCGCGCGCCGGGTTCTCAACAGACGATCTTCATAAAAAGTATTCTTGGATAAAGGCGCGCGGTGGTTTCGTTCCTGGCTATAGCCTGGAGGAGATGGAGAGTATACGGAACAAGGCGCTTGGAAGGCCTTCTGAACATCGCCACCGCCCTAATGTCCCGGAATCGCTTCAGTCTCTTGCCAGGGAAGCGCAAGAGCTGGTCTATTTGCGTACGCTCCGTACCGATGCGCTCTACGAGATGTACTTCCTGGCGCAACCAATCTTTGATCGCTATGCACAAGAGCTCGGCATCGGGTCTCTCGGCGATTACATCCCGGACGAGCTTCTAGCGGGAAAGATCAATAAAATTCCGCACGAGCATGCGATCATCAAGGATAACGAGGACATCCTCGTCCTGAGCGAATCAATCATCTCGTTTCGTGATGTGAGTCATCAGGAAGTGAAGGGCGTAGTTGCATACAAGGGATTTGCAAAAGGAACCGTACGTATTGTTCATACGCCGCTAGAAAGTCAGCGGGTAGAGAACGGCGACATCCTGGTGACCAACATGACGACTCCCGCGTATATTTCTGCAATGCATCGGGCGGCAGCATTCGTAACTAATGAAGGCGGTATCACGTGTCACGCCGCTATTCTTGCCCGGGAACTGAAGAAACCTTGTATAACGGGAACTAAAATTGCCACCAAGGTCCTCTACGACGGCGATATAGTGGAGGTAGATGCGGAGAAGGGGATTGTGAGAATTATAGAGACTTATAAGTAACTACTATTGACTTATTTTGTATATTCGTGTAGACTTTTTGCATGTCTATTCTTACGCAAAGAATTGCGGGGAATATAGCAAAAGAGAGAAAAGCTAAAGGCCTTTCCCAAGGTGCGCTTGCAAAAATAATGCGTGTTGATCGTTCCTATATAAGCAGCCTGGAGAAGGGTACGCGCAACCCCTCGCTCAAGACGCTTGAAAAAGTCGCTGCCGCCCTTTCCGTTCCTATTGATACTTTGCTCGTGGATACAGGCAAAAACCTCTCATCAAGAAGCGGGCTGCCTTTCGTCCCCGGCCTTCTTAAGGCAAAGATTCCTTCCTGGAAGGGGAGGCTATGGTATCACCAGCGGTTCGATGGCTCTCCGTACCTCCTTGCACTCATAGCTGATGCCCAGATAGAGACCGACATCGCGAGGAAAGACGGTATGCACTTTACAGCGAACTACTGCTTTTTTGAGAATGGTGGCGCCGACTGGTACATCAGTATGGACGACATCGAACGGGTTTCAAAACATCTCATCGAGCTCGCAAAAAAGAAAAAGCATGTCAGTAGCGAACTCATACGCAAATGGGACAAATCTGAAAAGAGCTTTTATGAAATGTGCGAGCGTTTGAAAAAGACGGATTTGCACGCGCTCTCCGACGACGAGCTCCTCCGGCTCCATGACGAATGTGTCGGTATCGCTCACCAGAGGAACAGCTCAAGCTCCGTCATCGACGGCTTTGCTCTCGGTACCGACACCCTCATCGCTCAAAAGGTCAAAGACCGTTACGATGTATCACCGCTGAAAAGCTCGGTACCGTTTTCTGAAGTCTTTTCCGTGCTCACCACTCCTGTTAGGCTCTCGTTCCTCGCAGAGGCAGAACGGGAACTTCATAAGACCGTTATGGCGATAAAGGAAGATCCTACGCTCAAAAAGAAGCTCATACAGGAGTACCGTGATAGATACTTTTGGATCAAGAACAACTACATAGACTCGCACGACCTCCCCGTGTATTTCTTTGAGGAGGAGATAGCGCGTATACAATCCTCGTCCATTGATTCTGTGCAAGAGGTGCGCAAGCTCGATGTTTCCGTTCCCGCGCTTAAGAAGAAGGCGCAGGAGTATGCTGCGGCGCTCGCTCTTGATGCGCATACGCTCACGCTCCTTGAGATAACGCGCGATTTCGCTACGTGGCAAGACGATCGGAAGAAGTCAACGCTCTTCTCCGCCCACTACTTTCTGAAAATCCTCGCCGAGGTCGCTCAGCGCGTCAACGTGCCGCTCGATCTCCTAAAGTTTGAGAGTCCGGACAGGATTCACGCCTACTTTGAATCGCCCCAGGACACTGCTCGTCTGAAGGCCATACGCGAGCAAAGCGTCTACTATTGGGATGAAGATGGACAGGATGTTGCTTATGGCAAAGACGCCGCGCTAGTAAAGCATGCGATTCTCCCGAAAGATGCCATCGAGGACGTTGCGGACTTCAGAGGCCTGACGGCCTCGCCCGGCAAAGCTACCGGCCGGGTACGCATCATAAAATCAGTCAAGGAAATTGCGACGATGCAAAAAGGCGAGGTGCTCGTTACCGTGATGACACGGCCCGACTATGTTCCCGCAATGAAAAAAGCCGTTGCTATAGTGACGAACGAGGGCGGCATCACCAGCCATGCAGCAATAGTCTCGCGGGAGCTGAAGATTCCTTGCATCATTGGCACCAAGATAGCCACCGAGGTCCTGAAGGACGGCGAGCTGGTCGAGGTTAACGCGAACCACGGCGTCGTACGGCGTCTGGGAGCAGCCAGATAAACAACTCCTATGAACGTCCTTCAAAAACTCTACGAACGAGATTTTCCCATCATTACCTATCAGCTACACGGCCGCTGGTACTTGAGGATGTTCGGTCATGACATTCCTGGTGACCCGCGCAACGTTACCGTCTTACAAAATGGCCGCGGTTCGATACACCGGCACTCCTCAGTCGAAGAGTCTATAAACGGCATATTACTTGCAAAAGTGCGCGATGACACGGAATACCTGAAACGCACTATCAGGGAACTGGAGCCTACATTTGAAATAGTCGACATCCTCTCACGAGGTCTCCTTACCACAAGAGAGGCATTGGTCGATCTCATCGGGCGCATGGCTGACTGGTGGCCCGGCATATACATCAGCATCCATGTTCCGCGTGATGAACGCTTTTCCGCGTCTGACAGGGATGTCGCTCTTAAATTGCGAGAGCGCACTGACAAGCTCGAGTACCAGGCTTTCGATACCATTCGCGACAGTCTGGAGTCGTTGTACGGTCCGCTTTCGAAGTTTATCTTCCTTGACGAAGTAATGAGCGGCACCATCCCTTCTGAGGCGGTCCTCCAGTCGCGGGCCGCAGACGAATGGTACGTCGTCGATGGAGAAGTGCTTACGCAAGAAGAATTTTCAAAAGTAAAAGAAAAACTCGGTTTCTCTCTCGAAGAGAATGCGAATGTCGCCGGCGTCACGGAGCTCAAAGGCCAAGTAGCGTATCCAGGCGTGGTGCGTGGCAGCATACAGATAGTTTCCAAGAAAGAAGATTTGGCTTCCTTCAAAGAGGGGAGCATCTTGGTGAGTCCTATGACCGTCCCCACATTCTTGCCCGCAATGCATAAAGCGATTGCCTTTGTTACCGACGAAGGCGGCATCACCTGCCACGCGGCTATCGTTGCGCGGGAGATGAAAAAACCCTGCATCATAGGCACTAAAATTGCCACCAAGGCACTTAAGAATGGTGATATGGTGGAGGTGGATGCAGGAAAGGGGGTCGTCCGAATACTTGACAGATAATCATTCCATGTTAAAATAATTCTATGGCAGAACAATTTGAAATTAACGCCGGCTTCAGGCGTCATTCTAAGAAAGAGGGAGAAAATATTTCGGTAGAAGGTCGCGATATGTGTCATAAAGAGGCCGATAAGATTTTTAAGGAGCTTGTCGCTGCCCCAATTAATACTATTTACTACATAACCCCCTCGAGCATCGGGCGTGCCCAGCAAACTGCCGACTATATCGGAGAACGCCTCGCTCGTAACATAGAGCAAAATCCACAAGCGAACATTGTGATGTTCTTATTTGGAACGCCGTGGCGGCATATTGATAAGGCGCGGAAAGAAGGGAAAAAAGTAATTATCAGTGCCGTACCTGAGGAGCAGGACCTCGCCTTTAGCGAGTCAGAAGGATGGATGAAGGCTTTGCGTGCAGGCCTTAAATTTGAGGGCAAAAACAAAGAAAAACTAACCGAAGCAGATATCATGTGCATTTGGGTTGCACGTAAGAGCGAGATCCCAGCTCTTAAAGCATTGCTTAGGAAGCGCTACCCAGGCATGACTGATGAGGAATTTGACCAGAACTTCAAACCCTCGCGGTTCAAGGATACTCCGGAAGAAATAGCTCTGCGCCAGATCAAGGTCGTGCTTTCTACCGCTGCAAGCATGCAGCGCCGCTACCCCGATGCCCATTTGATGGGTTCATATGTCGGGCATTCTGATATGACCGATATGGCGACCATGGCTATCTTGTATCAAGAAATCAATCTCGTGAGCATGCAAGCGTATGGCCAAGTCCGTGCGGAGCTCGAGACCGATGAATTTCAGATTAAGGATGGCCAGATCGTTAAAGCATCATTCCGTGTCGGTAACGGTGGTCGCAGTTTGGCCGCTCCTCTATCAGTCGATGCATTGCTGAAGAGATTGCAAGTAGCTTCAGAAACCCGCAAAGCTGAATGGGCTACTATGTAGAGGTGGAGAGCAAAGTACCCATCAAGCTCGTCATATTCGACCTCTCCGGGGTCATGTTCTCCAACGAGGAGCCGCCTTTTCTTGAGCGTTTTGCCAACGAGCACCATCTTCCGCGCGAGAAGTTCCTTGCACGTTACGATGAGCTGGTTCAAAAGTCAGAGAAAGGCGAAATAACCGGCATCGGATTATGGCAGACGTTACTTGCCGAGTTCGGAGTTCCCGGCAATCCTGCCACGATCATCGCGGAAATGATCGACTGTAAAGAATCATATCCAGATATGCTCGCTGTGGCCAAGAAGCTTAAAGAGCAGCACGCGGTTGTTTACCTGAGCAACTACAACGGAGACTATTGGAAACTCATCGCAGCAAAGTTTGATTTTGACGAGTGGTTTTCCTGGGGTGTCGTCTCATATCAAATAGGTTTCCGCAAGCCTGCAAAGGAGGGATTCTTATATATCCTCAAGAAGGCGGACTGTAGGCCTGAACAAGCGGTTTTTATTGACGACTCTCCGAAAAACCTCGAAGAGGCGGCAAAGACCGGTATTGCGGCGCTGCTTTTCAGAAATAAGGAATCTCTTCTGGCTGACTTAAGACTTCTTCATATAGAGATTTAAGATACTCCAAGGTACAATATCCCGAATGACTCACGGCAGGGCACCTCAGAAAGACATGGCGGTCTCGCGCCGTGGGAGAGAAACACCAACGTCGCCGATGCGCAAGCTCGTCCCTTTGATACGTGAAACTGAAAAGCGCGGCATAGAGGTCATCAAGCTGAACGTCGGCGAT
>JAHFMJ010000020.1 GCA_023269035.1 Candidatus Kaiserbacteria bacterium | reverse complement strand
CTCCACCCTGTACTACTGGCGCATCAAGTTCTATGACACCCTCGGCACAGAAGGTCCGTGGTCTGAAGTGACCGCCTCCTTCAGCTTGCAGACCCCCATCCCCGGGAACGGATACCCCAGCTATACGCCCGTCAGCGGCGGCATCCAAAACCTCCGCTTCACCTATGACGCGGTGGGCAACATCACCCAGGTCAAAGACACCTCCACCTTCGGCCTCGCACGCACCACTGCGTACGGATACGACGACCTGTACCGCCTGACGAGCGCAAGTACCACCATGGCCACCTCCACCTCCTATCGCTATCAGTATGGATACGATGCGCTGGGGAACCTCACAGGAATGAAGCTCGGTAGCGGGGCAACCACCACATACACCTACGCAGGAACAGGAAATGCCAATCCCCACGCCGCAACCACCATCGGCGGCCAGACCCTCGTCTATGACAACAACGGCAACGCCACCTCATACTCGGGCAACACATACACCTGGGACTATATGAACCGCATGACGAAGACGGGCACGACCACGACCACCTTCTACACGTACGACCAGGGGATGAACAGAGTGACCAAAGGCCCTGGTGTCGGCTCACAGAACGCCACCACCACCTACCCCTCCATGTACTACAACCTCACCTCTGCAACCACAACCAAGCAGGTCTACGCCAATGGGGAACTGATAGCGACCCTCGTCAAAGTCGGTGCGGCAAGTACAACAAAACAGTACGTCCACACCGACTGGCTGGGAAGCACCAACGCCGTGACTGACAATACCGGCAAACTCGTGGAAGCGATCGACTACTATCCATACGGAACTGAAAGACTGCGGGAAATGGTGTCAGGTACCATTAAGAGCGTGCTATGCTTGAGGGATGGGACGCGCACCGAGAGTTGATATCGGCAATCAGATCTATCACGTGATCAATCGCGCCAACGGGCGACATACCATCTTTCACAAGCCCGAGCACTACCGTCACTTCGAATCGCTACTCGAAGAGGCAGAGGAACGTTTTTCCATGCGTATCCTCGCGTACATCCTGATGCCCAACCATTGGCATCTGCTCTTGTATCCACAAAAAGACGGAGAGGTCTCGACCTTCATGCAGTGGTTAACGCTCACCCATACCCATCAGTATCATGCGAAGACCAAGACCATCGGATACGGTCATCTCTATCAAGGTCGCTACAAATCTTTCTTAGTTGAAAAGGACTCATACCTGTTGACGCTCATCAAGTACATTGAACGCAACCCCGTACGGGCACGCCTCTCGAAGACCGTCGAGGCTTGGCAGTGGGGGAGCGGCTATCGCCGAGTGGACGGAACCGAGAGGGAGAAAAAACTCCTTTCACATTTTCCCGTAGCTCTTCCGAGAAACTACCGTTCATGGGTCAATACGCCGGAATCGAACAAGGAACTTGAGGTCATTCGCACTTCAGTGAACAAGGGCACACCCTTTGGTACCATGGGCTGGGTTGAGCGCATGGTTAAACACTTCAACCTCGAACTGACGACCCGACACCGGGGACGGCCAAAGAAAGGTACCTGACACCATTCTCCTCTGACACCATTCTCACCATTCTCATTCTCCGTAGGCGCTTCTACCGGCGGTGGAGGTAAGGCACCAAGCAATAACAGTCTTTGGGTTACTCCAAGCGGTGCTGTGGTAACATTCGGCGGTAGGCTCGTTAGTGGCCCACCGACCAAAACAAAATGAAAATAATTGGCACATTGCTTGTTTTAGGAGGAATTACAGCTTTTATATACGGACTCTTAACGGTTTTGGGTATTGTTAAAACTAATATCGACAGTAAAGATTCTGGAGGTCGAAAGATGGACGAAAAATTATTGAAACTTCCTGATAAAACTCGGTATCAAGTTGGAAGATATTTAGGAGGCTCTCAACTTATAGGTGTGGGGATAGCCCTGTTCGTTTTTGGACTGATTGCGTTGAACTAGAGAAATGGAAAATGGGGTCAGCCACCATTAAGCACAGGAAGAAAAAAACTTATACGACAAACAAGTTATTGGCATTTGTAATAACAATTTTATTCATTGCGCTAATATTTACTATTGACACAGATACACTTTTTAAATTCTATACTGATATCAAATTAACTATCTGGATTGTACTTGCTGGATTGGTTATGCCCTTTTTAGCTTTCTTCGGCTTCACATTCCAGATTGCGTCTGAAGACGTTATTAATACAAGTTATTTTTTCTTCAAAAGGCGATTCAAAATTCAAGATATTTCGCATGTTCTCTACCAACCAACCTGGAAAGGCATCATGCCAATGAATACACAAACTGATATGCGCAGCTTGCATGTAGTTAGAAATTCTGGTGGGTGGATGCAAACAATATCTTTAGCCAATGGTGCTTTCAGAGAAGAAGACCTAGCTGACATCGTAAGGGAATTACACGAAATCAATCCTCAAATTGAGCTTGATGAGTATGCGCGAGCATTAATAAAGAAGTACGAATCTCCAACTTGAAACTTAAAACCCTCGATCTCGACGCTGAACTTTTCCCAATCTGGGAAGCATCGCAAGGAACCTCCACCTCCTATCGCTATCAGTATGGGTACGATGCGCTGGGGAACCTCACGTAGGGAAATGGGGTCAGCCACCATTTCCAGTAATTTAATCCCAACTACTTTTTCAAAATTGCGACGATAGCCTCGGCACTGCGCTTGCCGGAAAACGCATCAAAGAACTCTATCTGCTTTTTCCGTATCTCTTCGCGACCAGCTTCATCAAGTTTCGGATTTTCGAGATAGGCGTTTATTTGCGAGAGTAGCTCGTCCAACGAGTGGGAGAGGCGCACACCCCCGGTCTTCTCGAGCGCGAGATAGTGGTCAAAGTGCGAGTAGAGCTCCACGCGGTCGCCTTTCGCAGTGTTAGGGTCCGCGTCGAAACGTACGTTGATGACGGGCTTGTCGAGCGCCACCGCGTCGACGGTGAGTGTGGAGATGGTGTTGATGGTGACGTCGCTGTAGCGGAGCGAGTCGACCATGAGGTCGACGTCCTTATGGGTGAACTCGTAATCGCCGCGGCCTTGCGGGGAGGTGAAGACCTTGCTGTAGGGCTTGGTTGTCGTGATCCGCGGATGGTCAAAGTCTTTGGTCTCTGGTGCTCCCGCCGTGTTTGGGTCTTCGGGGCGATAGCGGACGAGGAGGTGGATGTCCTTCGGAAGGCGGCCATCGTCTATGGCCTGTGCAAGAGCGTTGACCAGCACGACACCGGAGCGCTCGCTCGACTCGCCAAAGAACGTCGCGCACAAGATGATACGCCGGTCTGCCGGTATGCCGAGCGACTGTAAGAATGCTGCTCGCATGTGTGCCGGCGCTTTCCAATACTCATCGAATTGCGTGACGCCGCAGACGCGTATGCGCGAGGCGTCCATATCGCCGAGTGCTATTGCCTCTTTTTTCATCGCGTCCGTCTGAGCGATGAGGTAGTCCGGCAGCACTTGAATGACGCCTTTCGCGGTCAGGTTGTCCCACGAGCGCACCATGCCCACGGTTGGGAGCTTGAGCGCGCGGCCCACGCGCAGGACGATGCGGTCAGTACCGAGGACGATGTCGGGGGCAAGCACCGCGGTGACGTCGTGCTTTTTGCAGAGCGCTACGAGGCTTGGGTCGGCGCTTACGAACTGGTAATCGAGCGCGCGAATGAACTTGCGCACCCATGTTTGCCGCCCGAAGAGGATGCTGATGAGGCGGCGCAAGAGGAATCGCGGCAGATTGCCATCATGCACGTAGAAGAGGTATTGCTTTGCCTTTACGGTGCCGCTGCCGAGCGCATTGAAGGCAAACCACTGCAACATCCGGGCGAACTTGGGCTCCTCGGTGTCGTCCCACGCCTCAAAGACCACATTCGGGTGCGCATAGGTCGCGCGGTAGTACTCGCATTTATACGATGGAGCGAGGATGACGAGCTCGACGCCCTGCGCGAGGAGTTCAGGATACAGGTCGGTCAAGAAAAAATTCCGCGCCCGCAAGCCGTTGAATATAGGGAGCAGCAGTTTCATCGCGTTTTTGAGTATAGCATTTCGTGTTGTACCATGGCCACGATGCGCGTTTTAGTTACCGGCGGTACCGGTTTCATCGGCAGTAACCTCGCTCTGCAACTTGCCAAAGACGGGCATGACGTTGTTGCAACGGGAGCTTCGAACGAACAGCGATTTTCCCATCCGCATATACGCATACTCTACGGCGGCGTGCTTGGTATCAACTGGGACGCTGTCGGCAGTGTTGACGCGCTCTTCCACCAAGGCGCTATTGCTGACACGACCGTACTCGAGAAGGAAGAGATGTTCCGCGCGAACGTCGAGACGTCAAAAAAGCTTTTTGAGTACGCTGTTGCGCACGGCTGTAAGAATATTGTCTATGCGTCGTCGACCGCGGTGTATGGCAACTTGCCTGCGCCCTACCGCGAAGACGCGCCGCTCGACCCTCTGAACCCCTATGCGGAATCGAAAGCCGCACAAGACGCGTTCGCGAAAGAGTTCGGCGACACACACGCGGACGTACGCATCGTTGGGCTTCGCTACTGCAACGTGTACGGCCCGCGTGAGAATCACAAAGGAACGATGTCGAGCATGGTCTACCACCTCGCCCGGCAGATGAAAGAGGGAAACCCGAAACTCTTCAAACACGGTGAGCAACAGCGCGAGTTCGTGTATGTAGACGACGTGCTGCGCGCCAACATTATGGCACTCACGGCGAAAGCGAATGGCGTTGTCAACTGTTCAACGGGGAAGCCGCGCACGTTTAACGAGCTCGTCGAGATACTCAACCAGGTACTTGGTGTCTCTCGCATATCGGAGTACATCGACAATCCGTTCGGGGCAACCTACCAATCGCACATTGAGTGCGATGTGACGAAAGCAAAAGAGCTTTTCGGATTTAGCGCAGAGTTCTCGCTTGAGCAAGGCGTCAAGGCGTACTTCGACTCCGGCTTTCTCCCACGCTAAACGCTAGAGGAGTCCGATAATGCATTGGCCGGTATTGAGTACGAGCCGTTGCACTCGGTTCTTTTCACAGAACTCATCAATAGCTTTTTTTACCCCGGGGCAGGTGGTGACATAATCATCGAGCACGATAACCCCGTCTTTTTTCAGTCGAGGATAGAAGAAATCCAGTCCAAAGATGGTTGGCGCATAGAGGTCCATATCAAGATGAACCACATCGAAGGTCCTATCCTTGATCGAAGGAGCGACGTCTTGCACACGGCCTTTTAACAGATGCACGGAAGGAAAGTCCTTAAGGTAGTTCTGAACGTCTTCGAATGAAGCGGCATGGCCGCCTGCGGTATGGATCTCTTCGCTCGAGAGGTCTTCTTTCGCGTGTCCTTCAAAGGTGTCGATACCGTAGATGGTGCCTTTGGAGAGCGAGGCTAGAAAAAACAGATTGCCGCCCCGGCATGTTCCGCACTCGACGACATCCGCTTCCGGCTTGGCCAAGAGCAGTTGGTAGAAGGTGAAAAGCCGTTCATAGTTGAGCATGGTGCGCTTCTCGACCATCGCTTTCTTTGCAAGCTCTGAGAATCGCTTGTCCTCGCGTATGTCGTAGAGTTTTCCGTGAACGCGTCCGAAATAGTCGGGGACGTAGGCAAAGCCTTCCCGCTTTCTCACCACCAAGAAGCCAAAATAACCGGCTGTCTTGTTTATGAAAGAATAGAGAAATCGTTTGAGAGCCTGTTTCATGTCAGGGTAGGGGAAAATTGTAGCACGCCAACACCTGCGGTAGAATGACTGGCAAATGCTCTACGCGCCGCAGATCTATGCGTTGAACGGATTCGTCAAGAAGTCGTTCAAAAAGCCAGAACAGCAGTTTTTGGATATCGGTTGCGGAAGGAGAAAATTGCCCGAAGCTATCGGCGTTGACGCGAGCACCTCCTCCGACGCGGATGTCCAGCACGACCTTGAGGCCTTTCCGTGGCCTTTTAAAGATAATACTTTTGACCTCGTACTCCTCTCCCACGTGCTCGAGCATCTTACTGACACCGATAAGACTTTGAAGGAGGTCCGCCGCGTGGCAAAGCCCGGCGCGCACGTCGTCATCCAAATACCCTACTTCCGTTCGCCGGACGCCTTTGGCGACCCGACGCATAAGCATTTCTTCACCATCGCCTCTGAAACGTTTCTTCTTCAGAGCGGGTATGAACGGGCAGGCTTCTGGATAGGCTGGCCCCATCCTTCAAAAAACCCCCTGAAAGAGAGCTTTAAAAAGTTCATCCACGCGCACCGAGCCTTCTATGAAAACAGCATCCTCTCGCTCCTCGCGCCAGCAGAGTGCCTCACGTGGGAGCTTGTTGTCTTAAAATAATTTTGCATGTCAGAATTGCCAAAGCAAAAGACGCTCCTGTTTTCTATATCAGCAGGCGACTGCTTCAAGAACTTCGCCGCGTTCGAAGGGTCGTTATTCGACCTTCTCGGCGCGTCGCTCGACAGGAAAGAACTCCGGCTCGTCTTCCTCGCCCCGAGCGAGAAGGCGGTGCTCCGCGAGCGGCTTGAGAAATACCGCGACGCGCATACGGGGCAGGTGGTCGTTGAATATGTCGCTCTTCCGCAGCGCACGCGCGTACAAAAAATCTTTACCTTCTTCTATTCCTACCTGCTCTACACCGGGACGACGCGTACGCTCGCGACCATGGGCATGCGCCTCTCCGACGCGCCCGGCGGAGGCAAGACCTACCTCGCACCGATAAAGTGGCTCCTCTCGCGCACGCTTGGCAAGATACGCTTTGTGCGCGAAACGCTCGTCCCGTACCTCTATGAACGGCTTTTCCCGCAGCACCCTTTTGCCGACGTGTTTGACCGGTACAAGCCAGACCTCGTCTTTACCCCCAACTTCTTCGACCGTTTCGATTACGAGCTTTCGCGCGAGGCGAAGCATCGTGGGGTACAGCGGCTCGGCATGGTGCTCAACTGGGACCACTACGACAAATACTTCCTGCCATTCTTGCCTGACGATCTACTGGCGCAGGCCGAGCAGATGAAAGACTTTGCCGTGCGTTTCCAAGGCAAGGATCGGGCGAACATACGCATCGTCGGGTACCCATTCCTCGACTTTCTCAAGAATCCCCATTCGATCGTCTCGCGTGGCGATGTGCTCAAGGAGCTCGGCTTCCCGCCGAATGCGAAGTACATTCTTTATGTCGCGGGGAGCATGTATTGCCCCGACGAGCCCGATATAATCGAAGAGATATTGCGCTGGGCTGATAGCGGGGAAATAGGCAAGAATGTCTACCTCGTCATCAGGCCGTACCCGCGCAGCGGCGCGCGCGGCAAGGATATCGACTTTGATGAGAAGAAATTCGAGGGTTTCGCACAGCATCCCCGCGTATCGACCCAGGTCAAGGAGTTCTTTAACGGGATGGAGAACGACGCGACGTTCGTCAACATCATGCGCCATGCCGATGCCGTCCTCGCCATCTACTCGACTGCGGTCTTGCCTGCCGCCGCGCTCGACCGGCCGCTCATCACGACCGCGTTCGATGGGCATAAAGTTCGTCCCTTCAACCGTTCGGTATTGCGCTTCGAATTGCGTGAGCATTTTAAGGACATCTTGAGCACCGGCGGGCAGGCGCGCACGGTCTCATTCGACGACCTCAAGCAAAAGCTCACGACGTACCTCGCGCATCCGGAGACCGATGCAGAAAAGCGCGCGGCACTACGCAAGCGCGTCGTCGACCCGCTCGACGGGAAGGCGAGTGAGCGCGTGTATTATATACTCATCAACACACTGCAGAATCCTGTATGAACAAAGTACTCTCGTTACAGACCTTTCAGACTCTCCGCGTGCTCTTCGGGAGCTACAAGGGTTACATGGCGCTCTTGATCATGCTCGGCGTCGCGAGCGGCGTCTTGGAGACCTTCGGCATCGGTATCTTCATACCGCTCTTTTCGCACATCCTTGATAAACCCATAGCGGATACCGATACGATCACCAATTTCTTCAACTGGTTTTTCAACCTCATCCACATCACGCCGCACCTACGATTCCTGCTCCCGCTCCTTATTGTCGTGTTCATAATCCGTGCCATCGTGCTCTTCACTTTTGAGTATATCCGCGCGTATCTGACGACCGATTACCAATACAAGACGCGCTCGCTCGTGTACCGCAAGCTCTTGCAGAGTTCATGGTCATTCTTAAGCGCTCAGCGTATTGGCCACACCGAGAATGCCATCATGGTCGATGTCGGCAAGGTCACCAAGCTTCTCTCCACGATCACGAATTCTATCCTGAATGTCACGAGCCTTGCAGTATACGCGGCCGTTGCAATCACCATCTCTCCGGAGATAACCGTCGCGACGCTTGTCAGCGGCGGCGCACTCTTGTTTCTCTTCCGCCCATTCCTAGAGAGGAGCTATCGATATGCGAAGGAGACCGTCCGGGTGAACAAAAACATCACGCACGCTATCAACGAGAATGTCATCGGTTTCAAATCGATCAAGGTCATGGGGCGTGAGAACGCCATTGCTGAGCGCGTTACTAAGCTCTTTGACTATTTGCGAAGCCTCGACCTCAAAAAAGCAACGGTCGGGGCCATCACTACCTCCGCTATTCAGCCGGCGATAGTCATATTCGTGGTGATGGTGTTTTTGTATTCATTCCTCCGGCCCGGCTTCGATCTCGCACTCTTCGCGGTCGTCCTTTTCCTCATCCAGCGCATCTTCCTCTACGTCGACCGTGCGCAGAACGGGCTTCATACGTTCAACGACGTCGTGCCGCACGCCGGATACGTGGTTGATTTGCTCAAAAAACTCGAGACTGTTCGCGAAGAGAAAACTGGTAATGCTACACTAGCTCGTTTTGAAAAAGAGCTTGCCTTCAAGGATGTCTCCTTCTCGTATCAGGAGGGGAAGGGCATACTCCACGATGTCACGTTCGCTGTACCGCAGGGCAGCATGTTCGGCATCATCGGACCTTCCGGCGTTGGGAAGACGACGATCGTCGATATGATCCTCAAGCTTTTCTCACCGTCATCAGGGCGGGTGCTCGTCGACGGCGTTCCGCTCGCGGATATTGATACCAAAGACTGGCGCTCGCGCATCGGCTATGTTGCCCAGGATATATTCCTTGTCGATGACAGCATCTTCAACAATGTTCGTTTCTTCGACGCCTCGATAGGGGAGGGACAGGTGCATGAAGCGCTCGGCCTGGCCGGGCTTGAAGGCTTCATCGCCTCTCTTCCGAAAGGCATCCATAGCACCGTAGGCGAGCGCGGCGTGCAACTTTCTGCCGGCCAGCGCCAGCGCATCGTCCTCGCCCGTGCGCTCATCCGTAAGCCTGAGATACTCATCCTGGACGAAGCGACGAGCGCGCTCGATGGCGAGAGCGAGCGTGCCATCCAAGAAGCCCTCATGGAACTCCGCGGGAAGATCACCATCATCGTGATAGCGCACCGCCTCTCGATGGTGATGGAGACGGACCGCCTCGCCGTCATTGAAGGGGGCACCATCGTCGAGATCGGTTCGCCGAAGACGCTCCTTGCGGACGAAAGATCGTACTTTTACCGTCTCACGCGCCTCCAGACGCAGGATTTATAAAAGTTAAAACCAAAAACGCCCGCGATGCGGGCGTTTTTGTGTACAGATTAACTTTCTCTCTTCTAAATCTGGTCAAGCCGGAGGTAGCTGCCTGCGCTGACAACTGTCCCATTGGCGTTTGCGGTTGCCTGAGCCCACTGGAGCGTCAGGGTTCCCGCGCTGCTCCCGGTAGTTATCGTTCCCGATACGCGGATGATGCTTGGCAGGTTACTCCCACGCACCGTGATTCGCCCGCTTGCGGTACCTGACGTCTCTAACACATCAGTGCTTTGCCCACTCCCTGCGCTCGCTACCTCACCAAGCTCCATCACTGCGCCAGCGGGCGCCGTAAAGGCTATCTTCATATCGGGCGTCGCGCTCGAA
>JAHFMJ010000034.1 GCA_023269035.1 Candidatus Kaiserbacteria bacterium | reverse complement strand
TCCCGATGTACATGCCGGGGCGCTTGCGTACCGGCTCAAGGCCCTCGAGAACGGTAATCGATTCTGCGCTATATCCGGAGGATTTTTTGGCTTCTTTTGCTGCTTTTTTTGGCATAAAAATGAAAAACGAAGCCCGCAAGCTTCCTTCTATTGTACCATATCTGAAGGCAATTTTCCCCTGTCTTTAGGCTCTAAATCCCCCAAAAAGCCCCTATATCGGTGCGGTAGTGCTTGCCTTCGAATTGGATTATTTCGGCGGCCTTAAAAGCATGCATTTTTGCCTCCTCCGCGGTAGCTCCGACAGCACTCACGGCGAGCACGCGACCGCCGTTGGTCAGTACCTGTTCGCCTTCTTTTTTCGTCCCCGCATGAAATACGACTACGGAGTCATCACTCACCGACTCAAGGCTGTGTATGGCAAGACCTTTTTCATACACTTCCGGATATCCTTTCGAGGCGAGCACCACAGTAACGGCAGACATATTTGACCAACGTATATCGCTTTCTGCTAACGTGCCTTCCACGCAAGCGAGTAAAACATCGACAAGATCGGATTCAAGCAGGCGCATGTAGGTCTCGCACTCAGGGTCGCCGAAACGCGCATTGAACTCGATGACCTTTGGTCCCTCCTCCGTCACGATGAGGCCGGGGTAGAGGATGCCTTTGAACGGCACTCCCTCCCCCGCCATCCGCTGGATAACGGGCATAACTATTTTCTCTTTTACTTCATCAAGAAATCCCTCGGGTACCTGCACGGGAGCAATAACACCCATGCCGCCAGTATTGGGACCCGTGTTCCCCTCGCCTATCCTCTTGTGGTCGCGCGAAACTGGAAAGAGTTTGGCGGAGGTGCCGTCGCAAAACGCGTGGATAGAAACTTCGATACCCTCTAAAAACTCTTCGATGACGACCACTCTGCTCGACTCGCCAAACCGACCGTCTTGCATAAATGATTTAAGAGTCTCCTCTGCTTCCTCGTGTGTCTGGGCGATCACCACGCCCTTGCCAAGCGCCAGACCATCCGCCTTAATAACAACCGGCAATTTTTGCACTAGCATATATGCTAGTGCTTTATCGTATGAAGAAAAGGTTTCGGATGTGGCGCTGGGGATGCCGTGGCGCTTCATGAAATCTTTTGCGAACGCCTTGGACCACTCGAGCTTCGCTGCTGCTTTTGTCGGACCAAAAGCAGGGACGCCTGCCGCCGTAAGCGCGTCAACCATTCCCTGTGCCAAATAATCGTCCGGCGCGACGACAACCAGGCCGATATCTTTTTCTTTGGCAAAATCAACCACTGCCTGATTATTTTTTACATCAAGCGCGACATTCTCCCCCTCAAGCGCCGTCCCAGCATTTCCCGGAGCGATGTAGAGCTTGTTGCATTTGGACGACTGCTTAATCTTCCACGCGAGCGCGTGTTCCCTCCCTCCTGAACCTATAATAAGTATGTTCATATTGCTGGTATAGGTAGGTATAGCATATACTGAAACGACCATGGACATCAAAATATCTCGGGACGAGGAAAAGAGGTTGCTTGAAAAGCTTGCAGGCCGTACTGACACCGAGGCGGCGCGGATGCGGCGGTACTTGGAAATGCCCGACCTTGCGCGGACGCCCGGAAGCCCCTTGTATGAAATAGTAGAACGGGTGAAGGCAGCACCGGCGTTCGCCGGGTTTGACGATGTCGAGATTCCTGAGATCGTGCCGACCGACATCTCCTTTGACCTTTTCGATTTCCCTCCCGACCACCCTGCCCGCTCAAAATCCGACACGTACTACGTTGACGATAAAAATATCTTACGCACCCACGATACCGTCTTCTGGTACTACTATCTCAATCATCCGGAAGTAAAAAAGCGCATCGCGCGAGGTGGGTCGATGGGCGCGCTCTGTTACGGTAAAGTATTTCGCAAGGACGAGATCGACAGCCGGCACATGAATATCTTTCACCAATTCGGCGGGTGGTACATCGCACCGGACTCAGAAAAAGTTGAGCCCAAGGATCTCCACCAGGCCCTCGGCGATATCGTGCGCGCGGTCTTCGGTCCGAGCATGCAGTTCCGCATAAACAACGACACCTTCCCCTACACCGACCCATCCTTCGAGGTCGAAGTGAATGTGAAGGGCACCGCCGCAGAAGGACCTGCCAAGGGCGAGTGGCTTGAGATACTCGGAAGCGGCATGCCAAAGAAAAGTGTTCTCTCAAAAATGGGCGTCGAAGGCTATCACGGTTGGGCATTTGGCTGCGGCATCGAGCGCCTCGCCATTATCTCCATGGCTCTTCCGGACATCCGCCTCTTATGGTCAACAGATGAACGCATCAAGAAACAGCTCATGCTCGGAAAACCGTATGTCGAGGTAAGTAAATATCCGCCAGCGACTCGCGATATCTCGTTCATCGTCCGGAAAGACGGTTTCGTAGTCAATGACTATTTCGACCTGGTGCGTGACGTCGCAGGCGATTTGGTTGAAGATGTGAAACTCATCGACACCTATGAGAATACGGACAAGCTCGGTGCTGGCAACGTCAGCTATGCGTACCGCATCACTTACCGGAGCGTTGAGAAAACCCTGACGAGTGACGAAGTAGATGCGCTCCACAAGAAACTCGAGGAACGGACCGTTGCCGCGTACGCTGCGACTGTCCGCTGAGAAAGCGAGAACAGGCCTTCAAATAAGGGCATTTTTCTGCTACACTTGAGCGCGATGACTCCCGTGACAGAAACGATCATGTATCCTTTCCTTTTCCTCGCGCTCTATTTCGAGGTATTTGCGGTGCTTACTTTTTTTGACCGCGATGCGCGTCGTCGTCGAATGCAAAAACCAAGCGAAAACTATGACAGCGTCGCAATCATCGTCCCGTGCTTTAACGAAGAGAAGACGGTTGGCAAGGCGGCTGAATCGCTCCTAGCGCTCGACTACCCGGCCGATAAACTGACAGTTGTTCTCGTTGACGACGGCTCGACGGATGACACCGCCCGCGTGATGGACAGTTATGCGAGCAACCCGCGCGTACGGATAATCCACAAGGAGAACGGCGGTAAGCACACAGCGCTCAACGCCGGGATCGCACTGACAACCACAGATTTTATAGGCTGCCTCGATGCCGACTCGTTTGCCGCGCCCGATGCGCTCAAAGAGGTTATGTCACACTTCGACGACGAGCGTATCGGTGCGGTCACTGCTTCGATGTCGGTCCATGCGCCGAAAAGCATTCTCCAGCGTATGCAAGCGGCAGAGTATCTCCTCGGTATCGCACTGCGTCACATACTCGCGACCTGGAACGGCCTGTATGTCACGCCAGGTCCGTTGAGCGTCTTTCGCAGAAAGGTTTTTCAGGAACTCGGACCTTTTACGCCGGCCCACAACACGGAGGACATGGAGATAGCGATGCGCATGCAGCGAGCGGGGTGGAAGATACAGAACGCGCCTCGTGCACAGGTATTCACCAACGCGCCGCGCACTCTCGGCGCTATCGTCAAGCAGCGCACGCGTTGGACGACCGGATTCATAAAGAACGGCTTTGATTATCGGGACCTCTTTGGCAACCCCCGTTACGGCGTGCTGGGACTCCTCGTCTTGCCGCTTGGGATATTCTCCATCCTCTCGGGTATCGTGCTCTTCTTCATCGTGCTCTTGGAGGGGCTGCGCTCTATCGTAAACACGGTCACGCGTATCCTGGAAGTCCCCTTCACATTCACGCTCCCGACCTTTGATTGGTTCTTCGCGCCGGTCAGCGCGCTTGCCATACTTGCAGTCATCGCGATAGTAATCAGTGTAGCGCTTATGCTCACCGGAGCCTCAATCTCGCGTACAAAGACCTCTCTCGGCCCTTCAGTGCTCTGGTACCTGGCGCTGTACGCTTTCGTTGCACCGCTCTGGCTTATCCGCTCCGTCTCCGACGTCACTCTCGGCATCACTCGTTCTTGGCGATAACGCTCTATGTCTCCAACGCTTCGCAACGCACTTCTTGCGCTCGGTATCACTGCCCTCATTTTCGGGACGGGATTT
>JAHFMJ010000019.1 GCA_023269035.1 Candidatus Kaiserbacteria bacterium | reverse complement strand
GAGCTTCAGCGAGGCGTCAGGGATGCCTTCTTTCCCGAAGCCGCCTTTGCAGCCAGGATCATTCGCATCGATGAGGTTGTCGCCGTTGTTGTCGATGGCGTCGTGACACTGGTCTGACCCGTTCCCGTTTCCATTGCCACCAGTGCCCTCGGTACCTGCTTCACCCGAACCGCCGGTGCCGCCAGCAGGGTTCGCGGGTGTTGTATTGATCGGGAGCAATGCATCAGGAACCGAGAATTCCTGATAGCCGGTAATAGCGCCGCCCTGGGGGTTGGTGTAATAGGCGCCACCGCCGCTGTTCACGAACCATGCTCCGTTCACATTGACGCGATACGTGCCAGGCTCCTGCGGAGCCGTGAACGGGCCAAATCTGAATCGGTCGGTTGCCGTCGAGATGTGGCCGTCGTTCGGGAAATAATACCCGTGGCCGGGCGGGTCCGAGCGGTAGAACGCGGCCTTTGAGCCCTGGAACTCGGCTTCGACATAGAGATCCTGGACGCTGTTGATGCATTCCATACTAATGATGGACCCTTCGATATAGAAAGTCTGGCCTGGGGCGAGCGTTTCGTCGGGGCTGTTCAAAAATATCTGCGTCGTCACATAGACGTTTGAGATGTTTTGATTCAGCCCAGGAGGAGCCGGCCAATAGACGCCAAGGTGAGTAGCGGGAGTGCCACTCTCGAAGCAGAAATCCCCCCACCAGTCGCCGAAGCATTGGGGGACGCTGTAGGGAGTGGCGCTCTCAGGTTGCGGAGGCGTCCAATCGTTGCTGGTCTTGGTGAAAGCCTCAGATCCGGCAGGAAGGATAGCGGAAATGCCGATTCCGACAGCCAGAAGCATGAGGAGCGCAGCTGGCGGCAGCCGCGGACGGCGACGAAACAGGAAGAGAACTGCAAAGACGATCACGGCGGCAACTACGACGAGTACGGCGATCATCCAGCCGGTCAGCTGCAGCGGGGCCTGATGCAGCTGGTCATATTGGCTCGAGAGCGGGACGCGTTTTTCAGCAAGCACTTTCCCATCCTTCACGATAGAGACGTCGGCAAGCAAGGCCGAGGCCGGATGGAGCGCCGTAAGAGGGAGCGTGACGCTCGGTGTCCCGTCGAATGCGATCTGGAGCGTACCTGACGAGACTGCCTGTTCCTTCTCGCCGACAAGCTTTACCAACAGCGAAGCCCCGTCGAGCGCGGTAGGTGTCCTTCCTTCCGGGTTGATATCGGGTGGCGCGCCTGTATACGCGACAATGACGTTCACGACATCACCAGCAGCCGCGTCCCCGCGATCCGATGAGACGGACTGAATGGTAGCGGCGGGGCCTGAGACGATATAGCGGAACGTCAGCGGTGGGATAGGCGTGTTTCCTGATGCAGGCAAAAACGAGAGCCGTCCTTCGTATACCCCAGGCGTCCGATTGAAATCGGGCAGCGGGAACCGTTCATCGGTCGTCGTACCTGCGAGAGCGTCGAATGACGCCTGAGGAAATGTGCCCAGGAGCCTGCCTGTCGAGGCGCTGCGGTCATACACTTCAAGAGAGGCAGAGAGCGGGACTGCTGACGACGTGTTGTTGCGAACGAGCACGCCGAGTGCTGCCTGCTGCCCTTCGTGGATAGTCGGACCCGCTTCGAGCGAATAGAAGATACTGTTCACGATGACCGCGGCATTGCTCAGTACGAGCTTCGGGGCGGCATTGCCATGGAGAGCTATGTGGACGTCGCTCCATCCGAGAGGCGCACCTGAAGTAAGCATCGCTTGGACTTCAATGCCGACGTCGTTGCTCGGGAGCGCGTCAGGAATCTGAATATCGAATTCGATCTGCTTTTCCTGGTTCCCTCCGAGGAAGACCGGACCGAAGGTTTTCGCCGAATACGTCTCGGCGGGAAGGCCGTTCTTGTCATATGCCCCGACTACTCGTACGACATAGAGGACCTGGGGAGCGTTCTCAGCGCTGCTGTTCTTCAGCACGAACGTACCGGAGGCGGTGTCCCCCGGCTGGAACGAGGCCTGAGTGAGAGAGAGCTTCGTGACATGCACTGCCGGGAGATCAGCTGCCAGAGCTGAAGGAGATAAGGAAAAAAGCACCGAGAGAACGGCGAGAGAAGACAGGAGGATCGTTGGCAAACGCATGTCGAGAAAAGAGCGGAATGTGAATCCCTCTCTTCAAAGTAACAGAACGTGGACAGAAAGATACGCGGTCATGTGAATAGCCGCATCCTGACGGTTCCGGCGAGCGTTAGAACTCGTTGAAGTTCGGTGCGACCTTGATGGTGACCGAGGTGGAGACGTCTGTCTTGTCTTTGAGTGCCTGGCAGATAAGGGTGAATTTGGTCTCGTTCTGTATCGGCGAGGTCTTCTGAGAGCCGGCATTGCCGGAGAGCGCGAAGGAGTCGCCGTTGTTGCCGGAGAGCCTGCAGAGGCCCGAGACGATATTTTCCACCAGGTAGCTGAAGGTCACGATCTGATTCTTCTGGACCGGGTTCTTGTCGGGCACGAGCTTCAGCGACGCGTCAGGGATGCCTTCTTTCCCAAAGCCGCCTTTGCAGCCAGGATCGTTCGCATCGATGAGGTTGTCGCCGTTGTTGTCGATGGCGTCCTCACATTGGCTCTTCGCTATGCATGAAGCGCCCTGGAGAGCATACCCTGCATCGCATACGCAGGAGGCAGCATCTTTATGAGCATGCTCCTGGCACTCGTTCGGAGGCGGTGTCGGGGTTGGCACGTCTCCTATCGTGCATACGCCTCTTGAACAATAGGCAGTGATCGGGGGGTCGGTAGGGATGACAGCGATGGTTGCCGAACACTGCGCGGTTGCGCCGGGAGTCGTAACCCCGTTGCTGCCCGTGGCCGAGTTGTTGCATGAGACCTGGGTGAGGGTCTTGCCGGTGCAGCTCGTGGTGCAGCTCTGGTCGCAATTCCAGCTGCCGTTCGCATAGCCGCACACCTTCCCGCCGCTGCCGCCCTGCACAGAACCGACGAGCGTATCATATCCGTTCATGTTGCAGACTTGCAACGCGGTTCCAGAATCCCAATAACACCAGCCGCCGTTACAGGTGCTTCCGCCCGCGCTCACGGTTTGCGTGGGAGGAGGTGTCGGTGAGGACGTAATTGATTCTGCGGTTGCGGTGCCGGTGTATGTCGTCGAGGTCTGCGGCGCTACCGTTACCGAGCCGCCGCTCGTCGGAGTCACCACTCCAATAGCACGATCGATGAACATCGAGATCGCGTTCGCGCTGGTCCATGAGAGTGTCGTGCTCTGGCCTTGGTTGATCGTAGCGCTTCCCGGAGAGAGCACGCATGAAGGGCCGCCCGCTACCGTAAACGTCTGATAGCCAAAGACGCCTCCGCGACCATGGCCGTCTTTGAAATATTCTTCCCAGACTCCGCCGACATTCACATTATAGGTACCAGGCGTCGTAGGCGCGTAGAACGGGCCCATGCTGAAACGGTCGGTGATGTGGCTCCATTTATGATTCCATGGGACGTCATACGCGACGCCCGTGGTCTGCGCAAAATTGTTTTGCGCGGCCTCTACCGCGTTCGGGTCAGGAACTGAAGAAACGTAGTCAGGATTGTCGAAACAGAAACCGAACTCCGGAATGCAGATCTGCCTGCCGAAGGCGGACGAATCGAAGTATTGCCCGCCGCCACGTCCTTGGTCATGCGAGATACCGCCGAAATCAGCGTGCATGGCGATGCTTTGAGGCCGGTTAGTACACTGGATCGAAACCATCGAACCAGTCACATAGAATTTCTCTCCTGGCTGCAGGGTACCCGCAGGCGTATTGACGAACACTTCCGGAGGGCCGAATCCGTTTATACACTGCCAACAATAGTCTGTAATGGTGAAAGCCTGAACCACGCTAGGGAGGAAAAAGGCTGCAGAGCAGAGTGCAACGGCGAGGAGCAGTGCGCCGGGGATCTGCGGGGGCTTCTGTGGAGGCATAGCGGGCATCGTCGGAGAGGAAGGAGCCGTTGGGCCTTTCTTTGAGAATTTCCGATAGAGCAATGCCGCGACAATGAAAAGGATGATGACGCCTGCGATCGTAAGCGGTATCGTCATAGCGTTTCCTCCGTGCAGCTTGTCATAGAGGGGTGAGAGCGGCGTGTTCAACGATGCGAGCGTGGCGCCGTCTTTCGTTATGGATACTTCTGCACGGAGGGCTTGTGCTGCGCTCTCCGCGGTGAGCGGCACAGTGACGTCGCCGTCTTTTGCCAGGTCAACGGAAACGCTTGAGGAAGCAACGAGCGTGTCGTTCTGATCAAAGAGAGCGACGGCAAGAACTGCTGCTGCAGCAGAGGTAGGAGCTGCTTGCGAGATGTCACGAGGGATGCCGGAGAAAAGCACCTTTACGGCGACAACCTCGCCCGCTGGTACGTTGCTCCCCTTGTCAGCAGATACCGCCTGGATCGTAGCGATATCTCCCCCGATGATGTAGCGGAACGTGAGCGTCTCTGCGATAGGCGTACCGTTTGACCCAACAAACAAGACCGTGCCGGCATAGATGCCTGGCTTATTGCCGAGCATCGGCAACAACAAGGACATCGTGGCCGTCTTCCCCGGAGCGATGGTGACGACGTCATGTGGCGTCGTGATGAGTGGCGTGCCTGATTGGACACTGTGGTCATACACGGATACCGTAGGCGTGCTAGCCACGCTCTCCGAACCGGTGTTCGTGAGGCCTATGAGAATGATCGCCTGCTGGCCAGCGTGGAGCGTCGGTCCTGCCTCAAGGTCATATGCTTTGTTTTTTTTCGTATCAGCAGCGCTGCCTACGATGAGGTATGCGCCCGCAACGGTAACGGACGAAACGCTGCCGCCACTGACCTTGAGAGGAGCGTCTTGCCATCCCAGCGGCAATCCGCTCGCGAGCATCGCCTGCACTTCGATGCCAAGGTCTGCCGCAGGAATGGCTGTCGGCAGTGCGACGGAAAATTGCACTTGCTTTGATTCCCCTGCCGCGAGGTACATCGGCCCGAATGTCTGAGAGGTGTATGTGGCTTGGGGGTTGCCGGCGCTGTCATATCGGCCGACGATGCGCGCGACATATGAAATGTTCTGTGCGTCGACGACTCCTTGGTTCATGAGAGTTACCATGCCGCTTACCGTATCTCCTGCTTTGAACTGCGTCTGGTTGAGCGTCAGCTTTTGCACATACACCTGCGGCACGTCAGCGCTGGCGGCAAGCGGGACCAGGGCCGCGAGAGCAGCGAGACTGATGTACACAAACGAACGAGAGAGTGAGATACGCATAGTAAAAAATCGCGGCAAATAATTTTTAAAGCTGCGTGATGCCTTCGTTCATTGTAGCGCCTTTTATCAATGCAGAGAGACAGCTGTGGACGAAGTGTGCCACGAATACTACGAACCCTGCCAAGATGAAAATAAGAACAGCAGAAGGCAGCTTATTTTTAGAAGCGGAGAGGGCGGGATTCGAACCCGCGGAGCCCTTTTGAGGCTCAACACATTAGCAGTGTGCTGCTTTCGACCGCTCAGCCACCTCTCCAACACTGGCTACCTTATCACACATACAGGATTACGCGCACTTTTATTTTTGGTTCAAGATCCCGTAGTGTTTGAGTAGATTCGCTTCTGACATATTCCGCTGCCCGTCAACGAACGAGAGCCCCAGGATCCTGGCGCATTCCTCTATCTGCTGTTCAGCTGCCGCTTCGGAGATACCGTGTGCCGACTCGATCTCAAGAAATGCCGGAATAAATCCTTCCCTCTTTTTTCCTCCGACGCTAACATCAGTAATCTCGTCGATGTCGATTGTGGCACCAGCGACCGGTCCTTCAGAATATCGATACGTAGTCCTCCGCTTCACCACGCGGCGTTTTTCCTCAAGTGGCTCGGATATGCCGGTAATACGCGCAACTGCGGCTATCAGGTCGCTCAACGCTCCACCGTGATCTTGGAAGGACGTCGGACTGTCCCACTCCCTCTTCTTCTTATTCTTATCTCTGCCGCCGTTATCGGCTTTCTGATCTTGCTTGATAGTCCAGGTAAAGCGTACTGCCTCTTTACCTTCTTCGAACGTGGTGGTCTTTCGTATGCGCGCAAAGAAACCTCTTGTCTTTAATGCATGATCTTTCGTATCGAGCCTGATATTCACTACCTCGCCAGAAAAGACCTGCTCTGCGCCGCTTGCCGTGAGTCGTGCTTCAACAGCCTTCTTATCGATCTCAAGCACTTTAGCCTCATGCTCGATTTTCGAACCCTCGTCCCCTCGCCTTCCAGAATTGCCATTCTCTTTGGCCAGACGGAATATCATTGCAGGCAGTATATACCAAACGCGCTCATCTAACCCCTGCGCCGCAGCAAGAAGAACATGAGCGCGGCACCGATGACCAGGCCCGCGATAAGCGAGGTCGTACCGCCGCTCGTACCAAAGCCGCCAAAGGTGTTTCCTGCCTCAACCGGCAGGTCGAACGAGGTCTGGGTTATCGTGTTTTCATCCTTGTCTTCAAAGCGCACGAAGAGCGTGTAGGTGCCTATCTGCATGAAGCGGTAGCTCGCGGTGGTGAGCCCGATGTCGGGGTGAATGATATCCGCGGTAAATCCGACGCGCTTGTCGGGGCCGATTATCTGCACCCAGACCGCGTTATAGGCTACCGGGTTTATTTTTTCTTTTTCTTTCCAGAGGTTAAAGTCGAAGCGCACCGGGTCGCCGACCTGTATGGTGCTGATGGCGTCGTATCCGATGTCGACATACTTTTCGTCCACGGCTTGCTCCAAGGACTGGCCGAAAGCATGCGCATACGTAAGCAGAGGAGCAGCACAGAGAGCGCACAGCGCGAAAGCGAGAGAAAGTCGGGACATTTTCATTACGACAATGCTACCATGAGCGGGTGTTTCGCCGATCGAGCCTAGTCTTTTGTGTCCTGATCTCTTTTGTATTGATTTTCACGCTGGGAAGCGGAGGGCTATTCCACGCACTCATTCCCCATCACCATGGGGGAAATGAAGTGATATGGGACGGCCTCCACGGGGCGCTCTCGCACGAGCAAAAGAAATTCTTTTCATTGCTCGCGCTCATCTTTGGTATCGGAGCGTTTTTTTCTTTCGCGCTACTCCAAAAAGATACCGAGTTAGTGCTCGGCCTCCGACGCGCGCCTCCAGGGAGAGGCATGAACGCGCTCTCTACTGCACTCAGACGAGGGACTCTCGCGTATCGCAAGTTCCGCTGATGTTCCAGGAAGAATAGGTTTTATTATTCTTTCGAACATCTATGAAACATAATTACGTCCTTGGACTTGTCGGGCTTGTTCTTATCGTGGGCGGCGTTTGGTGGTGGCAAATATCGTCAGCAATGCCTGCATCAAGTGTCACTACACCAGTAGGAGCTGTAGAAAAAGACTTCCCCCTCACTATCGCGAATAAAAAGATCACTTCCGGAATGACGACCCTCTCGGTCAACAAGGGCGACACCGTGACGCTCACCATCCTCTGCGATGAGGATGAAGAATTGCACTTGCACGGCTACGACGTGAGCGCCGACTTGACGGCCAACACTCCGGCAACGCTGACCTTCGTTGCAAGTACGAGCGGCCGATTCCCTTTTGAGCTTGAGCACAGCAAGACAGAACTCGGCGCAGTTGAGGTCAATCCGTAAGCATGTCTGTATTCCTGCGCTTGGCGGTAATCGCAGCGGCCCTTACACCCTTCTCCGTGAGCGCTCACGCGTTCGGAGTGCAGTACACGCTCCCCATTCCCGTCTCGCTCTATATCTTTGGCGGGAGTGCCGCGCTGGTGCTCTCTTTCGTGGTGCTGCTCTTTGCCCCACCGCTCCGCTCCGGCGGCGCGGTGGCCGAAGGGCGGCTGATACTCGGCGCACGCGCAACACAGACGCTCATAATGGGGCTACGCTCTCTGATGCTCATAACAACACTCGCGGTCGTAGTCATCGGCTTATTTGGCGATCAGAGCCCGACAAACAACTTTGCGCCCCTTGCCTTCTGGGTGTACTTCCTGCTCGGTTTCGCGTATCTCTCGGTCTTCGTGCAAGGCCTCTGGGAGCGCGTAAACCCGTTCGCACTACCGATCCCTTTTGTCCGACACCGTCCGGCAGATAGCATCCTTCCCGAATGGGCCAATCACCTGCCAGCGCTCATCTTGTATCTACTCCTTATATGGTTCGAGCTCCTCTCGGGAGGGGCGGGTGCGGTGCCCTCATTCATTGCGCTTGGGCTTATCAGCTACTGGATTTTCAGCTGGGGAGTCATCGACCGGTACGGAAAAGAAGTGTGGTCTGAACACTTCGAGTTCTTCGGCATATTCTTCCGTACCCTCGGGCTCCTGGCGCCATTTTCAGTGAACGAGGGCGGAACGCGCATGACATTCTCGTTCGAGAGCGTGGCGCGGAGAGAAGCGCCGAGCATAGGACTCGTCGTCTTCATCGTCTCAGTCCTTGCGCTCACCGCCTTTGACGGATTCCGTGAGACGGCACCGTACGCGCATGTGCTCGTGTACTTCGCGAGCCTCATCCCCTTCTCGCTCCTGCAAATCCTCTCCTTCACAGCGATGCCGCTTCTGTTCTGCGGTACGTACGCATTGTGCATCTTCTTCGTCGCATGGATACGCGGGAGTACGAAAGAGTTCTGGACACTGTTACGCACCTACGCATACTCGCTGGTACCTATCGCGATCGTATACCACTTCGCGCACTACTTTACGCTCCTTATAGTCCAAGGCCAGAGTGTCGTGAGCATCATCTCTGATCCTCTTGGCCGCGGATGGAATATCTTCGGCACGCGCGAGTACGCGGTGAACCCGGGCGTCATCGGCGCTGACACCGTCTGGCATGTCCAGCTTGTCGTCATAGTCGTCGGACATATCGTCGCGCTCTACCTCTCGCACCTCATCACCGAGCGGCTCATACCGGATAAGAGACGCGTCATCCTCGCGGAGTTGCCGCTTCTTGCCGTCATGGTCTTCTATACGGCCTTCGGTCTCTGGATACTCTCGCGTCCTTTCGCACTCTAAGGGGAGAAAAGCTGACACAGGTATACTGGCGACATGGACATCGATGCGCCCGTAGACAAACTCACGCGCCTCACGCAGGTGCAGCGTGTGGGACTGAAGAAACTCCGTCTTGAGAGCATCCGCGACTTGTTGTACCACTTCCCCGCACGCTATGAGTCCTCCGGAGACATAAAAAAAGTTTCCGAGACGCGCGACGGCGAAGAAAGCGTCATGTATGGCACCTTCTCGAAGCTCGAGATGAAACGCTCGTGGAAGACTAAAGTCCCGATGGCGGAAGGGAGTTTCAGCGATGGCACGGGCAGCATCCGCGTGGTGTGGTTCCACCAGCCGTATCTCGCCAAGATGATACCGGCTGGAGAGAATGTGCGACTTCGCGGAAAGGTAACCGAGAAAAACGGCAAGAAAAGCGTCATCAATCCGGTCGTCGAGAAAGGCGTTGCGATGCCCTTTATGGCAACACGGCATGAAGGCGCTCTGCCGATATACCCAGAGACTGGCGGTATCACGTCGCTCTGGATCTATCACACGGTGAAGCGTGCCATCGAAAGTGGTGCACTCGATACTATAGAGGAAACCCTGCCGCCGGAGATACTGAAGACGTATCATCTGCCGCCGCTTAAGAGCGCGCTAGTCTGGGTACACGAGCCCAAGCGCGCGAGCGACGCCGAGGTAGCGCGGAAGCGCTTCGCGTTCGAGGAAGTCTTTTTTATCCAAATAGCCCGTGCGCTGGAGCGAGAACAAAATAAGGAACGGCGCGCGTATGAGATAGACGCCGACGAGGCCCGCGTTGCAGAATTCGTGAAGAGCTTTCCGTTCACCCCGACTGCCGGACAGAAAAAAGCCATCGGCGAGGTGCTTGCAGACTTCTTGGAACCCTACCCCATGGCGCGGCTCCTTGAGGGCGACGTGGGAAGCGGCAAGACCGCCGTTGCGGCGGCGAGCGCCTACACGGTTGTGACGAGCCGCCCTAAAGGCCAGACGTTTGGTACGCTTCAAATTGCTTACCTCTGCCCAACGGAAATTTTGGCCAAGCAGCATTTCGCGACCTTCACCTCATTTTTTAAAAAATATCCCGTGCAGATAGGCCTTATCACCTCCTCAGGCTGTTACAAATTTCCGTCGAAAGTGACCCCCGGCAAAGCGACCAGTATCTCGCGTGCGCAACTCTTGAAGTGGGTGGCGAACGGCGAGATACCTATCGTCATCGGCACACACGCGCTCATACAGAAGAGCGTACGCTTCAAGCACCTCGCGTACGTCATCATCGACGAGCAACATCGCTTCGGCACCTTTCAACGTCAGGCGATAGCGACGAAGGGTGGGACCTCGCCGCACCTGCTCTCGATGACCGCGACGCCGATACCGCGCACCCTTGCGCTCACCCTCTATGGTGACCTCGACCTGACCATACTCGACGAGCTACCTGCAGGGAGAAAACCGA
>JAHFMJ010000033.1 GCA_023269035.1 Candidatus Kaiserbacteria bacterium | reverse complement strand
CTTGCATGTCGCCGATAGCGAAGCCGTCCACCATCATCGGGTTCGACTGTATCTTTTCTTTTCTGATGGTGAGCTTCGTGCCCTCCGTGATCTCTATCACCATTCCGTTGTCGGGGAGGATGATTTTATCTCTCGGGAAGCCTGCGTTGATGTTTGCGTTCGCATGGTAGCGGAGCATCGAGTGGTAGCCGTAGCCGGGCATAAAGAAGTTTGGCTTCACCTGACTCCTGATCCACACCAGCTCTCCCGTGTTGCCGTGGCCGGTCGAGTGCACGTCAGAGGAACGGTAATGCATGAGGGTCAGGCCGTGGCGCAAGAGGTTGTCCTTCAGCTTCTGAATAGCCATCTCATTGCCGGGGATGACCGAGGAAGAGAGGACGACAGTATCGCGCTCGTTGAAGGTTATGAACTTGTGCTTTTTGGTGGCGATGCGCATGAGCGCTGCGCTCTCCTCGCCCTGTGCGCCGGTGCAAATGACGACGATCTTATCTGCCGGGTAATCTCCGATGTCCTGCGGCGCGATGATCGTTCCGGGTTTCGCCTTGAAGATCCCGGCACGCTCGGCTATCTCCAGGTTGGTTTTTATCGAACGACCTTCGGGAACGATCTTCTTGCCGTATTTTTCAGCCGACTTAATGATATGGATCATGCGTTCGAACTGCGAGGCGAACGTGCCGATGATGAGCCGGCCATGGACCGTCTTGATGATGTCTTCGATCGTCTCCCATACGCGTGTTTCGGGTATTGAAAAACCATCTTTCTCTGCGTTGGTGGAGTCACCGATGAACAGTATGTTTTTGTCAGCTCCGATACCGCCCCAGGTCTGCATTTCGCGTTCCGTCGGAGTGCCGTCGACATGCTCAAGCTTGAGGTCGCCCGAGAGCACGATGTTGCCATGCTTAGTCTCGATGGAGATACCCATAGAGTCGGGGATTGAGTGCGTGACGGGGAATGTTTTAACCGTCACCCCGGTTTTTTGTCCCGGCAAGGTCGCGGTGACACGGCCGCCTGGCTCGACGACGCGAAGGTCGATCTCAGCGAGGTGAGGGAACTCCTCTTGCCGACGCTTGATCATGAGCGAGGTGAGGTATTGGGTATAGATAGGCGGGTTGCCGATTCGGTCGATGATATAAGGGATGCCACCGATGTGGTCGAGGTGGCCGTGCGTGATGAAGATGCCGAGGATGCGTTCCTTGTTTTCTTCGAGGTAGCGCACGTTCGGCAGGATGTAGTCGATACCCGGCGCAGACTCTTCCGACATGAATTGAAAACCGACGTCCACGACGATAAGTCCTTGCGGGAGTTCGATGACGATCATGTTACGGCCAACCTCCTCAACTCCGCCGAGCGGGATGATGCGCACTGTATCCTCTGAAAGCTGGGGGAGAATGACGCGGTCAGGAGCGTTCTGATCACGATCCTTGTGCTCGCGCGGAGGAGGGACCGCATCCCTGCGGTGCATAGGGCGCGATGAACCGCCGCGACGGTTAAAAGACCTCGGTGCGCCAGCATGGCGCGAAGGTCCGGAAAATGGGCGGGTGCGAGACGCTGCCGCATGGCCGCCAGCGTGAGCCGGTCGTGGCCTGCTTCTTCGCGGTCCCGGATCGGATGTGGGTCCCGTAGGGCCTCTGTGTGGTGTATCCATAAATATTTTTTTTAATTTTTTATTACTAGATGCTAAATAATGCGAATATATTTTTTGTCAGGAATGGCCAGACGCGCTCGGTCTTCACATACCATTCGTCGACGTTCATGTACCTATCGCTCGGCGTCTCTATCGACGGGAGGACGATGCCGTGGACGCTTCCCGGTGTCAGGTACACGAAGTGCGGCGCGTAGAGGAATACCGCAGCGGTCTCTTTGGCGATGAGGTCCGCAGCGCTCTTCGTGTCAGCGCGCCGGCGCGTCGGGTCGCTCTCGGCACGTGCCTGCTCGAGCTTCTTATCGACATCGCTGTTCGCGTACAGGCCGATATTCAGGCCGGGGTCAATGCGCTGAGAGCTATGCCAGAAGGCAAAGAGGTCCGGCTCTCTCCCTACGACGAGGCCGAAGAGGAGTGCATCGTACTTGCGGGGACGGATGACCTCTTGGTTCAGGTCGTTCTGTTCAAAGAACTTCAGCTCCACATCGGCACCGAGGCTCTTCCAGTCTGCGGCTACGAGCTCGGCGGCGCGCTTCAATTCCGGCGTGTTGCTGGTTGCGAGCGAGAAGGCAAGCCGTGTGGTCTGCTTCTTGACGGTCTTGGTGAATATCCCGTCCGTTCCCAGTTTCCAGCCGGCGCGAGTGAGTGTGTCACGCGCGCTCGCGATGCGCCCTTCTTTAGAGAGCGAGTCACCGGTGGTGCTTGCTACGCCTTCAGGAGGGAGAGGTCCCCCGATAGGGGAACCATAGCCACTGACCACTATACTCACTATTTCTTCCTTGTCAACCGCTTGCGAAAGCGCTCCTCGCAATGCCGCATCAGCGAAGAGAGCGTTCTGATTCTGATTGAAGAAGACGCCAAATACGCGGGTGAATACTGCTTCGTTCACGACCGTCGAGACGTTCACGTTTGTCGGGTTGAGAGAGTGTGCCGCTTCCACATCGCCGCGATTGAGCGCATCAGTGAGTGCACCGGTATTCGCGTAAAACTTGAGGATGAATCGGTCAATAAAAGGCGGACGTATCGCGTTGCCGAATGCGCGAAGGTGGTATTCGGTCGGGATGCCCGAGCCGTTCTGCTTCACGCTCTCAACGCTGAAGGGGCCCGAGCCTATGGGGTGCGTATTAAAGTTGTTGAACGGGAACTCTTCTGCGGTCACTCCTTTCCAGATGTGAGAAGGGAGTATTCCGAGCGTCATGTTCTCAAGGAAGGGGGCGTACGGAGCTTTGAGCGTAAAGGTCACCGTGTGCGGGTCTGTTGCAGCAACCTCGACGCCCTCCCAATTCGGGCGGCGGGGGCTTTTCATCTCAGGATTCTGGGCCGCGTTTACCGTAAAGACCACGTCATCTGCGGTCACCGGCGTCCCATCCTGGAACTGTGCATCGCTGCGAAGCGTGAAGGTATAGGTGCGCTTGTCATCGCTCTCCGTGTAGGATGCCGCGATATCCGGAGCGAAAGAGCCGTCGGGGTTTGCCTTCAGGAGCCCAGAAAAGACGAGTGCGGTGAGATCGCGGTCCGTGTCAGAGATGGCGAGCAGTGGGTTGATGAACCGCGGCGTCCCTTCCACCCCCTCTATATACGTACCGCCATGCGCCGGCACTTCCACCGTGAGCGCAGTTGAGACGCTTGCGAGCATGGCGAACGCCGCGAGCCCCATGATAGCTCCGAGAGCAGAGACGACGAGCCAGTCCGAGGGCGAGAGGGCAGCCGCTTTTGCCTCAAGCCGGACGAACGGCCCGAACGTCCTGTGCTTGCCGAGCGAACGTAAAAATGCGCGAAGAGATTCCATTTCTAGGATATGAAGAGGTTAGAGGCTAACGAAGGCTCTGCGGTACTAGGCTATGACGAGCGCGAGGAGTGCGGAGAGCGCAAAGAGTATCGCGAGCACAGCGGAGGCCCTGAAGAGGAACAACTCCGCTCCGCGTCGCTTGTAGAAGCTCTCTTGGGAAGAGTCGCCGAATGCTCCGCCGAGGCCAGCTCCACGCTGCTGCAGGAGGATGGCTCCGATGAGTAATATAGAGAGGATCACTTGGATCCCCGGAAGGAGGCTCTGAACGAGTGCCATATGTACCTGCGTGTAAGGGTAACACAGCCGCCACCACCGGGGCAACCACCCCTTCAGTTGACTCTGTGGGTGCACATCCTTATACTTACCGTTACCTTAATTACCAACTAGCAGTTAGAGATTCTATGGCAAAAACGAAAAAAGGTTCGTCAGTGAAGAAAGTCGCCGTCTCCCGCGTCCCCATACAACCCCTCCACGACCGTGTGGTCATCAAACCGCTCTCGCCTGAAGAAATGGGTACCACGAGCGCCTTCGGCATCATTATTCCTGATACTTCAAAAGAAAAGCCCGAGCAGGGCACGGTGGTCGCCGTCGGTCCCGGCAAGTATGAAGAAGGGATGCGTATCCCCGTATCGGTCAGCATTGGCGACCGCGTGATGTTCTCCAAATACGGCTATGATGAAGTGAAGATCAACGGCGTTGAGTATTACGTAGTCAGCGAATCTAATATCTTGGCAATCCTTAACTAATTCCTATGGCAAAGAAAATCCTTTTTGAAGCAGATGCACGCAATGCGGTGAAAGCCGGTATCG
>JAHFMJ010000004.1 GCA_023269035.1 Candidatus Kaiserbacteria bacterium | reverse complement strand
AGTATCACCTTCTTCCCGATGAGGCTCTGGATGGTGAAGGGGTCTGCATTGATAAAACCGTCCGGCGTTGATATGTCCTTCGCGACCGGATACAACTTTGCTTTTGCTGCGATGCGAGCATCAGTCATGTTAATGGCAATATTTGAATCGCCGCGAAGGGTAGAGGCCATTCCCTTGCCCATTTTTCCCTCAAGGAAAAATATCGCTCCGCCGATAGCGGCGAGCACGATGATGGTCACTGCTGTCCGGACGTACGCGTTCATACTTAGTGTAAGAGAATACTATTAAGCAGGTCGAAGTTGGCGATAAGCGAAAGGTTTTGGGTAAACACCAGGATACCGAGGATGATGAGGAGCGCACCGAAGACGATATTTATGTACCGGAGCGCCGGGCCGATCTTTAGGACAAGCGCCTGCGCTTGTGCCGCAAAAGCACCGACGATGAGGAACGGCAGGCCAAGCCCGAGCGAGTACGCCATGAGGAGCGAGAAGGCCGTGCCAGGATGCGCGGCCGCGAGGCCGAGTATCGCTCCGAGCGCTGCGCCGACGCAGGGCGTCCACCCGGCGGCGAACGCGGCGCCAAAGACAAGCGAGGTGATGTAGCGCGAGGAAAACTTTTTCTTCACTATCATCTTGTGGTCGCGATCGAGGAACGGGACTTTGATAAGCCCCGTGAGGTAGAGACCAAAGAAGATGATCAGTGCGCCGCCGATGCGCGCGAGCCAGGTCTGCACTCCGTAAGCTATGCCCTGCAGAATGGTGTTGAGCAAAACGCCGAGCGCCGCAAAGACGAGGGAGAACCCGATGACGAAAAAGACGCTATTGAGGAATATCTCGAGCCGCCCCTTCGCGTCGGGCTTATCCGTCACCGAGCCGGCGAGGTATGCCAGGAAGCCCGGGATGATGGGCAGGATGCAGGGCGCTAAGAAGGAGACAAACCCCGCTACGAACGCGACAACAATAGTAACGTCAGCCATTCTTTTTAGTTGGTCGAGGGAGCATCCTTCATCATCGTATCACCTTCTTTCTTCATCATGGTGTCGGTTGCGTTTTGCATCATAGTGTCGCCTGACGTGTCGCTCTTCATCATAGTGTCAGTACTTTTTTTCATCATCATCGAGTCATCGCTTGGCTTGGTATAAGCGTAAATGCCATAGCCGATAGCCGCGACGACGATAATACCGATAACCCAAGTCATAGTGCTATTCATAGAAAAATATTATTTCGTTACTATCCCCTTAGTCTACGCATCCATGCGTGGATGTAAAGTCCCCTTTACATTCCCTTGTGGAAAACAGATTTAATTATTCTGACACCGCGCGGGAGGCGAGACGGGCTATGATCATGACAGCGAGCGCGGCGAGTATCCACTGGTCAGCGTGGCGGCCTTGGAGCAAGGGGACAATAACACCAAGGGAGAGCGTGATGATGCCAGCAAGGTAGCCCCAACGAGCTGCACGGGCGCGAAGCGCCTCTTCCCTTTCGTCCCGTGCCTCCTCGCGAAATATGAGCCCGACAAAGAGCACCGCAACCACGGTGAGGACAGCAAGCGCGGCGTACTCTGTGCCCGAGGGCATGTAGAGCATGAACGGGTTGGCGAAGGCGCCGAGTATAAGAACGAAGATGATGCCGATGAGTGCGTGCATAGTTACATCAGGATAGCGTAAATAAATCCTCTACCGCCAGCTTGAATACCTTCGCGAGCTTGAGCGCGAGGGCAACCGAGGGAGTGTAATCCCCTTTCTCAACGGCAATAATGGTCTGGCGCGTCACGCCAACCTTCTCGGCAAGCTCTACCTGAGTCAGGCCCGCAGTAGTGCGCCTTTTTTCGACGTTATTTTTGGTGTTCCTGTCCATCCTGCTCATGCGTCATTCCGTCCTCTGGCGGCATTGGAACGGGCGCAGGCGCGGCCGGAACAACCGGTTCATCAATATCCATCATAGGGTCGTATTGTATCACTGACCGGCAAAGGTCACACCTGCAGGGAGAGCAAAGACGGACGCATCGACGGACCACGGACTGCAATTGTATGCGTAACTCTGATTCTGGTTGACTCCCTGCCCCGACATCGACCCCGTACCGGGTGTTTGCGAAGGTGCGGCCGCTTTGGCCTTCAATCCCTGCTGCATCAGCGGCGACCAGACGTACACATAGCCGGCGTCTTGTATCATGTGGCTCTCCACGTTGATGCCCTGCGCGGTGCTCGCAAAGTCGCCACGGACGCGCGTACCTGAAATGTAGACGACACCAGAGGATTGTGCAGCCGTCGCATCGGTCGTAAACGTGCACTTAAAATCGCCGCCGCGCTTGACGAGGTCGGCGAGCGAGCCGGTAAAAGTGTTACCCGCGTTTGCAGTACTGCCCGTCTGTGTTGATGCAGGAGCCTGGTTACCGGCTCCGGGTCCGGCAGTGCTCGAAGAGGTGAAATAGAAATACGCGCCAGCCGCGATGATAAGTGCGGCAATTCCTATAGCGATATATTTTGTAGGCATAGAAAAAAGCTACTGGGTTAAGAACACTATTCTACCACAGTAGCTTAGCGAGACGGACGGCCCCTTTGCTCGATGAAGGTGAGCGCCTTGCCCTTCTTCCCTGCCCGGCCGGTGCGGCCGATGCGGTGGACATAGTCTTCATAGGTTGCCGGAAGGTCGAAGTTGATGACATGCGAGACGCCAGCGATGTCGAGCCCGCGCGCGGCGACGTCGGTCGCGACGAGCACCTGCACGTGGTCGCGCTTAAAGAGCTCGAGGGCGCGCTGGCGGCGCGCATGCGTCTTGTTGCCGTGTATACTCTCGGCTTTTACGCCTCGATGTACCAGCTCCTTAGCGAGCTTCTCCACGCCATGCTTGGTCTTGCCGAAGATGAGCACCTTATCAAAGCCGTCCTGGCGCAACAGTCCGTCAAGCACGTCGATCTTAGTCTGCTCGGGGCCGACCTTCACCACGTCCTGCTCGATGGAATCCGGCGTCTCTTGGGTCTTTACTGAAATGGTGACGGGCTCTTTGAGGAAGTCCTTGATGAGGCGTTCAATTTCCTTGGTCAGCGTTGCGGAGAAAAAGAGCGTGTGCCGTTCGGCGGGCATCTGTCCGAGCAAGAGCTTCATGTCGCCTATGAAACCCATATCGAGCATGCGGTCGGCCTCGTCGAGGACGACGGTCTTGAATTTTGAAAGGTCGAGTGCGCGGCGCTCAACCAAGTCTTTCAGCCTTCCCGGTGTGCCGATGACGAGGTTGTTGCGCTGACGGAGGTTGCGCAGGTCTTTGTTGATAGGAACTCCGCCGACGAAACATGCGGAAAAGAGGCGCAAGCCAAAGACGAGCCCGCGGAACTCCTGCTCAATTTGTATCGCAAGCTCGCGTGTCGGCACCATGACGAGCGCCTCCTGCGTCGAATCAAGCAACATCTTGTTGATGAGAGGAATGAGGAATGCCGCCGTCTTGCCGGTACCGGTGTTGGCGATGCCGACAACGTCACTACCACGGAGCACATGCGGGATGGCCCTGTCCTGGATCGGTGTTGGGTTTATATATCCTTTTTTGCTGATGGCTGTCTTGAGGCGCTCTTCGATATGAAAATCCTTAAAGGCGTGCTCGGGGACAAAGTCGTGCACCTCTTCCGTGATGACCGCTTTGTTTACAAAACGCGATACGTCGATGTATTGGCTGAACGAGTCGGCCCGTGAGCGCCCACCTCCCCTTCCGCCACCGCCATGACCTCCATGGAAAGAGCGCCTCGGTCCGCCGCCACCTCCACCGTGGTATGGCTTGCGCGGGCCAGATGAACTACCGCCACGCTGATGACGCGGAGTACGTGTAAAACTGCCTTTGTTCCCTTGTGGGTTATACATACCTGATATACACCTTTGCTTCCAAAGGCTCTGTCAGGAACGATATCCCGTAAAACCGAATGGAGAAATTAAGTACCTCGCTATTGTAGCGTAATACCCTTTATTTGTCAACGCTGTGTCTGCGGACAAAGAGCATGATGACGATGAGGAGCGCGAAGGAGGAAAAAGCGACGAGCGGGAACGTGATGTAGTCGAACTCGAAAAGGAATCGCTTGGCGCAGTCCCCCGCCCCTGACGCCGGGCACGGAAGAGCGGACGTGCCGCCCATCTGGAGGTAGTGCTGATAAAGCGCAACTGCGGCACCGAAAATGGAGAGCGCTATTGAGTAGTCAGCGATGCGTCTATCCTTTTTCCAAAGCGCGAGTGCGAAAAGCACGACTTGTGGGTAGAGGAAGACGCGTTGCACCCAGCAGAGCCCGCACGGGATGATGCCAAAGTAGTCTGAATACACGAGGCTTACCGCCACCCCCGCAAGCGAGAGGAGAAATGCCACCCACATGCCCCAGCGTCCTGCGAGCTTTGCAACGAGGCTCTCTTTCTTGAAGAAAAATACAAAAAGCAGTACCAGCGTCAGCGCTTGCATCCCTATTGTCCCAAGCGCTACGAGGTGGTTGAGCGCGAGCACTGCGTCCGTATTCATGTGAGGGTTATTGCGAGACCGGGGTCGAACTGCCGACAGTCACTGGAGCGGTCGTCACACTATCACTCGTGGCTGGTAGCTGGCATTTAGATTTATCCGCAAGCTGTTGGAGCGTCTGCTCGCCCGTCACGCGTGTGCCGTCGGCAAACTGCCAAGTCGGGTACGACTGTATCTTGTTGTCGATGCAGATCTGCGTCTGCGACTGGCCGTCGGGATTGGAGCACTCGACGTACGGGAGCTTAGAGACCGAGTTGCCGAAGAGCTTCTTCTGCGCCTGGCAGTGCGGGCACCAGAACGCGCCGAAGAATGTTACGCCGTTCGTCTTAAGGCATTGTGCAAAGGCATCAAGCTCTCCCGGCCCTGTAGTTGTGGGGCTCGTAGGCGCGCCGCCAAAGACGACCAGCCCGCCAACAATGAGGGCCAAGACAATAATCCCCCCAACGATCAAAGAAGTGTTCTTATTCATACGCCCCTAGTATACCTCATTATGCGATAAATTAAATCAATTTATCGAGGTTTGTTTTTAGCTATACAACTATTTATTTTCTCCATAACCCTATCATTCATATCCATTGTTTTTAAAACAAGCCGGTTAGTCCGATTTGCTTTTGCAAGTACATTCTGTTTCCAATTTTTAAAGAAAGCATTTTTATCAGCAATCCCTTCTAGATTAGGAGTCATTAAAGGGCTGTAAGCATTCTCTTTTCCGTAATAACGGCGATGAGTCATTAAAATTCTTTCACTCAATACTTCCTTAAAATCTTTGTCTTTTTGAAATTTTTTGATTTCTGTATCAAGATGAGCATCTTTAATAGTTCTGTTTTTACTTATAGGACCAAGAATCCCCATTGTAGTTTCATCGAAACCAATTTTAAGAGCTTGATTGATAAATTGAACCAATTTATCTCGATAACCCGTTAACCTAAAAGAAAAATTCTCTACATGATACTGTGTATCTTCAAAAGTAAGCAAACCTGTTTCAGATATAAGATGGCTCGTATTTTTTCTTTTCATTAAATTTATTTGCTGATTAGAAAGAAGTGCGGAAACTTGTATTATTTGATTAATTCGTCTTAAATCTCCTGTTAGATGTACAATCTCATGATGATAGTCCCTAGCAAGTCTTGAAAACTTTTTTCTATTGAAATTAAAAAATGATCTCTTCTTAGTTGGAGTAGTTTTGACAGCTTTTACTTTTGCAGAAGAAGCCATATCTAGAAAGCTTAATTAACAGCCTACGCTCCTTTGTTATTTACTACAAGGTCTTTAATTTTCCTTCCGGCGGGATTTGGCGCGGTCGTTTTCGGTGAGGAATTGCTTACCCGGTTAGGTAAAAACGGCATTACTCCCTGTGCCTATGCGGAAAGCGAAAATATCTACATTTAGAAGTACAAAGCGGAGGTCGTCTGCTTTAGTGGAAGAGCAATTGCACGATGCCGTTTTGTCCTACCGGGCTTGCGTGCAGTTACGTTACCTTTTCGACTTTATCCGATCATTCTCCGTTAGATACTGTTTCCTCAATCTGACGCTCTGCGGTGTTATTTCGAGGAATTCGTCTTCGGTCATCACCTCAAGCCCGCGCTCGATAGTGAGGGTGTAGGGTGGAACAAGGTTGATAGCTTCGTCAGAGCCGGAGGCGCGCATGTTGGTGAGCTGTTTGCCTTTTGTCGGGTTGACGGTCATCTCCTCGCCCTTTGAGGTGTTCCCCACCACCATGCCTTCATACACTTCCGTCGTAGGGCCAATGTAGAGCACGCCACGGTCTTGCAGGTTCCAGAGCGAGAAGCCGAGTGCCTTGCCGGAGGTCATCGAAATCATTGAGCCGACGTTGCGCTTCTTTATCTCCCCTGCGTACGGCTTGAAGCCGACAAAGCGCGAAGAGAGTATCCCCTCGCCCTTGGTGTCGATGACGAACTGGTTGCGGTAGCCGAGGAGGCCGCGGGTCGGGCCTTCAAAAGTGAGGCGCACCTGGTTGCCGTGGGTGGTCAGGTTTTGCATCACGAACGCGCGCGTGCCGAGCCGCTCGATGACGGCGCCCTGATACTCGGACGGCGTGTCGACGATAACCTCTTCGAACGGCTCGCTTTTGACGCCGTCTATTTCATGAAAAATAACTTTGGGTTGTGAAACCTGGAGCTCAAAGCCTTCGCGGCGCATGTTCTCAAGCAATATAGAGATGTGCAGTTCGCCACGACCAGCAACGGCAAATGAGTCCGATGCGGAAAAATCGACGCGGAGGCCGACGTTGACCTCAAGCTCGCGCTCGAGGCGATCGCGGATCTGCCGCGTGGTGACGAACTTCCCTTCCTTGCCGGCGAACGGCGAGCTGTTGGGGTAGAAGTTGAGCTCGATGGTCGGCTCGTCGATGGCGATGGCGGGCAGCGGTGTTGCATCTTTATCGGTCGTTACCGTCTCACCAATGAAGATGTCGGAGAGGCCTGCGATGAGTGCGATATCGCCCGAGCTTGCAGACTCAGTGTCCTCGCGCTTGAGGCCCTTGAAGGTAAATACTTTAACTATCTTTCCCGGGCGCGCCTCGCCGTTCGGCTTTTTGATGAAAACGGTGAGACCCGACGTCACGGTGCCCTGGTAGATGCGGGCGACGGCCATACGGCCGAGGAAGTTGTCGTACGCGAGGTTGAACGGCTGGAGCATGAGCGGAGCGTCCGTTGGTGCGGTTGAAGCCGAGGGGATGTGGGCGAGGATGGTGTCGAGTAGTGGGGTGAGGTCGGTGGACTCATCGGTGAGGTTTTTCTTCGCGATGCCCTGGCGGCCGATAGAGTACACCACCGGAAAGTTGGCCTGTGCATCGTTGGCACCGAGCTCCAAAAAGAGTTCGAGCACCTGCTCTTCGCACCGTGCCGGGTCTGCGGCAGGCTTGTCTATCTTATTGATGACGACGATGGGCTTGAGGCCGAGCTCTAGTGATTTCTTGAGCACGAAGCGGGTCTGCGGCATCGGCCCTTCCTGCGCGTCCACCACAAGCAAGACCGAGTCGATGCTTCGCAAAACGCGCTCAACCTCGGAGCCGAAGTCGGCGTGACCCGGGGTGTCGACGATATTTATCTTCGTTCCTTTATATGGAATGGAAGCATTTTTTGCATAAATAGTGATGCCACGCTCGAGCTCAAGCTTGTTGCTGTCCATAGAGACGCCCTCCTCGCCCACGCCCGTCTGCTTGAGAAGCGCGTCGGTGAGCGTCGTCTTGCCGTGGTCGACGTGCGCGATGATAGCGATGTTGCGGATTTCCATATTTTACGAAAAAAGCTCCGCGGGGAGCTTGTGTACTATAGCAGAAAATTAGTCATTAATCAAAATTATGCCTGCTTCGGCGGGATGAACTCTTTGTAATTTTTCTGCAGTTCTTCTACCACTGCTGAGCCGAAGGCCTTTACCGAGGCGTCTACGTCGAGCGTCTCGGACCCATACGCTATGGTGAAGTCGAGGTGGCTTTTGTACATGCCGTCTTTCTTGGTGTACTCAAGCACTTGGAGTTTCGCTTCAATACGGTCGAGCGCTTTGACCAGGCGGCCCTCGAAGCTCTGTTGGCCTTCATACTCAAGCCAAAGGCTATAGAGGTTCTTCTTCTCATCCTCGGGGAGGGCTCCAAATATTTCCTGTGCCGCTTGTTTTTCCTTCTCGTACTTCTTCGCCTTCAACTCTGCGTTATAGGCGTGAGAGTCCTTGCCGGTGCCGTCTGAGCCAAGAGGGCTTGGATCGCCAGCGATGATCTCAGGCAGGTCGTGTATGAGTGCCATCGTCATTGCCTTTTTAAAGTCGATAGGTTGTGAAAGGCTGCTCTCAATAACCACCAACATCATGGCCATCCGCCACGAGTGGTCGGCGACCGACTCGTATCGCTCTGGTTGCGGGTATTCTTTCCAATAATATTGTCCTTTGAAACGCTCAAGGTTTTTAAGCCCTTGAAGAAGACGGGTAAATGCAAGAAGTTTGGAGGTCTGATTCATGCATTAACCAAGACGATATGGCATCAGGTTCTTTTCTATGCGCTCGGTGATGCTGCCCTCGAATTTTACGAATTTCTCTCCGGTCAATTGCTCAAAGAGCGAGATATAGCGGCGTGACATCTCTTCCACCATCTCCGCGGGGGCCTCAGGGAGTACGGCGTCTTTGTATGGGTCGCAGTTCTGCTTGAACCAGATACGGAGGAACTCTTTATCAAACGCCATCGGCTCCTCGCCTTGCGCAAGGCGCTCCTTGTACGTAGAGGCTTGCCAGTACCGCGAGTTGTCCGGCGTGTGCACTTCGTCGATGAGTATTACTTTTCCCTCGTAGAGACCAAATTCGTATTTGGTATCAACCAAGATGAGTCCGTTTGCCGCAGCGTGCAATTGCCCGAACTCAAAGAGCGCGAGCGCCGCGCGCTGCATCTCGTCCCACTCGGCTTGCGTGGCGAGGCCGCGCGGTACCACCTCATCGAGCGAGAGGTTTTCATCATGCCCGGCTTTGGTGGTCGGGGTGATGATGGCTTTCGGGAGCGGCATGTTCTTTTTCATTCCGTCGGGGAGCGTGATGCCGCCAAAGTCGCGCGTCCCTTTTTGATAGTTAGTCCATATAGAGGTGTCGGTAACGCCGGTGAGGTAGCCGCGCACCACCACCTCGACGAGGAACGGCTTGGCGCGCTTCGCCACGACCACGTTCGGGTCGGGGACCGCTATGACCTGGTTGCCGATGATGTGCTCGGTGTTCTTGAACCAGAAGGCGCTCGCGAGGTTGAGCACCGCGCCTTTGTGCGGGATGTGCGCGATGATGCGGTCAAAGGATGAATGGCGGTCGGTGGTGACCAGGATTATCTTGTCCTGCTGCGTATAAATATCGCGGACCTTGCCCTCCGTCCGCTCGCCAAGATTCTTAAAGTCGGTCTTTTTTAATACGTCAGTCATAGTTATTCGCCCGGAGGCATGAGGGTAATATTTTCGGGTTCGAACACCACTTCCCTTTTCCCTGCTTCGACGACCCCGACATCCATCAGTTCATACCCTATTTTCTTTCCGATGGAAAGTATTTTTTTCACTTCACCCTCTGGAGCGAAGATATAATATCCCGCACCCCAGTTGAAGGTCTTGAGGCAGTCCTCGAGCGGGAGCCCCAACTGTTCCCGGAAATACGTGAAGAGCGGCGGGACAGGGAGCCACGAGCTGATGCGGTAGGTGAAGGGTCTTTTGTCGAAAGCTATCTTGCCCACGCCGTCGCCGGTCGCAGGAAGCAGCGCGCTGATCTTGATCTCATTTTCCAAAAGAGCTTCTATGAGCTTTATATACGAACGAGTCGGGATGAGTGTCTCCTCTCCGAGCGTATTTCCGTTCGGAAGCTTGGTCAAAAAATTTTCAGGCAAATCCATCGCCTTCGTTATTACCAAGGAAATGCCGTTCGAGTGGATGCCGGAGGAGGTTGCCGCGATGATGTGGTCGCCCGGTTTGAGGTCTTTGCCAGTTATGACGTTCTTCTTCGGCGCGATGATACCGGTGACGGCGCCAGAGAAGCTCGCCGCGTTCTTCACGGGCGCTTTAGGATTTATCAAATATTTCAAAGGAGCAGACTCTCCGGCAGGGAGGGCCATCCCGACCTCCTCGCAGATTTTTACGAATCCGGCGGCCAAATCTTGTGCACGCTTTACATCCCCGAACCACTCGCTCGAATTGGCTTCGATATGATCGGTAAAAATGACCGGCAAGGCGCCCTGTGCGAGGCAGTCGTTGGCCGACATGAGCGCTACGTCCTGTGCTATGAGGTCGTGGTAGGTCTTGCCGGTACCGCTGTTCTCATACATCCACTCCGCGACCCAGTTCTTGTTGCCGAGACCCTCCTGCGTCTGGCACCACAGGTGATCTTTCTTCCCGCGATATTCGAACACGGCTCCGTGCGCATGCATCACGTCTTCGGCGACAAAGACATCTCTTTTGTTAGGAAAGCTGAGTGTCTGCTTCCCCGCCGCGATCATCGCCTGCTTGAAGGGCTCCAGTACTGAATAGTCCACACCTGCCTTCGCGTACTCGCTCATAGCAAGCCGTTTTCTTCCATGTATTTTTTAAACCCGCGCTCTTCTATCTTTTGTGCTTTGGCAACGACATCGGCATTCATCTTCTTCTTGTAGTCGATCATTTTCTGTAAAACCGAAGCGTCGCCCGTGCCGATTATCTGCGCGGCGAGGATGCCGGCGTTCTTTGCACCGTTTATGGCAACGGTCGCAACGGGAACGCCCGGCGGCATCTGCGCGATGGCGAAGAGCGAGTCGATACCCGCAGTAGCGGAGCTCTTGATAGGAACGCCGATGACGGGCAACGGCGTGAAAGCGGCAATGACGCCAGGGAGGTGCGCCGCAACGCCCGCGCCTGCGATGATAACTTTAAGGCCTTTTTCCGCTGCAGTTTTTGCGTATTCAGCGACCTCCTCCGGTGCGCGGTGTGCCGAGAGGGCGGTCACGTCAGAGGCGATGCCGAGCTCTTCGAGCACATCAGCGGCGGCCTTCATGATGGTGAGGTCGGAGTCCGAGCCCATGATGATGCCGACAAGCGCTGTACTCATAAGCTCATATCATACCGCACTCTGCAAAAGCTAGAAAATCTCGTCTCCTGAAGAGAGGCCGAGGGCCTGTGCGGCATTCCCTCCCTTAATGACTATTTCAAGGAAACGCCTTTTGCCGAGGCCGGAGCTCCCGACGACGATGCAGGGCGTACCCTCAAGCGCATCCTTTAGGCGCGGAAAGAACGGGAGCTTGCCGAACCTGGTGGTGATAGAGCCGTGGGGGCTCTTGCTCGTGTCGCTCGTATCGATCGCAACATCCTCCAGGGTTACCGTCGTCTTGCAGTTGCCGTATTTGGCGAACTGATCGACGAGCCATACGGCTGCTGGAGCGTCCGGTATGTCTTGTATCTTCCTTTGCTCTGCGCCGGGGATACCGCCATAGCGGAGGACATAGGCGGCGACGCGCGGCGAGAACTCATAACTCCTGAATTGGGTCGAGCCTATGCGCCCCTCCTCTTCCGGGGTGATCATGCCTTTCCTCCTGAAGAGCGCGAGCGCCTTTTTCGTATCAAGCACATGGACCTTCTTGGTGAGACCGAATTTCTTGACGAGCGAGAGCGAGAGGCCGTCTACCGTCGTGACGACCAGCGTCCCCTGGTGCCAGAAGTAGCAAAACGGGCTTCCGTTCTCATTCCGTTTTGCGGCCTCCCCTTCGCGCGGAGCAACATTGGCAAGTATGACGTTCTTATGTTTTCTCGATTTCGGGTGGCCTGCTCCGCTGAGTGCATCAAGGGCATTGATGATACCGCCGGCACCCTCGAGATCAGTGGTCACGCCGGTAAAGCCAGCAAAACGGCCGAGCAATTCTGACGAACGCGCGGTAAGGCGCGTCCGCGCATCGTCGTCAGCGCAATCGTTTACATGGGCGACACCGGTATCTTTGCGTATCTTTTCGTAAAACGCCTGCCAGCGGGCTCTTTTGTACGTATTGATACTCTCGGCTATCCAGGCGAATCGTCCTCTGCGCTCATTATTCTTCGGTTGTCTTTCTGGCATGGTGATGGTGAAAAAGTAAATAAAAAGCCCTCGGAGGTGCGAAGGCTGGTCTTGGTCGAGGGCTTTGAACTAATTAGGGCGTACGCAAAACCAGCCTTTTCATAGACATCATCATCGCCATCATCATGTTCTGGGCTGAGTGCATGTGCTCTTAGGGTACCTGCCAGGATGCGCCGCGTCAAATAGACTTTCTCTAAGAGCCGTGATAGCGTAGAAAAACTATGACCGGAAAAAAATACGAGGTACAAACCGCCAGCGTGGTTAGCGGAGCGATCAAATTCCTCGAATTGCTCATAGAACAACTCACTCTAACGAAAAGAAGCCTCCGGAGGTGGAACGATAGGAGAAAAAGATAAGAGTTTTCTTATCTAAAATACTCGACACCGTTTTTGAAAATCTGGAGGCCTTGGCCGTGCTCGGGGAGCAAGGTACCAGCCCGTTTTGCCTGTTCCTTTAAGAGCGGCCAGTCGGGACGTTGGATAGAAAAGAGATGGCGGTCGGGGTGCGGCATCATGCCGAGCACCCGGCCTTTGTGCGAGAGGACGCCGGCGATATTTTCCATCGCGCCGTTCGGGTTTGCGGGCAGATCCTGATACGTCGATGTCTCCCCTTTCACATAGCGGAACGCGACTTGTTTTTTCTTCTTCAGTTCGGCAAGGGTCTTTTTGTCTGCAATGAATTTTCCTTCGCCATGCGCTATCGGCACGGAGAGCTTTTCTATCCCCCTCAGCCATGGGCTATCACCCTCAGGCTTAAGGTCCACCCACCTATCGATGTAGCGGTTCGAGTCGTTGAAGGTGAGCGCACCCGGAAGCAGGCCGAGCTGGGTGAGTATCTGAAAGCCGTTGCAGATGCCGATGATGAGCTTGCCCCGCGATTGGCGGGGGGTATCGCGTTTCAGAAAATCCTTGAGCTCTTTGCCGAGGTGGTTCCTCACTCGGTTGGCATAGGCCTTCCCGCTTCCGGTATCGTCGCCATAGGAAAAGCCGCCGGGGAACGCGAGTATCTGATAGTCTTTCAATTTTACCCGTCCGTCGATAACATCATTGATGTGTACGATATCCGTCGAGGCTCCCGCAAGCGTAAAACCGTATGCGGTTTCTTCTTCGCAGTTAAGGCCGTATCCTGAAAAGATGAGTACTCTGGTTTTCATACGGTGCCTTTAATCGACGCAAGGATGTTCTCAAGTACGAAGGCGAGAATTTTTTTAACCTCTGCTTGTGCACCTTCGGGGTTGTGTACTACAACATGACAATTGGGGTACTGATTCATGGCACTGTCTTCCATACGCATTTTAGCTTCTTCAGGTTTATCTTTCACAATATCAGGAGACCTTTTTTCAAGACGTTTCGCACGGGCATCGTCTGGCGCGGAAACCAAAATCACCAGCGAGTGATCCAAAAAACTTGGGTCTGAAGAAACGATACTATCTCTGTTCTTTAGTAACGCGTTGTTGGCGGAGTATATAGGGATCTTGTTTGGGTCACTCTTTACGAATCCGTATCGTTCAGTCCGACCAGCACCCATATCGCGTTCCCAGGCAATCCCTCTCTCTGTCTCTCGCGTAAAATCCTCGCTAGTTGAGGCAAATATATTCTCTTCGAGATCATCGTTTTTTCTTTGAGGCCGAGTAATCACCCGCTTTGGTATGTCAAAAGCTTGGGAGAAAGCCGGATGGTTATTGAGCATCTCTCGGATGTAGTTAACGATGGTCGTCTTACCGGAGTTTGATGATCCGACAACCACGATTGACCGGATAACGTCGAGTTTTTCGAGGTTATCCTCCCGTATCCAAGCAAGGGAAGAGTCACGCCAAGTGCGAAAACGAAGCGACTCTGCCAAAGCCCTGCCTTGGTGAGAACCGCTTTCTTTTGCTTCTGAGGGTCGTTCAATCATAGTTAATAATTTTTAAAAGTTGAACGATACGCTTCGAGCGCCTTTCCGAGCGGGAGGTTTGCGAAATTCTTCTTTCCGACCGCGATTGAGATGCTCTTCCCTTTCGTTACCGTACCAATTTTCTTAAAGGGCAGTCCGGAAAAAAGTTTTTCGAACTTTGTGGCGTTCTCGGGAGCGATGCTCACAATGATGCGTCCTTGGCTTTCGGAAAAGAGGAGCGCGTAGGACTTTTTGGTCGAACCCGGGATTTTTTCAAGGTTCGCATCGATGCCGAGCATACCCGCCATGCCCATGCGTGCAAGTGCGACGGCGACACCGCCGCGCGTGACAGAGACCGAAGAGGCGACAAGTTCCTGCTCTATCGCTTTTGCAAGCGCCTTGTAGAGGCGCAGATTTTTCTTCGCGTCCACCTGCGGCGCACTCATGCCGATCTTCCCCTCTTGGTTATGCTCGCTGATCATCCTGAAATATTCAGACCCGCCGAGCTCCTCATGCGTTTCGCCGAGAAGATACACGAGGTCGCCCGGCATCTTAGCGTCGAGCGAGACGGCCTTCTGGGCGTCCTTAATTACCGCAATGGTCGAGATAAGAAGCGTCGGGAGGACGGAGATCTTCAGCGGGTTCCCTTTTTCGTCATAGCCCTTGAAGTCGTTAAACATGCTGTCCTTGCCGGATATATAAGGAGTACCGTATGCAACTGCGACGTCGTAACAGGCTTTGGCGGCCTCTTTCAACTGCCACAGCCGTTCCGGCTCGTCCGATGAACACCAGCAAAAGTTATCGAGTATTGCCAGATGGTCGAGCGGGGCGCCTGCGGCAACAGCAGAGCGCACAGCTGTATCTATGGAAGCCGCTGCGGCGCCATACGGATCGATGTTGGCGTAGTAGGGAGTAATTCCTGACGAAAGTACGACACCCCGTTCTGACTCAAGGCGCGGACGAAACACCGCCGCGTCCGCATTTACCTGTCCCTTCCCCTGCAAAGGCTTTAGCACTGAACCGCTCTGGACCTCGTGGTCGTATTGGCGGGAGATGAACGCATTGCTTGCGATATTCTCGCGCGCGAGCATGGCCGCAAACGTACCGGAGAAATCTTTTGGCACGCGCACGTCCGGTTCCTCAAAAACAAAATTTGGCTTCGTAGTTTTCAACGGTGTTACCGGCAAGCCGTCATGCAAGAACTCCAAGCTCAAATCCATGATCGTTTTTGAACCGTAGGTGACTATGCACTTTCCGCTTTCGGTGAACTCCCCGATCACTGTTGCCTCCACACCGCGGCGCTGCATGAGTGCGTGAAATGCCTTCCACTTTTTTTTCGGCACGGCGAGCGTCATGCGCTCTTGCGACTCTGATATCCAGATCTGCCAGGGCGCGAGGCCCGGATACTTCAGCGGTACTTTCTCAAGCCGCACGTGGCACCCGCCGCTCTGCTCTGCCATCTCGCCGACCGAGGAGGAGAGACCGCCTGCGCCGTTGTCAGTAATACTCGTGTAGAGTTCTTGATCGCGCGCCTCTTTGATTATCACATCGCTGAACTTCTTTTGCGTAATGGGATCGCCTATCTGTACCGACGTCACCGGAGAGCCGGCGTTTATCGACTCGGAGGAGAACGTTGCACCATGCACGCCATCGAGCCCCACGCGCCCGCCGACCATCACGATGTAGTCTCCCGGCTTTGCCTCTTTCTTATACAAGACTCTTTTGCCGCGTTTCTTTGGGATAAGGCCGATGGTGCCGACGAAGACGAGCGGCTTGCCTCGATACGACTCGTCGAAAATCATGAAGCCGTTCGGCGTTGGTATCCCGCTCTGGTTGCCGCCAACGTTCACTCCTTTAATGACCCCTTCCATGATGCGCTTAGGTAGGAGCATCTCCTGCGTTCGCTCGCTGTCGCGGAACAGCGGCCGTGTCTCCTCGGGCGATGCGAAGCAAAAGCCGTACGTGTTCGCAACCGGCTTGGCACCAAGGCCGAAGCCCATCGCATCACGGTTGACGCCAACAATACCGGTCACTGCCCCGCCGAAGGGGTCGAGGGCCGAAGGGCTGTTGTGCGTCTCGGCCTTGTGCGTGATAACGTACTCGTCGTCAAAGACGATGCCGCCGGAATTATCTTTGAAGACGGAGACGCAGAAATCGTTTTTACCTTTCTTCGCGCGGATTTTTTCCGTCGCTCCTTTTATATAGGTCTTGTAGATGCCTTTCTCGATACTATCGAGCGGGCTCGCGAAAATAGTGTGCTTGCAGTGCTCGCTCCAGGTCTGCGCCAGAGCCTCAAGCTCGATATCGGTCGGTTTCCGCCCCAGTGCACGATAGTGGTTGCGAATGGTTTTCAGATACTCGAGCGAGAGTGCGAGCGGGCCACGACGCGTGCCATCCACATCGGCGATACCGAGCTTCCCTAACTCGGCAAGCTCAGTGTCTGCGAGCTCTAAGTTTACTTCCGCAACTTCCGACGAGCCAGAGAGCGAGACTCTTGGAACCGTGAATGTCCTATCCCGCTTCTTCCACGACGCACGGTCATAAATCGTCGCCGAATGTATCAGTGGGTTATAGAGCGACGCAGCAATCGTATGTACATCGTGCTCGGTAAGCGCGCCTTCAATCACAAATACCTGAGAAGAGTAAACCTTCTCGCCCGCCTTAAATGCGTATCCGGTTGCATCTTCTATCGTCTCTTGCGCGGTCGCGCCCACGTTATCGGTCACGCCGGGGAGGAACCCGACTTCTATCGCATAGGCAAAACGTTTCGGCACCCACGCGCCCGTCATATGCGCCGCTTCCATGAGCGGGTTTATAAGGGCATGCCGGGCTCTGCTGAGCCCGGCATGCGAGAGCGCTGCGTCTAAGAGGTATGAGTCGGCGACATGGACAGCAGTAACCGTGCTGCCTGCACTCTCCCGGAAAGCCTTGAGCCTGAGTCCCGCGCGTGCGTCTTCGATCGTGGTAACAACATCAAGACGCACTGCCATCCCCCTACTATAAAGCAAAAGGCTTATTTGAGCACGTCCCAGAGGGCCGGGTCTTCCCCGCCGTCTATCTTGAAGAAGCTCACGCCGCGCAGGCCGTACTTCTTGGCAAGCGCGATCTTATCTTTGATGGCGTTAGCGTCGCTCCACCAGACGAGGTTGAAAACAGGGTTCGTGGAGAGTATCGCCACGCCGCCAAGAGTGGAGAGCTTGCCGTAACCGGACGTCGTCGCCGCGCCAGCCGGTACATCATACGGCGCCTCGGTGTTAGGAGGAGGGACGTCGGGCAACACGTTGGGAAGATATGCGAAGGAGAGCTCGCCGGCGCTGTTGCGCTGGACGCTCGGATGATATTGGAGGAGGAGGTCGTACGCATACTTCTGGTTGAAGGCCCACAAGAGGTCATAGCGGTAGCCTTGTTCCGAGAGCGGGGTGACCTCGTACTCGTAACCGTAGGTCGGGATGCCGAGCATCAGTTTCCGTACCGGTATGGTCTTACGTACCTCCTGTATCACCTTCTCGACCCATGCCGGGTCAGCCACAGGGATGTAAGGCGCGCCGTTCGCGAGCTTGTTGAGCTTCACGTCGATCGTCCCCTGGTCATAGGCCATGATCTTCACCCGGTCGCAGTATTTGTTTATTTGCACGTAGTCATTAGCATACTGTCCTGCATCCGCAGGAGGCGTACCGTCATAGCGAGCAGAGATGGGCGTTCTCGGTTCGATGTCGCACATCACCCATTTGGTACCCATACGCTGATACAAACCCTTTAAGAAAGTGGAAAAATAATCTTTGGTCTCGGCTTTCTTTCCTTCGAAGTCGATCTCGATGCCGTCGTACCCATTGTCTTTTACGAGCGCCGTGATGTCGTCCTCGAGCTGGCGCCGGCTCACCCCGTCGCTCAAGATACGATCTATGGTGGCGCCGTCGCTCCACATCACCGTCGGGATGATACGGACTTTCTTCGCCTTCGCAGCGGCGATAAGCGATGTCCACGGCTCTTCAGTGAGCTTAGCGGTGTCAGCGAGCGTGCCGTCGCTCTTCACCGAGTAGCCGAAGGGGTTGATCTCCTTGAACACGGAGAGATGCGGCGCGATGTCGGCAGTCGAGGTGGCCTTGCGCCAGTATGGGAGCCAGCCGGAGACCTCAAGCTTTGCCGTCGCCGCAAAAGAAACATCCGGCACGAGGATCGCGCTAACGACAAGGAGGCCGATCAAGTAGTGGGTACTACGTTTCATACGCCTATACTACCAGACGTATGATAAGAAGGTTTATTTCACTTCCCTCTTTTGCTTATCCGCGATGAAAATGGTTCCAGATCTTGGCAAATACCGTGCCGCCGACGTACCCGATAAGCGCGGTCACGACGATGAGCGCGAGCGCCATCGTGATATCGAACGGTCCGACCGTATATACCGGATGAATCATGTGGAGCGTAAAGATGAAGTCGAGCAACGCCTGGCCCCAGCCGAGCGCTACCACGAGCGACCACACAAGATGCCCGCCGCCGATAAATGCGCCGAGCGCGAGGCCAGCCTTATTTGGATTGATATGCATATTAAAAGTGAGAGAGCTTAGTAATGCCTTCAGTATACGCCGCGTACGGCACGCGCAAGGCTATAGTCCCAACTGAGCCGGCAGCGGCAGGATGGGGCCGTTTTCCTGGCCTCCCTCAGGTGACTCGGGTGTGGGGCCGTCCTTACGTCCCTGGTCGGAGCCATTCTGTTCAACAGAGTCGCCTTTTTGCTCTCCATCAGACGTTGTGCGGATCTGCGTGTGGATATCGGTCCCTGCATTCAGCTTTTCTTGCACATCCTTAATGCGCCTCGCCCGCGCCTTCATGCGCTCATCGGAAACATGTTTTATACGCTGCTGTATATCGTCCTTGATAGTGGTGATCTCAGGCCTGGTCGCCGTCGCGCTCCTCTCGTCAAGGCCAACAAAAGCGTTGAAATGCGTATCGAGCTCTTGTTCGAAATGCACGCTGACGCGGTCGGCTCCCGCATGATCGTTGTCGTCTTCGAGTTTCTGTACCTGCCGCTTCAGTTCTTCTGATTTCAGGGAAAAACGCTGCCGTATCTCTTCCGTCGTCGTTGCGTCAAGGCGGCCGTGCGCGGCAAGCGTCTCCGCCTCGCTGACGCGGCGCAGGGCCTGCGCTGCGGCTACTTCCGCGCGCGCTTCCGGCGTCGGGGCAAGCAATGTCTCGACTTTCTCATTAAGGTGTATCTTCATTGGATAGAGGGTGTCGCCGGGGAGCGCACCCTCAGCGGCAAATGCTGTGCCGCCGCCGAGGACAAGCGAAAGTATGAGTGTGACGGGAACGACATAGCGCACGCGCAAAAAGAGAGACACATTCGTGTACGGCGAAGGGGTGCTGTGCTGTGGGTGTGCTGACGGATGCTCTTTCATAAAATTCTGGAGTGTTGAGAGCACATGCGCACGTTCAGCCTCCGTAAGCGAGACGTCCTGTGCAGCTTTGAAAATGTTTTTGATTTTAGTATCCATACGTGATGAGTTCTTTCAGTTTTTTGATGCCACGGTGGGCACGAACGGTAAGGGTATTTGTATTCTCACCGGTGGCATCGGCGATTTCTGCAAAGGAGAGCCCGTCCACGAACCGGAGATAGATGACCTCGCGATATTCTTCCGGGAGTTTCTGGAGGAGCGCAACGGCGCGCTTCCCGTCGAGCGAGTCGAGGAGGGCCTCTCGCGGATCCATGCCGACGTCAAAGCCTTGGTCAACCAGTGCATCAAGCGAAGTATCCTTTTTCCGTCGATACTCATCAATGATGAGATTGTTGAGCGTACGGTAGAGGAACGGCTTGAAGGAGTCGACCGTCTTCCCTTCCGCGACGTAGCTCCAGGTTTTGGTAAAGCACTCCTGGACCAGGTCGATGGCACGCTCGCGGTCGCTGACTTTGAAAAGGCAGTACCGAAAGAGCGCATCGGCGTTGTCGTGATATGCCTGTATGAAATCTCGTTCATAGGTGCTCATAGGTTAAGACGGCATAGCGGTTCGTACATTACACAATACAATAAAACAGCCCCGCCATGGCGGGGCTGTTTTTCAGCCGGTTATTTGTGACCGAAATTGAGCTTGAAGAAGTGGTCAGACCAGAACTTCAGGAATCCACCGCCGTTCCCCTTGCCATGATCGTCGTTGCCCTCATGGCCGCTGCCATCAGCAGTGGTTGATGCGGCGAAGTTGACGTCGATCCTCTCCGCTGCAAGCGTGCTCGCCTGCGCATCGAAGGTGCCGGAAGCCTTAACCTTATCCCCGATGCCGAGGAGTGAGAAGAGGATATTGATCCCGTTCTTCATCAGAATCGTGCTGCTCGCGACGTTCACCGTGACCGTGCCGTGGTTATTAGTGCTGAGCCCGAAGGAGCTGGAACCCGCATTGATGGACGCGACGACACCGGTCAGCATCGAGCGCGTTTTAAGAATTGACCAGTCCTTAACGATCTTCGCGTTAACCACAAGGCCGGAACTCGTTGCCAAAGGGCCGGAGAAGCTGATGGTGTCGCCGGCAGTAATCTCGGCAACAGAGGAAGCACCGCCGAAACGACGCACGAACTGCGTCGACGTGTCAGTGTGGATTATCCACGAGAGCGTCGAGGGCCCGAAAGCCGTCGTCGCGCTGACGTCCGTTCCGGAAACCGAGACGACCTTGGCTCCACGAACGAGGGCGTTGCCATTGCCAGTAATATGCACTTCGACGCCAGAGCCCTCAGGACCGCCCTGTCCGTTGCCCTCTGCGAGCGCAAGCCCAGGAGCTGCCAAACCGAGTACTGCTGAGAGCGCAAACGCTGCACTCATAGTTACATTTTTCCAATAGATGCTTTTCATAGTGTTTTTAAGCTTTATTAACGGGCCCTATAGTAAGAAGCAGGCCCGTCACTGATGACGGGCCTGGAGTGTTCTTATTACACAATCAGATATCAGAAACCGAGCTTCTCCTTGACCAGGAGCATGCGCACGGTGCGCTTCAAATACACGGCCTCGTCCTTCCAGATGACGACTTTTGAAATCTTACTCCCCGACTGCGGCCCATAAACCCTCTTCATATGGTCGTCCTCAAGCGGAAGCACATGCTGTTCCAATCGTGCAAAGCCCTCTGCGAGCGTCGGAATAATTTTCTTGGTCGAGACGACAAAGATGAGATTGGATGACGTAAAGACGATGTGCGGTAACTGTGAACCAGAGTTCGATGCAATGATGAACTCCCCGGTCTCCGCGAGTGCGTGGACACTTCCGAGATAGTAATCGGAGGTGACAGACTCCTTGCGGAGGAGTGATTGCTTGACGGGGTCCTTCTCTGCAAGAATCGCATCTTTCAGGTTGTTCCACCCGTGCGTGCCGGTTTTGAGATACTCGATGTAGCCAACCTCCTCGAGGGTCACCGACGAGCCGTTCATTACCGAGGCTCCGGTGGGTATGAGCTCTTTTATTTTTGCGAGGGCCTCCGCACCACTCTCAAGCACTATCGGCTCTACTCCACGGCCCTTCAGGCCCTCGACGGTCCGAGCAATGCTCTCTGCGTTTGCAAGTGTATCGTAGTTCATAGGTTATCTTTTTTTAGTGCCTTTCTTAACGTCCACAGCGAGCTTTTGTAAGAGATTCGCCATATACGCAACGTTAATAGAGTAATAGACTTCCTTACCCCGCCGCTCATCAGCCACCAAATCGCTCTCCTTGAGCACCTTGAGGTTCTGCGAGACCGCGGGCTGAGGGCGACGGACGGCCTTCGCTATCTGCCCAACCGTCTTAGGGCCTTTCATCAAGGCCTCGAGGATACGGTAGCGGCCGGTGTTGCCGATGCCCTTTCCCATCTTGGCAATCTCTTTGCATAAGTCAGTCATATGCGTATATTAGCATATGTATATATTTCAATGCAAGCTAAAGGGTCCCGGATTCTTTATTTCAGAAAGAAAGTAGCGCTCGTGTAGAGCATACTGAGAGCAAAGTAGACAAAAAGGGCCGAAAAGAGCTTAAACATGCGCGGGATAGCTTTTGGATTAGAAAGCACTCCTCTGAACCAGGAAAACGCGAATGCCACGCCGACAGTCGAAATAAGCCATCCCATTTCTACCAGAACGAGAAATACCAATTGCCCATAGTGTAGCTGTTGACCGAGCAGTATGGCCTTAGGAACGCAAACGGTGATCCAAAAAGTCCAAAGGATACCATTTGCAAATATCATCGAAAATATTTTTCCAATCCCGAAATGGACTTTGTCTCCCACATCCAGGCTTTTTATCTTCCACAGTTGCGTAGCAATCCATATAAGAATGCCTGCGCCGACGAATGACAATGCGTAGAAAAAAGATTCCGATAAACCAAGGAAAGAGAAAGCAACGAGGCTGATAAGAGCTAGCAGTGTTTCCGCGAGCATCGCCCAAAAAATGATCCGCAGGCTTTTAGGAAAACCGCCCTGCAGTATTTCAGTAAACGTCGCGGCCAACACCGGCCCGGGTACAAGGCCACCGACAAGACCGAGGACAAATGCTGTGAAAATTTCTTGCGTCATTTAGGGAGTCGATTTTTACAAAGTAATCCAATACCGCAATTTATCTATGCCCGTTTCTGGGTTGGGCACTTTGTTTTCAAAAACACCTCCGTTCTTTTCGATAACCCTGCGCGAGCCGAGATTGGTTTCATCACAGGTAATAAGAACACGCTTAATACCCAGTTCTTTTGCTTTGGGGAGCGCGAGTTCAAGGATTTTGCTCCCGTACCCCTGTTTCCGTCTACTCGGTCGTATGTCGTATCCGATGTGACCGCCGATACTCTCAAGGTGTTCATTAAGCCTGTGTCTGACGGTCACTCGCCCAATGTACTCGTCGCCGTCCGTGAGCCAATAAAGGGTGTTTGGAACATACCCTACCGGCAAGCCAAGGCCTAATGTTTCGGCTTTTAATTCTTGAACATACGTATCGAAGTTAGCTTCAAATTCTGGAACAGAATATTTAAAATAGCGCCTGGTTGTTTCATTAGGTTCTTCTTCTTGAAATTCTCTTACCGCCTCTATGAAAGATTTCTTATATTCTACCGATGGGAGTACAAGGTGCATAGAGCAATGAACCACTGGCTAGATAACAAGCACGATGCGCTTGATAACGACAAATGCGTAGCCCCAAAGGAGCGGGAGCCAGAGGGGCATGAGGCTAAAGAGGCTGTGGCGTACGAATGTCTCGACACCAGTACTGACAAAGATCGATTCCGAGATCGTTAAAAGGAGAGCTCCTGCAACGAGCACGATGATGTCCTTCCGGTCACGTTTGATAAAGAGCGCAACAGCGATGATAAAAATATAGAGGAGCGCCAATACGTAGTCATTCGGTACGAGCGGTATCAGCCCGATCATGATGAGGATCGGGATGGTATTGATGAGTGTGGTGACCAGTCTGGACATCATTTATTGAGCAACGACAAGCTGAGCGCCGGAGACTTTCAGATATTTCGAGACGCCGACCGAGGGCGGTGTGGTCATCGGGTCGGTAGGTTTCCTGTCGCTGTAGTTAATGATGACTTGGCCATTCTGTATCTGGGTTGCTTGCGGCGCAATGCGATCTCCCAAGAGCACGCCGTTCGTCCCTGTATAGCCATCGCCAGTCTTGAGTGCCGCAACCGCGTAGTAAAAGGTGCCACTCCCTCCTCCGTCGTAGGTGATAATGAAGGCGACATCACTTTGGCCGTCGCCATTGAGATCGCCTGTCGCCTCGTTGCCAAAATATTTTATCGCGCCAGAAGGGATGGTCATCGGCATGCTATCTATCACATACGCGGCATCCTTATAGGAAACGGGTGCAGGAGGACACGCGGCAAAGGCGCACGAGGGGCCGCTGCGGCCGACGTAGCTGCCATCGGGGCAGAGCTTGGCATCCGCAGTGCATGCAACCGGGCCATTGGTGAGCGGCTCCATGTGGAGCGACGTCCATCCTACCCACACCAGAGCAAGAAGTATCAATCCGCCGACCACAATGACGATATCTTTCATCAATGAAGTATAGCAAAGGCCGTACTATCGGGATATACTGATGAATAATGACTGCTCAAGGATTTGCCGATGTACTGATAGGAACGCAATACGGTGACGAAGGCAAAGCCCGCGTCGCCGACGGCAAAGCAAAAGAGTACGACGTCATCGCGCGCTTCAACGGCGGAGCGAACGCGGGCCACACCATCGTCCACGACGGCAAGAGCATCGCGCTCCATCAGGTGCCCTCCGGCATCTTTTATAAGAACACGTCGATGTACATCGGATCAGGATGCGTCATCAACATCTCGAAACTGGATGAGGAGCTCGAGAACCTGAAAAAGAGCGGCATCGATGCGCGGGAGAGGCTCCATATCTCCTCGCAGGCGAGCGTCATCCAGCCGCACCACCTCGCGATAGACGCGAACATTGGCTCGACTATCGGGACGACGAAAAACGGCATCGGCCCGGCATATGCGGACAGAGCGCTACGCATGTGGGGCGAGCGCGTGCTCAACATCAGGATGGGCGACCTGCAGAACGACCCTGACACTTACTTCAGGATGATGCGCGCCAACTTCGAGGCGATGGCTGCTTTGCACGGCTACACTGCCGACATCGACAGTGAACTCGCGGAAATGAAGAAAGACTTCGAAGCCATCGCGCCACTCATCGAAAAAGACACGCTCTTCCTTCAGAAGAAAGTGATGGGCGGGGCGAAGGTCCTTTTCGAAGGCGCGCAGGCATTCATGCTCGACGTCGTAAAAGGCCTGGTGCCGTACGTTACCTCGAGCGGCACGACCGCCGCGGCCGCTTACGGCGGCGGCGACCTCTCCCCCGACTGCCACCGCAAGACCATCGGCGTGGCTAAGGTCATCATGTCGCGGGTCGGGCACGGCCCCTTCCCCTCCGAGTTTGGCGGCATGCAATCAGAGGAATATTGCATGAAAGCGAACGCCGATGGCAGCCCGATGTATGGAAAAGCCGTCGAGGCCGCCTATGACGTGGACGCGCTCCTCGCCTCGAGCGACCCGTTCGACGTTGGCAAAGCGATACGTGTCCTCTCGGGCGAATATGGAACGACTACAACCCGTCCGCGGCGCATCGGCGTCTTCGACCTCGTTCAGCTCTCGCATGCGGTGAAGATAAACGGCATAAAGAGCCTCGTCCTGACCAAGTGCGACCTCCTGCAAGCCTACTCACGCACAAAAAACGGCATGATACCGCTCGTCACCGGCTACGAGCTTGACGGCGAGATGATCGACTACGTGCCTGCATCGCTCAACGCCTATCAGCGCGTGAAGCCCATCATCGAGTACCGTGAAGGATTTACCGAGGATATCAAAAATGCAAAAAACCCGAGCGACCTGCCGAGCGCACTGAAAAAAGTGCTGAAAGAGATAGAAGAGCGCGCCGGTTGCGCGGTAGAGGGCATCGGTGTCGGGAGCGACCGCGAAGAATACGTTACGCTCTAAAGCCTGGACGCTTGGAGCACCTGAAAGCTGCCGCCGGCGTGCAGGTACTCCCTTTGGACCGTAAACCCTGCACGTGTGACGCGCCCTGTAAAATTACTCGCGATGAAATCCCAAGCCGTCTCCGTCTCAAATATGAAAAAATCGAAGAAGAGCGCCACGCGGAAAAACGCATTGTGCGGGTAGTGGAAGTCGAGGACCGTGAGCGTCCCGCCGGGCTTTAGCACGCGAAACGCTTCCGCAAGTATCCTCTCTATTTGCGAGGCGGTCATCTCATGAAAAGCGAGGCTCGTGTGGACGATGTCAAACGAGGAATCAGGGAACGGGATGTCAGTCGCTGAAGCGACAATGAACGAGGCTTCGGGGACGGCCCGGCGCGCATGCGCAATCGAGTGCTCAGAAATATCAAGCCCGGTGACGTAGTGCGACTTCTCAGCGAGGCACTTTGTCGCCTGTCCGCCGCCACAGCAAAGGTCGAGCACCCGCGTGTCGGGCGCTATGCGCAGGTACTCGAGCGCCAGGTGCCTGAGGCGGAATTCGCCGCCAAAGGTCAAGCTCGCGCCGAAGACGATAGAGTCATAGAGCCACTGATGGCGGAGCCCCAGCTCGCGCAAGATGGTTGCCATGCGCGGAAGGGTAACGAATTGCGACTCCCTTGTCAAAAAGGGGTCACATTCCGTCCCTCTTACTCCCCTTGCGGAAAGACGATGGTCGCTCCCGAGGAGAGTGTGGCATGCTCGAGGATGCGCGCGAGCGCAAGCTCGACCGTCGCACGGTCAGTGGCGGTAAATTCTTTGATGCTGCCGGGAGAATAGTTGGCAAACTGAGTCTCCCCTATCCGGGTCTCAAACTCGTAGCACGTGGTGGAGAGCGCGATGCGGTATACCTTGCCGCTTGCATAGTGCCCGGCGCCCGCGTCGCCGACCGCGAACATCGCCGCACGATAGCCTTCGGCACTCTGCGTTACATGCTCGGTGTTGTTATAGCCGTCCGGCATCGTGGTAACGCACGCGTCTTGTGTCGAAAGGCCCGCGCGGTGGCGTATAGAGAGCCCCGCGCTTTCAAAGTTGGTTCCCTGAAATTGGGGGTTGTTGTAGTAGAAGCAATACTCAAAGCCCTCTGAGCATGGCGGGATGTAGCTCTTGACCGGCACCTGCTCCGCACTCGTTGCAAGGCCGAAGTCGACCGGCAACACGAGCGTGATATCGCCTCCACTGAGAGTCAGTGTATCCTTCGACGGTTGCGGCACCGTCCCCTGTGTTTCGGGAGGTACTGAGTTCTTAAAAATAAAGAACGCCCCGACAACGAGTACGATGCAAACACCTATCCAAATGAGAACTTTGTTCATAGCCTTAAAGTATACTCCTTGTGGTGGTGAAACTTCGATGAAAAGGTCGTTTGCTCGACTATTCCTGACCAATCTTCTTCCGGACACCCCACATCCATTTCGGTTTTTCGCCTTTAGTGTAGCAAATACGTATGAGGATAAGGGTAATGACGGAAGCATAGGCGGCAAAGAAGATGACGTTTTGAGTTGTCAGCGTGTATATCTCGACACGCCTGATGACCCGCACTTCGCCGACCGCAAAGAGCGCGACGTATGCGGCAATGACGAGCCACCCTTCTCTACGCGCTGGCACCCAGCCCCACCCATAGAGTTTGCGCTTGAACCAATACCCGTGCGGGTTGTCTTTCAGGTAGGCGATGTATCGTCCGATGAATCCCATATCGTTATTTGCACACGAGGCGCAGCTCATGTGCCGGCTTGTCTCCTAGCTTTACCTCCGTCTTCTTGCCCATGAGCGAGGCGCCGTCGAGCTGTACGTCGCTCACGCCAGGGAGGTTGAAGGAGAGGTGCATGCCGAACGCGCTCATGGCGATGACTCCGAGCTTCGTGCCGTCCACCGAGACTGCGAGCGGTGGCAAGCTCGCGTTTGCTGAACCGCCATTAGCAATAGGCCCGCTTGGGAGCGAGAGGCCGCGGAGTGAAATGGGAATGCTCGAGCTCACCTGCAGGGTGCCACAGCCATCGTTCTTTATAGTCACATCAACCGCGCTCACCTGGAGTGCGGCAATCGCTATCGCGACGACGGTGACGATGGCAAGCGGCCCCTTTGCAGCGCTCAATATCCTCTTCCACATCGGCATGCCGCCGCTCCCCTGTCCGCCGTTATTATTTTTTGCGTTATCAAACTCCTTTTCTACCCGTGCCACCTCGCTCTTGAGGTCGTCCCAACTGCGTATGAAGAGGAGCAGCAAGCGCTTGCGCTTCTTTTGCTCTTCCGTCTCCTCCGGCAGAGCCTCCGCAGAGAGCTCGATGAGAGAGCCGCCTTCGAGCTTTTCTATCGCGGCAAGATGCTCGTCGCACATCGCCAACTTCGTGTCGATATCAGGATGCAGGCCCTTGAGCAGAGCAAGAGCGGCCCTCACCTTGGTGCTCGTCGTCGAGGAGCCCGAGAGAAGATCCTTAGCGGCGTTAAATTTCTTTTTTGTCTCGTTATAGTTCATTAGAGTCAGCACCGTCTGTCTTAGCGCGACGTTATTTCAAAATAGAACGTGTAGTCACGCGAAGCGCGAGGCTCTGTGGAGAGCGGCGCCGGGTCGACCTTTACCAAGGTTATCTGCTCGGCTTCGGTCGTCACCGCCTTATTAAGCTCAAATGTTTGCGTCGCGGTGCCCATACCGCTGACAATCGTTGCACTCAATCGTACCGTACCGGCCTGGATGCACTGCACGTCAGTGGGGCAACGGCTGTCCTCGAGCACGCTCGTTGGCGTTATCGAAACCCCTAAGGCAGAGATCGTACCGCCGAGCTTAACGGAAAGCTCTTTCGGGTCGGCGACGCAGATGCCACCCGTGTCAGGATTCGATATCTTGAGCTGACAATGAAAGCCTGCGGCGCATGTGGGCGCGTCCTTGATGAATCCGCCACAGTGGTCGCCCGCGAGCCCTCCCGTCGGCAGCGGAGTGGAGACCGGCACGCTGGCGCTCTTCTGGTACTCCCCTCCCAGGAAGAACCCGAGCGCAAAAACCCCGACGAAAAGAATAATAGCGACTGCCTGCGAAAACTTAGTTACCGTATGCCATTCCATACCTTCCATAATTATAAACCTATTGCCCGAGCGCATCACGCGTGAGCGCGCCGACGTACCCGGCTGCCGGGCCGATGCCGTTCAGCTTCTGGAAACGCATGACTGCGGCACGGGTCAAGGAGCCAAAGTAGCCGGTGATCTGCGCTTCAGGATAAAACCCATGCCCGGCAAGGTAGGCTTGCAGGTGTTTTACGTCGTCGCCCGAGAGGCCGCGATACAGGTCACGGGCGAGTATCGGCACTGGTGGTTGAGGTGACGTCGCGCGCGACACTTCGGTCTTTCTCGCTGTCGGTATGGCTTTCAGACGTGCCGCAGGCGAGAAACGCCCGTAGATACCGTATGAGTAGAGCGCATAGTGGTACTCGGTCCCGTTGACAACGTCGGTGTCGGTGAAGCTCTGATCGGTCCCGTCATAGACCACGGTGCCGTCGACGCGCGAGCTTACGTAGTCGCTGCCCTGTTTCCTGACAATGAGCGTGTGAATAGTGCCGTTCTTCACTCCAGCGTCTTTTTTCCAGCTGAAGGCGACTTTGCCGTCGAGCGCCTGTACCTGCAAGAGGAGCGGACGGAACGGTGCGACTGGCAGTCCACCTGCTGAAGTAATGGGGGGAAGTGGGGTAGAGACTTTTGAAATCGGAGCGGGAGTGGGCACTGTAACAACGGGCGGAGTTACCGATGGTGGCGTTGAGGTCTGCGTAGTTGTTGCGGTGGAGGGCGGCGGTGTGGTTGTGGTGGAAGAGGTTGTCGTACTCGTTGTCGGCGGAGGAGTGGTCGGCTCCTCTTGCGGAGCCGGAGTCGCAAGCGTTGTAAAAGTGCTATCGGTCGTGATGGCCGCGTTGCCGGCAGTGTCCATCACGATGACACGGTAGTGGTAGAGGGTCTCCGGTGTGAGGCCGCTGAGATAGAACATCGGAGAGGCGGTGAACTCGGCGGTCAACGGAGTCGACATGCCGTAGGTCGTGTCTTTTCCGTATTCCACATAGCCCTGCACCATCTCGTCCGTATCTATATCTACTTCCGCCGTGGTGTCAGTGATGTTGGTTACACGCGCATTGCTCACCGTTGGCCCCGCGGGCATTTCGGTTGCCGTGTCAGTAGTTGAGGTATCTGGGGTCGTGGTGTCCATCGCCGGGGCATCAACCAGAGCAAAGGCTCCGAGGGGAAGCATGAACGCGATGATTGAGAGCGTGAGATATTTTTTCATATTTTAAAACGGTTAAGACCGAAAGTAATAAAAATAAGCGCGCTCCCCGCTATAATGCCGATGACGTTAAACATAAATATGAGAAACGCTTGTTCGGCGCCCGGGAGGAGCCCTTCGGCAAGCGCGACTGCGGTCGCGACCAAAGGCGGCATGAGCGATATTGCAACACCCACGCCGACCATCGCGTTCCCTACCCGCTCGCGCATCAGGCCATAGGCTGCAATGATGCCAGCGACAAAGGCGATGAGCAGGTCGAAGAACGGGTGTGCGACGAATGTGATGTAGATCGAGTCGGCGCGGAGCGGCCCGAGGAGCGAGACACCGATTGAGGAGATGACAAAGGCAATAAGAAGCGATGCTACAAGCATCGCTCCCGAGCGCGCGACGAGCATCCACTCACCGCGCGCGAGGCCGAGGGATAATCCGAGTATCGGCCCTGCCAAGGGTGCCACTATCATGGCGCCAATGAGCACCGGGATGCTGTCAAGGAAGATGCCGCAGAGCGCAAAGACTACCGCACCCGCTACGAGGAGGTAGTAGTCGCGGTCGGGCGTTGCGCCCGACCGCGCATGCGCGATGGCGCGCTCTTTTTCATCATGAGTATACGGCCGCGTAACAAGAAAAAGAGCCATGGGTGCTCCTTACAGTGTAGCGCGTATAAAACCCTCCACGGATAACTTGTGCTTGAGGGGTGCGGCGGCCTACTCAAGATTGAGCGGTTTGGCCTCCTCGCCTATCGCGGCCGGGTTACGCTTCCACTCGTCGCTAACGTCGGCGTAGAGCTCGAGCTCGTTGCCGTCCGGGTCGAGAATATAAATAGAGTGCGTGACGCCGTGGTCGGTGGTGCCGAGGATGGGTACCTTTTTCTCCTTCAACTCCTTATATACCGCTCGTAACTCCTCGTGCGAGTCGGCAACCTTAAACCCGATATGGTAGAGGCCTGGTGTTGGCCGCGCAGAGTGCTCGGCCACCCCACCGACCTCGATCAAAAGCATCTCGTGGTGCGTCCGGCCTGAGGAAAACGCCGCGATGGGCCATTGCCGGACCACCTCCCTAAACCCAAGCGTGTCGCGATAAAAATCCCCCACCAACTCAAGGTTGGTCACATACAAAACCACATGTCCGAGTTCGTGTATCTTCATTTTTCCCATCGTATCAAATTCAGGGATTAGTTAAGTGAGGTGTTTATTTCTCGATTTTTGGTTCTAAATCAGAAAAAACACGGAATGCTTCTAGGTTCGAAATCGGAGAAATACCGACCGGGGGACGACCAAAGGTTCCTGCAAATTTTGATATTCGAACCTTATTCAATAGAACACCGATAAGATTCGCACAAGTCAGCAAGTTGTTTTTTCTACCGGTTCCTTTTCGTATCACATCATATCCGAGAGTGTAATATTTCACGTCCTCATTCCATGCCAGGGCATCAAGAAAATGAAGGAATGCTTCTACGGGCACACCTTCTGCTACAGGCAAACGGCGCTGTAATGCTTGAACAACCTGCTCAGCAGGTTGGTATCTCCATATACCAGTCCTAACTTCGACGTGGTCGAGCATATAAGCAGACCTAAACAATAGACATCCTATTATCTCTATGGCGATAGGGTCAGAATCATTAAACTTCTGCATCTCGTCGAAAATATCTATGAACGATGCTAGATGTTGTTCTACCAATACACCGTTGCGGAATATCGACGGTCGCATATCGTTCGGATTATTACCCTTATGGCCATCGAGATACCGGCAATTCATATAGTCGACGGCCGCTTCCTTCCCTGGTTTTCCTAATTTGATAGAATAACCGTAACCTTCCCATAGAGATTGATAACGCAGAGTATTCTGTGAACCACTGGGCCAACCTATTGCCTCAATAATGCGAGCCATTCGTTTCGGGCCTGCCACCTTAATGGCGATATCTTTTTTGTTTACTTGAAGATACGGCTTTAAATGGTCTGTCATGGAGGTGTTGATAACTCGATCTTGATCGAATGAACAAAGTTTGATAAGATCAGAGTATGGGTTCTCGTAAGCACCATACCGATCGAACCAATATCATGCAACCGCTTAGGGTGGTTGAGCTTTTTGCTGGGGTAGGAGGTTTCCGTCTCGGGCTTTCCGGGAAAAAAGGAGAGCGTGAAAAAGACTTTATAACAGTCTGGTTCAACCAATGGGAACCTGGTACAAAAAAACAACACGCCCACGATGTTTACGCTTCTCGGTTCGCGCCATTACCAGGGGAAGAACGTCAGTTCACTAACACCAATATTTCAGAAGTAGTAAAAAAAGCACAGCAAGGCGACTTCAAAATACCTGACCACGACGTCTTGGTCGGAGGATTCCCCTGCCAAGATTATTCTGTCGCCAGAACATTGAGCCAAGCTGCCGGGATTGCCGGGAGAAAGGGCGTTCTCTGGTGGGAGATACGGAATATCCTTGAGCTTAAACAAAAAGAGAAAAGGCCTGTTAAGTATATATTTTTGGAGAACGTTGATCGTTTATTAAAATCCCCTGCCTCGCAGCGAGGTCGTGACTTTGCCATTATGTTGGCAACACTTGCTGACCTCGGATATGCAGTCGAGTGGCGCGTGGTCAACGCCGCAGAATATGGAATGCCACAACGAAGACGTCGTATTTTTATCGTGGGTTATCACAAATCAACGGACATATATCGTCAAATGGACGCGATGGAGTCTACGGAAATAATCACAGAGAAAGGCATCCTGGCCTCAGGGTTCCCTGTATCTGCAAAAGCAGGTCTTCCGACCTCGGATAATTTAATAGGAAGTTACGCGGATATTACAGAACAATTCAACACAGATTCGCCTGCTACAAGTCCTTTCTATAACGCCGGTTTTATGAAAGGTAGAGCATTCTATTCGATCCCGGTAGTAGCTAACTACGGAGGGCGGCAAAAAACCCTTGGTGATATTCTTATTGATGAGCAAAAAGTACCTGAGACCTATTTCGTTAATGGCACTCTTAAGCAATGGAAATATTTAAAAGGTGCAAAGAATGAGGAGCGGCAGGGTCAAAATGGTTTTAAGTTCAACTACACAGAAGGGTCTATGGCATTCCCTGATCCCCTTGAAAAGCCATCACGCACGATAGTAACTGGGGAGGGCGGCGCAACTGCGTCACGTTTCAAGCATGTAATAAAAACAGCATCAGGTAAGTATAGACGCCTCACCCCGCTGGAGCTTGAACGCCTATGTATGTTCCCAGATAACCACACAGAACTTGAAGGCATCTCTGACGTCCGTCGGGCCTTCTTTATGGGCAATGCACTGGTCGTGGGTGTAGTAGAGCGTATCGGAATAGCTTTAAGCAAAGCCCACAAAGAGTCACTGAAGAGCAAGGCGGACACTTTTAACAAAGTTGTCCCTTCCCCTATCAGAGTCAAGCCTACAAGCCCAGACCGTGATCGACGTCCAGCCAAGGCGGTGTAGTTCTCGCACTTTTCGTTTATCGCGTAGCTTGTTCGTCTCGATCTTCTTTCTCCAAAAAGCTCTATGCGTTTTTGGTAACTTGGGTTTCGAGTACGGACAACCGTGCCAAAAACAACCATGAACAAAAATAGCGACTTTCTTTTTTGGGAAGGCTATATCCGGTCTGCCTGGTGCTTTCTTCCAATTCAATCGATATCCTTTTATTTTCCACTTTGAAAGGAGCCTTCGTGCAGTCAGTTCTGGCTTAGTATTATTTGCCCGTATCGCACTCATTGCGCGGGATGTTCTCTCATCCTTTGGAATAGGTGACCTGCCATCACGAATGTACTGTTTTTTCACACGACAGAAGCATAGTTTTTTATAGCAAGTTCTATGACCTCCGACTTAGCTCCTACTCTCGCCCCAAGACTACGCGGCGCATTAATAGGGTGAAAATAAAAACCTGGGTACAACCTCTTGACCCTAGATACGTTGTTGTTACTTAGTAACACCTTTGCGCCTCGTTTCTGAGCGCTCAGGACGAATCTGGATAAACGCTCTCTATCAGATTTTGAAAATTTCTCCGGAGTATATTGAACGAAACTGGTCTTTTTAATGGGATCATAACAAGGGTCAAGATAGATAAAATCCTCATCTTGGATTTCTCCTAGAATATCCCTGTAGTCCTGACATTTAATCTCAACTCCTTGCAAAAGGGTACTCGCTTGAGAAAGAGTCTCCTCATCAAAGACCTCTGCATTCTTATAACGTCCATAGGGAACGTTGAATTCATTTTTGGAATTTACACGGAACAGCCCACTGTAAGCGGTTTTGTTCATGTAGATGAATGCTGCACTTCTTTCGGTTCCTTGAAGTTTTTTTTGATTAAATAAATCTCTTGTCCGATAATAAAACTCCTCTGAATCTTTCTTTTTGAATCCCTTAAGCTTTTTAATAAGCTCATGTGGGTTGTCACGTACTGTTTTATAGACTTCCACTAAGTCAGCATTGATATCGGAAATCGTTGCGAATGATGGTCTATATTTTTGCATCACGTAAAAGAACATGGAGCCACCACCTAGGAAAGGTTCAAAATATCTTTCTATCTTCTTCGGAAACAATGGTTGGAGAGCATTCAAAATACGCCTCTTTCCTCCAGCCCATTTTAAGAATGTGGGAACTTTAGGTTTCATTTTCATTGATAAGTTCCATTCCGTTGAGAAAATCGTCAGATAATTTCTTTTCTCCGACTTTTCCTGGGTTGTAATTTGTCGAAATAAAGTTTTTTACCTTATTACTGGATTTTGCTTTAACAAACAACGATACAAAAAAATCTTGGGATAAATCTTTTTTTGATAAACCAAGACGATAGACATTAACAAGAACGTGCATCAATGCACTGTAGCCAGTAGTTTTTGTAAGAATTTGGTGTGCATCATCCCATTCTTGAGAGTAGACCTCTTTTACTGCAGCAAAATAATTTTTCAAAACGGAATAAATATATTTATCTTTACCGTCCACATACGGTTTCCAGAAAATGAACCTTTCAGCTTCGTTCTCGGAGTAGAAAGTGCTTAATGTTGAACGATTATTAGTTGTCCGGTGCAAGAAATCTCTTATTTCATAGGCCCTTTTTGGATTATATATGTAAGCAATAATTTCCCTCGTGAACGTACTTTGAGACAGGACCGCGCTCGAACCCGCATCTCTATGACCAAGCATTTTTATTTTGTCATACCAAGGATTGGCTATGTCACGATTAAAGTCACGTGCAATATTATGGGCGAGTTTTTCGGGAGTATCGAGCGTGGCAAATGCATACAAGTCCTGAGATAGTGAGGGGTTAATTCGAGTCATCTTTGTGTTCACTACAGAGAAAATATATGCCTGCTCTTCGAGTTCGAGTTCTGGAAATAAAGCTACTATTAATTGAAAATCGTTCCCTGATTCAGAGTCAAATCCAGCAAGACGATGTTGTCCATCAATGATGTTAGTGGAGTGTGAATCTCGTTTTATGTACATTGTAGACTCACTTTCTATAAAATAATAATCGGGTCTCACCGCAAGAATAATGGAATTGGGGAAAGTTGCATCCCATGTTTTCACATATTTTTTTATCTCTTCGATGCGTTTTTTATTTAAGGGACGTTGAATACCAATGTATTCCTCGAGCTCATCTCGTGTGTCGAAATCAGCATGACGCCATTCGGCAGAACAAATATCTGCAGCATCTTTTGCGCCAATAGTAGCTATATAAAAAGTACCAATAGGTTGCTTAACCGATAGGATAGGAACCTTAATCGCATCTTCTTTTCTAAAAGGGAGTGGGTTGGGCATGATTTATAGTTTAACCTCAATATCTTGAGGTTCTTCTGTTCTTATTCTTTCGTCAAATTCTGCTTCTCCTTTTGACTTAGCTTTTGAAATGGCATCATCGGTTAAATCAGAACTTTCAGGATTATGATTGTAGAGCCACAAAGATCCAAAACCCATAAGAGCTGAAAAGCATAATACGAGGTTGGGGTGTGGGTTATACGATGCCACGCCTTCAAGAGAGGCAAGCATAAGAGTTGAAATCACTATAATTAATATCTGCCGAGAGATAGATGCTCTATAATCTTTTCCTTCTTCTTGTTTGCGTTCACGACCAGCCCATAATCCCAAGTCCGTTGCACTCAAAACAATACTAAATATTAACAAATGTGAGCTAAGAAGATGTGCCGCCTGCGCATACCTTACATCACTTCCGAACAACAGTGCTATGAAGGGAAGGACGACAACGATAATAATAGAGAGCGTTGTGTAAACCCACCAGTCCGGACTACGGGGGTCAAAGAGGCGCACACCAAGCCTTGGGATTTTTAAATTCATACTATTTTCCTCAATCCCCCAACATAATTACGTTAGCATCTCTGTTTAAGGAGGCAACAGGATTTCCTACCATATAAGGGGCAGTATACCCGACTCACCTCCCCAACAGATAGCCGAGGTAGATGCCGAGGAGGCCGCCGACGGCGGAGAGGATGATGGAGGAGAAGGAAAATACGTCAGCGCCCCAGAGCGAGGGCACCATACCGCCCAGAGTGGAACCGACGATGAGCCCAAACCAGACAAGCTTTTTCATACCCTATTAGATTCGCTAGGCATCAGAGAGTTTGGTCAAGTTTGACTCTCCTATCGGACCCTGGTCTCCTAACCTCTTTTTGTAGGGAGGCCCGTCGTTGGGATCATACAAGCGGATAAAGACCGCGTACGGCTTGTGAGGCTTCCTTCCCTGCTTCTGTACAAGTACGACACGAAATCTCTGTTCGAGAGTAAATTTAAAAAAGACAGAGGTGAGCAACTGTGCCGTGTCTTTATCTTTTATCTGTACCAAGTCACCAACGCTGAGGTGCCTCCCTTCCCAACTGGGCTCGGCGTCGCCGGACGTGCTGGCAAAAATAACACCTTCACTGCTCTTACGGTCGATGGACATAGAGTCACTATAGCAAAATCCCGGTACTCGTACCGGGATTTTGTGTTTTATGCTGCTGCGAGTGCTACACCCACAATGCCAAGATGGCGCCGACGACGAGGAGGTTGACGAGCCAGTTGCCGGCGACGATGCACCAGTACTTCCACGGCCTTCCCTCCCACAGCACCATGCCCACGGTGACGGGAGCGACAAAGCCAAGCCAACTCCAAAAGCCTGCCATGAGCCCGGCGGAGAGGCCGGAGGCCTGCATGTAGGCAGAGGCGAACACGAGCGAGTGCTGGAGCACGTACGCCATGAGGAGCGTTCCGACGAACTGGATCATCATGTTCATCGGCATCTTCTTCATACCCATCGCCTTCATTTCAGGCGTCAGCTCGCCCATGCCGGCCGACTTCATCCACGCCTTGCCGAAGATGGGGCCGTACCACAACCAACTGATAACGAACGCGGCAACGGCCGCTGCAACCACCGCGAGATAATTAACCGGAACTACTACCATATGAAAATAGGTAATTACTTAATAAGGAACCTGAGTAAAGTATACCTCCAATCTCAACCCTCGTACGCCGCCCTGAGCGCGGCGATGTCAAACTTTTTCATCTTGAGGAAGGCCTGCGTTACGCGGCCCATCTGCTCCGGGGTGCCTTTGCTCATCATCTCCCCCATCGCCGAAGGCACTATCTGCCAGCTGAGGCCAAACTTATCTTTGCACCAGCCGCACTGCTCGCTCTCGGGCACTGCAGAGAGCTTGCTCCAAAAGTGGTCTACCTCCTCCTGCGTATCGCAGTTGACGATGAAAGATATCGCCTCGGTGAACTTGAAGAGAGGTCCGCCGCTGATAGCCATGAAATCCTGACCGCGTAGCGTGAAGGTGACGATATCTGCGTCGCCCGAAGGAGTGTCGTGGATTGTCTGAACGCTCGTTACCTTCGAACCCCCTGCCTGCGCAGGCAGGTCGCCGAACACTGATACGTAATACTCAGCGGCCTCTTTGGCCTGTTTGTCGAACCAAAGGTGTGGCGTGATCTTCTGCATGGCTTACATCGGCCGGATGGGCATTACCTCGATAGTGGCGCCGGGGATGCCGAAATGCGGATGGTCCGTAAAGAGCGCAGCAGCCGCTTCAGGAGACTCTGCCTCCACGTAGGAAGAGATCATGATGTCGTTGCTCGCGTCTGCAACGTTCCCTTTCGTGACACGCTTCGCCTTGCCGACCGCGATGGTGTTGAGCACCATGGGGTGGGCTTTCATCCACGCGCCCCACTCATCTTTCATTTTCTGCTCCGCTTCTTTACGCTCTGACTCAGGCTTCTTCATCCACTCTTGCATGGCCGTGGACGGAGCCTGGTAGAGCACCATGAATTTTTGCATATGCAGTTAGTATATCAAGCGCCGAGCGAGGTTGATAGGAGTGTGATGAGAAATAGGAGGGCGAAACAGGCGAAGGTGAGCGTCGTCTTGGCAAAAAATTGCACTGCATCTTTCTTGTGCCCTTCCATGTAGAGGCGCAAAGGCTGATAGACGAAGAGGAAACCCATCACCGCCGCTGAGAGGACAAAAAGCGAGAGGATGGTCATAGGCACGAGGAGCGTCGGCCCTTTGGGAGCAACGGAGAGCCGGGAGAACGTATCGATGGCATAGACGATACCAATGATATAGAGCGCCGCGAGCGTAGCATTGGCAAAAGGGTTTTGCATATCCTGATATCAAACTTAAGAGCCCGGATAACGGTTACCTACATCGAGAAGAAGGCGCCGAGGTAATAGGGCCAGAGCAGGACCGCAAACACGCCCTGCCAGAACGAGAGGTGGAGGTACCCGATGGTGAAGAGCCATGCGGCGATCCATAATCCCCCGCCTACCGTGTGATTCTCGATTTTTATCTTGTCCATATGATTCATATCCATGCTATTAACGCCACTCCTTAGCGACCGACCACTTGAGCGCGGCTACCGCGCCGAGCGTCGCAAGGAAGATGCCAAGCCGTATGAGCCACCCGATGAGCGGGATGAGGTCGAGCACGAGCATGACGGCAACGCCGAGAAGGATTATCTTCCAGTTCACTTGATACTCGCCCGGCTTCCATATCCACTTATGCACGAGCGAGCCCGCGACGACAGGCGCCGTAAGCCCGGTAAAGACGAAAAGTACGATAGAGACGAGCAGTCCGAGTATGCCGAGCGGGATGCCCACAACAGTGAAGAAAAGCAGTATCGATGCGACCGGCATGACGATGGCAACCACGAGCCCGCGGCCCACCTCACCCCAGGGGTCTTTCACCACATGCTTCACGATCTCGCGCGCGTAGCGCTTGAAAAAGAGTCCGATAGCGAGTGCGCCGACGAGGGAAGCGAGCACTTTGCCGAAGAAGAGGAGCGAGAATATTGCTGCGGCGGCTGCCGCGATGCCTGCCTTCGTCGGCGTCGGCACTTCTTTGCTCTCATGATACGTGGTCGCACCGGTGATGACCGCGCCAGTCATGACTGTCGCGGCTTGCGGGGCCGTGTAGGTAAAGGTGCCACCAATAGTCGCGTGGCTGCCGAGCGTCACCCTCTGAGCGCGCACCTCGACGTTGCCGGATATCGGTGCGTCTATCGTCACGTCGCCGCCCGCTATCCGCAGGTCTCCTTTTACCGGCGCTGAGAGCGAGACGGTGCCGCCTGCGAGCAGCGCGCTTCCCGCGATGCCCGGGCCGCCGACAATGACCTGCCCGCCCGCGGCAACGAGGTCGTGCCCGACGGCGCCTTGGATGATGAGGTTGCCTCCCGCGATGCGTGCGGTGCTGCCGACCGTGCCCGTAAAGGTGAGGTTGCCACCTACGGCGAGGAGCTCGCCTACGATAGGGCCTGACACGAGGACGGTCCCGCCTGCTACGGCAAGATCGCGACTAAAGTTCCCTGCTGCCGTGACGGTGCCGCCTGCGAGGTACTGGTCGTCCATGACCGTCGCCCCCGCAGCAACCATTGCCTCTTTGTTTGCCTGCACCTCCATCGCACTTGCGAAAAGCGGCGAAAGAGCAAACAAAGCAAGCGCTCCTAAAAGCGATATGCGGGTGGGGGTATTCATATCTTCATCCTACCCTTCATTTGAAAAGCGTGTAGATTGGTATCCACAGGCCCTTTCAGCCTTTCGGGACAATAAGGCCGCCGACGGTAAAGAAGACGAGGCCGAAGAGGACGACTCCCACACCGAGAGTGAGGGCGAATGCATCGCCATAGTTCTGCCAAAGGTACCCGCCGACCGCACCGGCGATAAGAGCTCCGAATCCGGACGCCGCATTGAGGTAGCCATACGCGGCACCCTTGTACCTGTCCTCGACGAGGTGAGAAAGATGTGACCGCTGCACGCCATCAGTAAGGGCAGAAAAGACGCCGAGCAACAAGAATCCTGCAACGAGGACCGGGAGCGTCGAAGAGATATCCAAGACGAGATAGCCGAGTATGAGGAATATATATCCGACGATGATGACGGTCCCGCTGCCTATCGAGTCGGCCGCGCGTCCCGCCGGCAACGAAAACAGCGCGTAGGAAACGTTGTAGATCATATAGAAGAGCGGGATCGACGCGATGGTGATACCAAGATCCTGCGTCTTAAAAAGCACTATCGCAACCGGGAGCGTGCCGAGCGAGAATATGAAGATAGATGCTATGTAGAGCTTGAATCGCAACGGGAGCACGCGCGGAGCGTCGCTGCTCCGCGCGTGCTCGATCACCTGCCGCACGTCCTTCACCAGAGAGAGGCTCGCGATGGCCACAAGACCGACGACGAATGCAGTGATAAATATGACATTGAATCCCTGCGGGAACTGCTGAAGGATGAGGTACGCAACGAGCGGGCCGGCAATAGCGCCGAGGGTATCCATTGCCCGGTGGTAGCCGAACGACCGTCCCACTTCCTCTTTTGGAGTAGAGAGCGATATGAGCGCGTCGCGCGGCGAATCCCTAAGGCCCTTCCCGATCCTGTCGACGAGCCGCAAACCGATGACCGAGCCGACGGAGCTGGCGAGGAGGTAGAGCGGCCGGGTCATGACCGAGAGTGTGTATCCGGCAACGGCAAATATCTTCCGGCGCTCTATCCGGTCGGACCAACGACCTGAGTAGATCTTGATGACGTTCGCGGCGGCCTCGGCAATACCCTCGACGATGCCGAGCGCTCCGGCGCCGGACTTGAGCACGGAGATGAAGAACGCGGGCAGGACCGACAAGACCATCTCAGACGAAAAATCATTGAAGAAGCTGGTGAGGCCGAGAAAGAAGATGTTTTTCTGCAAGCCGAGGATTTTTTCCTTCATAGGTATTTGCTCAGCCGACGATGCGACAGCGGTTACGGTTTTTTAAAGTCCGCAGAGAGGAAAACAAGGCCGATGGCGACCCAGAAAGCGACCATGAGCCAGTTGCGCGTCTGGATTGCCTGCACTGCGGCGACGCCGAAGAACAGTACGAATATCGCAAAATTGGTGCTTATCTTGTTCATGACCTCATTATACTTATTTTACGAGGCCGATGAGCCCTCTCTTCTTTTCTCGCGGCCAACGCTTGATTTCCGCTTCGCGTCTCAGGGCGGATGACCGGTCCGGACACCTTTCCGTATATGCAACGCGGAGTACTTCATGCGATCTGGTGTAGCGGCCGCCGGCCCCGCTCTTGTGCTCAGCAAACCTCCGATCAACATCGGTCGTTATGCCCGTGTACAGCGAGCCGTTCTTGCACTCGAGAATATAGAGGAAATACATACAATAATCGTAACAAGATGTTAAGTCAGTATTCCGCGAGCCCTTTGAACTCATCGCTCTCCACGCGCGTGATACCCGATGCGGAGAGGGCTGCGGCAACGGTTTGCACGAAGCCGGGGGAACCAGCGAGGTAGTAGTGCGCGTCATGGTGCTCCTGGATCGTCTGAGCAAGAGTGCTGGGGAGCTCATCCCTTTGAATAGCCCTGTACTCGGCTACGAGAGCAGACAATTCATCTTGATACGGCCCCCGCCCTACCTGGATGAACGTCGAGGTGAGGCTTACTCTTTTATACGCGAGGTCACGTAACATCGAACGGAACGGCGTCACCCCGATGCCGCCCGCTATCATCACGACATCAGAGACCACCGGGGGCGGCCAGGTCATGTGGCTTTTTATCTTGAAGATGCCTGCGGTCTCTCCTGCTTTCATTGCATGCAAGCGCCTCTGGTATGCACTTCCCGAACGGGAGTCGACGCCGAAGGATATCTCGGTATCATGCGGCGCCGATGCGAACGAAAATTCCCGCACGGCCCTCTCCTCTGGCGGCATGCCGAAGAGCCTCACGTGCGCATACTGCCCTGCGCGGTACGGGATTGGCTGTGCGGGCTTGAACAGGTACGTGTACACGTCGCCATACTCGTGGCGCCTCTCGAGCAGAGTGAGCTTTTCTTCTGGCATCGTTGCTAGATCCATGGATGTTTGCTGGCCGGTCAGGTTAGGGGTGACGCTTTCCGGCGGCAAGCATCATGCAGGTTTTGTTGATCCTCTGTGCACGCAACCCAGGCTCTTCCGCCTCGTGTATCCAATCAGTAAAATCCCTATGCTCATCGGGCGTGAGGCTTTTCCACTGCGCTCTTGCCTTAGGGAGAAGCGCGAGAGCTTTGTACAGATTCATCGGTACGAGGGCATAACAGCAGGGGCGGCGCTTTCCGGACGCGAGCCTCGAAGGGATACTCTCGGCCCGACGTCTGCGGGTTTCCGGTTGTTTGGCAGATTCTATCCAACTCATGAAGTCCCTCCGCGCTATAGGCGTGAGGTCCTCCCACAGTGCTTGTGCCTTCGGATGAGCCGCAAGCACTTTGCGCAGATCCGTGAGCGTTCTTGCCATGGCTCAATAGTAACGCAAAAAACACGAAAGAGACTTTGGAACTATTTTACAATTTTTGTCTCCGCAGCAATAATGCGTTAAAAGCTACAATAACTGTACTAGCCGACATGAAAACCGCGGCAAGAGCTGGCTGGAGAAGTATGCCTTTAAAGGCTAGTACTCCAGCCGCAAGCGGAATCGCAAGCACGTTGTAGCCGGTCGCCCAAAAGAGATTTTGTATCATTTTATTATAGGTCAGGCGTGAGAGCCTAAAAATCTTGGGAATATCTCGCGGGTCATTTTTCACAAGAATAATTCCTGCCGACTCTATTGCGACGTTCGTGCCTGCGCCGATGGCGATACCGATATCGGCTTGCGTAAGGGCTGGAGCATCATTCACGCCGTCGCCGACCATCGCTACCCGTCTGCCCTGCGATTGTAGGAGCTTCACTTTTTCAGACTTCTCTTCGGGATGCACGCGAGCGAAATACTCTTCTATACCGAGCTCATCTGCAACTTCTTTTGCAACTTGAAGCGAATCTCCGGTGATCATGGTAATACTCAATCCCATATCTTTGAGCGTTGTAATCGCTTCCCGCGCTTCGGGCCGGACCTTGTCGGCAATTGTGATGCTCCCTATTTTTTGGCCCTCCGCTTCAACGACGATATCTGCGCCGCCACGCTGTCCGACGAAGATCGTTTTGCCCATAACGTCTGCCTGTGCGCCCATGCCGGAGATACGTTTAAAGTTCTGAGCTTCCGCAACTGTAAGGTTTCGTTTTTTTGCTTCAATGATAATCGCTTTACCTATCGGGTGTTCAGAGTGCTGCTCGACCGCAGCGGCAATGGCGAGCGTTTCGTCGGAGCTTGATGAAACAACCGCGAACGCACCCTCCGTGAGGGTTCCTGTCTTATCAAAAAGTACGGTATCAATATTGCGAGCAGATTCGAGCGCCATTCGTTTGCGAATCAAAAGGCCATTTCGTGCAGCCATCGTCGTCGAGATTGCAGCAACAAGCGGGATGGCGAGCCCGAGTGCGTGCGGGCAGGTAATAACAAGAACCGCAACAAGCCGCTCTGTGGCTACCCCGATACCTGCTTGTGCAAAAAACCACACGAGAAACGTTGCACCTCCAGCGCCAATAGCAACAAGTGTTAAATAAAATGCTGCCTTGTCAGAAAGCATCTGTAATTTTGATTTTGAAGCCTCTGCGTCAGCGACCAAGCGCATAACGCCGGCAAGAAATGTTTTTTCTCCAATCTGCGTTATTTCGAGTGTGAGACTTCCATCACCATTTATAGAGCCAGCGATGACCTCTGTACCTATTGATTTGTGTATCGGTTTTGATTCGCCGGTAATAATTGCTTCGTCGACTTCAGACTCTCCCTCAACGATACGTCCATCGGCAGGAACTTTTCCGCCAGGCTTCACGAGTACGTAATCTCCCACTTTCAGTGCATTAAGCGAGACAATCTCCGTTTTTCCATTTCGGACCACTTCCGCAGTATCAGGCAGAAGCTTTGCAAGTTCTTTGAGTGCCCCCTTCGCTCCTTGAACAGAGCGCATCTCGATCCAATGCCCCAAGAGCATGATTGAAATAAGTGTAGAAAGTTCAAAAAGGAGATCATGACCGGTCCCAAGGAGAATTGAAGAAAAACTGTAGGCATAGGCCGCACTGATTGCAAGCGCTATTAACGTCATCATGCCGGGCATGCGCATGTGTAGTTCGCGATATGCACCTATGAGAAATATCCATCCGCAGTAGAAAAATACTGCGGACCCCAGAACGAGAAGCACATAGTGCCAAGCAAAAAATTCAGGACCGTGGAGATTAAACACCTCATGAGCCATTTCAGAATAAAAAAATATCGGAACAGAAAACCCTATCGCGATCCAGAACTTTTTTAGAAAATCCGCTGTGCGATGCCCGGCATGCTTATCATGCGATGAATGGTCCATCTCCATATGAACACTATACTTTATTAAATTTGCTGATCGTCTGGTACGAAGTTGTAACTCCCTTACGTTGTATGCCTTAAAATTTCCTCGATGACGCCTTCGACCGGGCCTTCCGTGTCTATGACGATTGCCCCTTTATCCATAAGCCCTCGCTCAAGTTCTTTGTACCACCCCAAGAGGTGCTCCCGTTCCGATTCATGTTTCCCAAAGTCATTGGTCGTACGAGCGTTGATCCTTTTAATAAATGTCTCCTCTGAACAGTGGAGAAGAAATACCTTGTCAAAAAGATCGAGATACTCGTCTTGGTTTGCACTTACGCCGAGCACAAATGCCGGGCCTTTTGCTGTATCCAACAAGCGTTTTAATTTTTCTACATCGCAGTAATAGTCATGCGCTTCAAGAAATGCTTTTCCGATGCCATATTCGAATACAGCATCTTCCATGGTTTCAGTATGTTTCCAACTACACAGCTCGTACTCATCAGAGTCTTGATCAATGGCAACTATCCCCCGCTTGTTGAGCTCTTCGGCAATTGTCGATTTGCCGGTGCCGCTCACTCCTGTAACGTAATACCTGTTTTTCATTAGCTGGGACGATGTTGGAGCAACTATAGAAACCGTAGGCCGTAAGAGACAGTAAGAGCAAGTGCTATGACAGCTAACTGTGGCCAAACTCCTCGCCACTCGCCTGTCTCATTTTGAATTTTGCAATGCCAATCCCAATACATCTTTATAATTCCTTTGCGTAAGAAAAAAGGCACCTGGACTAAGAGAGCGTCGAGGTCTGGAAGCGTACCCGCGAGGGCACCTGCCCAGATTAAGGGTGTTTGCAACGGGTTCCAGTATGCAATCAGGGTAGTTATCCCAAGTGCGAGAGGTATGTCTAAAGAGATGCGGAGGTATGTTTTCTTACTTGGCGTGTACGGTGCAAGAGTTTCCTGCCAATGAAGCACAGTATCTAAAAAATAGTGACTCCCCAGAGCAAGTGGAACAGCGACCAGTGGATTGGGTATGAGTGCGCCGATCGCAGCTCCTACCGCCGCATGAGGAGACACGAGCATGCGGCAAGAGTAACATTAAATTAATAAAGAGGAGCTAGCCTCGTCGAAATCGGATAATTCTCCATCACGCCTCACAAAGCTTTTCTGACTATTTTCAGTCTACCATTTCGCCCCTCCTCGGAATGGTTACTTTTGTAAACCTTTTAGCCTTTCGAACATAAATGGTGAACATCTTGTATCAAGGTCGGAGATGCTGGAATTTTTTAATAAAGAAATGAGTTGGTCTCTACTCGTGGCCCCATACTGTGTTTGGATTTTGGTTGGTAAGTAAAGATTTGTGTAGTGAACGAGCGTTCTATTGTCAAGGACGGCATAATAAAAGTCTGTGGTTTCAGGAGTGTGACCCGCATTTTTTACAAATACTACCCGGACTCTTACTATGGACTCGGCATTTATAAGGCCTTTTAAGGTCTCATAGTAACTATCCTTTGAAAAGTAATTCAACATTGGGAAGGAAAAATTAAAGCTTTGTCCGGAAGTTAGGATAGAAGTTGAAGCAATGGCATTTATGTTGTTCTGCCAATCACACTGCCAAACCTTATTGAAATCTTGCTTGTCTTGGGCGACTGTAAAGTAATCAACATATAAAAATATGTCATCAATTGAACCGAAAAAGTTATTCTTTAGAGTCAGATCGACGGTACTTGTTGCATCAACAAAGCTTGGGTCTTGCCCAGGATGATAATGCTGCCAGGTTAAATCGACCTGAGGATCTGTCGTTGCCTGAAGTGTAATATAGCCTAACCATATTGACCCTGCCGTCACAACGATTGTTAGAATCCCAATCAATACAAGCGCCACAGTAAGCTTGATGAGCCAGCGCGTATATATGTCACTCTTCGAACTGTAGGTAACTAATTTTACTTTCAAATCTTTAATCTCGTAAGTTAAATTCTCAATCTGTGTGTTATTGGTGTCTGCCTGTTCACTCGCCCACCCCATGGCTCTTATCATTTCAGCGAAGGCAAGTATGAGCTTACTGTTCCCAATTTGCGCATTATCCTTTAGATTTTGAGAATATTCTTCAAGAGTTCTAATTATCTGTGTAAAGTCTGGTTTTGGCATAAAATTTTAGGCTCCTCGGAATCCGAGCCTATCTCAAACTGGCTGTGGGATATGATTCACCTTCCGCTCTCATCGCACCGTCGTTTTAAGGTCGACCGAACTGTATCAAATTCAACTTCTTTTGTCGTGTCCAGCCTTTTATCTGTGATTCTCTTTTAAGAGCCGAAGACCTGTCCGGATGTCGCTCGCTATAGGCTATGCGTACGACTTCTTGGGAACGAGTATAGTGGCCACCGATACCATTCTTATGTTCGTTAAATCTCCGCTCAACATCAGTGGTGATTCCTGTATAAAGAGATTTGTTCTTACACTCAAGTATGTAGAGGAAATACATAGAAGCCCTTCGAGGTGCCCTTCGATTCGCTACGCTCACTCAGGACCAACAAAATTTAAGCGCGAAGCGCTAATATTTTGTTGGCTGGCTATCTGGTACGACGTTGGAACCTTTATTCTTCAACCATCCAGTTTCTTTGGATGGGAACATTCGGCCCCGCGCGACCATGAAGCATGCGTCGATTATCAACGATAAGTATACCGGGCGTGCTCCAGTCCTCTACAAATACCGATTCTTCATGCTTTTCAAGGATACCCTCTACGAGATGATCGCCGAGTTCTCCTTGGATCAGGTACGTTATCAGTCCTAGGTACGCAAAGAGCCGTACGTCACCAGGAGCTCCTGCGCCAATTCTCGCTTGTACGACACGATGTATACCTCCCGGCTCAAAACATCGATACAATTCTTCCTGCGTTGCGAGATACGGCGGCTGATATATGAAATTATCCCGCAACCATTCACGATGCGCCTCGAACTGCTCGAGAAGCATTGGTAAAATCCTTCGTCCGAGCTCGGGATTCATGACATATGTTGAAGATCCTCTGGGGACTTCATCGGACTTGCAAAACGCGAGAAACCTCCGACGATCCGCTGGCAGATGGTCTTGATGCGGGGTCTGCGAGCGGCCGGGCGCAGTACTTCCGCCATAGTTAGGCAAGCGAGCAGCAAGCTTGGCGGAATTTATACGCACCGCGCCGTATCCTTCTTCGTCGAAATAACGAAGTATCTCGAGCGGAATCTTGAGCGTCTTAAGCCCATCGACCTCAACTTCCTCAATCGGGAAATCGCAATCCTCAATAACCTTGACCCTTACACCAAGATTCGGATCGGACTCTCTTCGGTCCGAAACATTTTCAACTCGAAATGCCTCTTTGGCAGTCATGGTGCTATGGAAGTGTACTATACATGGGAGTTCCAAAGTGAAAAAGGGTCTCCCAAATAAGACTTTAAAATAAGGTCACTTTACAAGCTGCGGGACTTGGATTCGAACCAAGATACACTGCTCCAGAGGCAGTAGTCCTACCATTAGACGATCCCGCAATAAGTAATCCAGAGGGAAGAGTAGCGGAAAAAGGCGCTTACTTCAAGCTAGGATTGCGACTTGCGCGGAGGGGGCGTGATGCTGTCTATCTCGTACGAGTTGACAATAATATTGCCCGGGTGAGTTTTGTCCTGATGCAATGCGTCATTCGTTATATGGAAAGAGAATCCGACGGCTACGCTATCGGGCTTGCGCGGGTTGTCGAGATACAATTTACTCAAGCCGATAGCCTTGCCGGTTAAGTCAGGCTTCCCTTTCGTGGTTACGATGACCGGCTCATCTCCCTCCCTCAGTTCAAGTCCTGCGAACCTAAAACCGAAAAAAGGTCCGAGGTCTACCGAAGCTGCGGGGGCGCTGGTCTTCCACTTACTGGCTGGAGCTGATTCCCGTCCCATAGCGCCATCGTACGCTTACCTATGAGGAGAGTCAAAGCTGTGCCAAACGCCTATTGCATTTGGGCATGAGGGCGTATAATGGAAGGACAACTGAATTAGGACGTATCAAGAGAACGGGGAAAGCACTGGCTTCGCGATCCGTTCAGCAACTTCTCCCAAAAGGAAAAAGTGCTCCCTCCAGCCCTCCCAAGGGAAGATACTATTTAAGCGTCTCCTTGGAAAAGGAGATTATTTATTTCTAGATACCCACTATGTTCCACTTACTGAAGTACTACACCACCGAGAGCGTTACCGCCGGCCACCCGGACAAGGTGTGCGACCAGATATCAGATGCCATCCTTGACGCGTGCCTTGCGCAAGACCCGAAGAGCCGCGTCGCCGTCGAGACCTTCGGCAGCCACGGCACGCTGATGATGGGCGGAGAAGTGACGACGAACGCGAAAGTCGATTACAAAGCCATCGCCGATAAGGTGTATCGCGACATCGGCTACACCGACCCTCTCGATATTTTGGTCAAGATCGTGCAGCAGTCCGGCGACATCGCGATGGGAGTGGACACTGGCGGCGCCGGCGACCAAGGCATCATGTACGGTTACGCGACCAACGAGACTAAAGAGATGCTCCCGCTTGGCGTCGTGCTTGCGCACGCGCTTGCAAGGCGCCTCGAGGCCATACGCCGCGACGGTACATTGAAATTCCTCCGTCCCGACGGCAAGACGCAAGTGACCATCAAAGACGGCAAGGTCATCACGGCGCTGACCTCGACCCAACATGCAGAAGAAGCGAGCCAGGAAGAGATACGCACTGGATTGATACAACACCTCTTTACTCCTGTCCTCGGCAGCCTCGAGGGCGTGGAGGTGCTGGTCAACCCGACCGGCAAGTTCGTGCTCGGCGGCTTTGCCGCTGATGCAGGGCTTACGGGAAGAAAGATAATGGTGGACACCTACGGTGGCCTCATGCCGCACGGCGGCGGCGCCTTTTCCGGCAAAGATGCGACGAAGGTAGACCGTAGTGCGGCCTACATGTGCCGCTTTGCCGCGAAGAACCTTGTCGCGAACGGCTACGGCACTAAGGTGCTGGTGACGGTGGCTTACGCTATCGGCCGCGTCGACCCGGTGATGGTCGAGGCCTTTGACGAGAGCGGCACCAACCTCTCTGAGATAGTGGCGAAGAACTTCGACTTCCGCCCGCTTGCCATCATCGAGCGCCTGGCCCTCCGTAAGCCAATATTCCAGCAGACCGCCGCCTACGGGCACTTCGGCGTCCCCGGCCGCTCGTGGGAGGAAGTGATAAAAATTTAGCTACGTTACTCTAGTTCTTTGGGAAGAAAGAATATAGTTACAGCAAAACGGGAGTCTATACTCTTTGGGCTCTGGTGCTGAAATTTGAGTGTTGAAGAATGAGGTGATCGATGTACGACAATAGAACCGGGGTCAGGTGCGATTACCAGGTCTGTCTTTCCTTTTTCGGCATACTCGGTAGAAGGTCCAGAAAACGTACGCACCGCCACGAGCGGAGCACGGAAGATATTTTTATCGGTATGCCAATCCCCCGTCACCTCTTCTTTTTGGCCGGGACCCTTCTTTTGGAAGCCTGCGATACTGTAGTTGGGGAATGCGGATGCTATATCTAAAATACCCTGCTTCACGATCGCCAAAGTAGCGAGAGCGGTTTCTATTTTGTGAGCTTTGGTGCCGGATTGTTTTATTATCATTACCTGGTTTTTGAAAAACGAATCAATATCATTTTCAGGATTTGCCTTATAGGTGAAAGATGATGAAGATAAGACCTCTCCAAGAATTTTAAATCCATCTTCTGGTGCACTACTTGGAGGAGTCTCCAAAAATGCTATTTCCGTTTGAGGGTCTTCCATCAGGGCACCGAGTTCAGGTATGCTCTGTGCGCGCCTCATTCCCAATGGGAGTTCGCTGTCAGCAACGGGTTTCCCGTTTATAGAGACAACTGGAATAATGTCAGACGCTTGTGCTTTTGAGTCAGAAAAGACTCGTCGTTCTCCCATGCGCAAAAGTATACAGGAAATTGCCTGCTAGCGTTCGATGATCTTGGCGAGCGAGTGCGGCTCGTTTTCCCTGCGGCTCGCGCTCGTTACGCGCATGAACTCAACGCGTTTCTCGAATTCACTAAGGTTCTTTGCGCCAACATACCCCATCGAGACCCGGATGCCGCCGACCAGCCGTGAGACAACGTCCTCCAGCGTGCCAGCGTAGGGCACAAGCGCGGAAACACCTTCAGGGACGATGCCCTTGCTGGTGCCGAGGTAACGGTCGTTGGCCTTGCCTTTCTTCAGCACTGCAAGCGAGCCCATGCCGCGGTATTCCTTGAACTTCTTGCCGTCCATCTCAACCAGTGCGCCCGGCGCAGCATCCGTCCCGGCAAGCAGGTTGCCAAGCATCACGGCCGAGGCACCAGCGCCGAGCGCTTTAGCGATGTCGCCCGAGTTGCGTAACCCGCCGTCAGCGATGACCGGGACTTTCGCCTTCCTCGCGATTGCTACCACCTCCATGATGGCAGAGAGCTGCGGCACGCCCACGCCGGAGACGATACGCGTGGTGCAGATGGAGCCCGGGCCGATGCCCACCTTGATGCCGTCAGCGAACTGCACCAGCTCAAGCGCAGCCTCTTTCGTCGCGATGTTGCCGACCAGAAGCGGGGTTGTGCCTATCGCCTTCTTGATCTTCTTTGCACCAGCGATGACGTTCATGTTATGGCCATGCGCAGAGTCGACCGCGATGACATCTGCGCCGGCTTTCTGTAATGCGATGGCGCGCTCCAAATCAAATGCGCTGCATGCCGCGCCTACCTTCACGCCGCTCTTCTTTGCCTCGCGGACCATGGCTATTTCTTCTTCAAGCGTGTTGCTGCGGTGGATGATACCGAGACCGCCGAGCTTCCCGAGCTCGATTGCCATCTGCGTTTCCGTCACCTGGTCCATGGCGGCAGAGATGATGGGGATGGATAGCGCAAAGCCGCCTTTTGATATTGAGGTTGCGGCATCCGCCTCGCGAGGCTCCACCGAGCTCTGGCGTGGACGGATCAGTACGTCGTCGAAGGTGAGGAATGTCTCCTCAGTTACTTTTCCCATGCTTGAGGGTAGCACGAGAGGAAATAACTTGTCCAGATGTGTGATTGTGGAAGCTCTATCGGCAGATGGTGGCAACGATGGCACAGTGGTCGCTCACGCCGTTTACCAAGCTGACCTCACGCACGTCGTACTCTGGCGTAGAAAAAAGGCCGTCGACCATGAAGGTATCCATTCCCTCTTTTGTAAACACCTCAAGGCCCACGCGATGCAAAGAACCGTCCAACGAGGTTTTGTACTCTGAAGGAATAGTGTCTTTGTAACGGCCCGCGATCGTGTCAAAAATCTCCATGCCGCGCGGCGCGTTGAAATCACCGCACAGCACAAACTCTCCTATACCATCGAGTGCCGCAAAGAGCGCTGCAAGGCTCTCGCGCTGAAAGTCGTTCGGCCTTCCATCAGGGGTCCAGGGAAAGTGCGTCGTCGCGATGGTGAAATCACTATCCTCTTTTCCGATTTTTACCACGACGAGAGGATATTTTTGCGTACGGTATCTGGTAACGAGCGACGTGGTATCGAAAGGAGCAAGAGAATCCTCTTCTCTTCCCGCGTACTGAAGAGAGAAGCTCTGTCGGAGCGGAAGCCTTGAAAATATCCCGATACCCCAAGGCAGGAGGCCACGTACGCTCTTATGAAGCATCATGGGTACAAAAAAGCAGGGTCCGAGTACCGCTTCGAGAGCGGACACATCGGCCTCAAACAGCTCCTGCATGCAGACGACCTCGGGCCCGAGCTTCTTGAGGAACGGGGTCACCAGGTCAAGATGTCTCTCACCCTCGACGTTAACCGAGACGAGGCTTATGGGCACAGGCATGGCTCACATCTGTGACCGTTCAACGCACGCTTTGAGGAACGCGGTGAAGAGCGGGTGCGGAGAAAGCGGCCGAGCTTGGAGCTCGGGATGGAATTGGGTACCAAGCATGAAAGGATGCGCCGACTTCGAGAGCTCGGCTATCTCCATAAGGACACCTGAAGGCGAGACACCGGAGAAGACGATACCTCCTTCCTCGAACTGGCGGACGTAATCCGGATTGACCTCGTAACGGTGGCGATGGCGCTCTTCGGTACTCTCCATACCGTAGGCTTTGGCCGCGATGGTCCCCTTCTTGAGATCGGCCGGGTAGACACCGAGGCGCATCGTGCCGCCATAGTCCTCTTTCGCGAGGATGTCTTTCTGTTCGGGCATCACGTCGATGACCGGATGCTTGGTGTTGGCATCTATTTCGGTCGTGTGCGAACCCTTGAGCTTGAGGACATTGCGCGCGTACTCGACCAACATGAGCTGCATGCCGTAGCAGAGGCCGAAGTACGGGATAGTATTTTCACGCGCGTACTGTATTGCCATGATCTTCCCTTCAATGCCCGTCTCGCCAAAACCGCCGGGGACGAGGATGCCATCATACTCTTTCAGTGATGCAACTGCCTTCGGGTCCTTCTCAAAATCCTTGGCATTGACCCAGGTTATCTTGGCTTTTGCGCCAACTTCTGCAGCGGAATACTTGATTGCCTCGATAACGGAGAGGTATGCGTCGGAGAGGACAAAGTCGCCGGTATCAAAGTATTTGCCAACGATCGCGATGTGCACGTCTCGCGAGGCATTTTTAATCTTCGCAACAAAGCGCGC
>JAHFMJ010000003.1 GCA_023269035.1 Candidatus Kaiserbacteria bacterium | reverse complement strand
CCGAGCTTTTTCGTTATACCACCGCCGTAGCGCAGCTCAACCCCGACATGGGGTCCGGGGACGACCCCGTGGTTCGCTAATGTGGCGAGTGCGCGTGTCATCGCGATCGGAGTGAGCGCAATGCCCTGGCCGAACGCGGCGGTATCATGCTCCACTTGGCGCGGGCTCTCCAGGTTTGACACAAGCGGCGTGGCCTCGCTTGGCAGGTCGATGCCAGTCTCCTCAGCGATGCCGAAGCGCTTGAAGTAGTCAGTGAAGGCCTGGTTTCCCATTTTTGTCGCGATAAAGGAGACACCGAGGTTCAGTGATTGATTGAGCACCTCTTGCATGGGTACTACACCTCGCGCTTTATGATCGTAGTTACATATCTTTGCGGTATCTACCGTGATGCATCCGGTATCGTTGTACTGCGTCGTTGGTGTTACCGTGCCACTGTCGATGCCGGCGGCCATCGTGATCGCTTTCATCGTCGAGCCGAACTCGTACACCCGCTGCACGAGCGGGTCCGCAAAATCGTTCGCATCGGCATCTTTGAAATTATTCAGGTCGAACGTGGGGCGGCTGGCCATGGCAATGACGGCACCCGTCTTCGGATCCATGATGATGCCGCCGGCGATTTTCGGGTTCCATGCTGTCCCGTACCTGTCGAGGATGCCCTCGAGGAACTGCTGCGTCGATGGTTCGATAGAGGTGACGAGGTCGGCACCTGCCGATGCGTCGTCAGAGAAGAATTGCGTGCGGATATTAGTGAAGAGATCGGCAAAAAAGTTGAGGTATAATCCCCCGCCCTCGCGCGTGAGCGCGGTCTCGTAAGAGCGCTCAAGCCCGTACTGGCCGGTCAGCGTCTTGCCATCGCCTCCGTAACCCAAGAAGCCGATGGTGTGCGCTGCCAGGCTGTTCCCCGGATAAAAGCGCCACCGTTCCCGCAATGTTTGGACGCCGGGGATGTTGAGCGCAGCGATATCCTGGCCTGTCTGATCGGAGACTTTCCGCGCGATCTCTTCATAAGTGTCTTCCTTTTTTGCTGTTTTCTCAAGGAAAGACGCTTTATCAATGCTCGGAAGCGCCGCCGCGAGAGACCCGTACGTTTTTTCAGGATTTTGTATCAGTGTCGGGTTGAGTGCGATCGTATAGCCAGAGTTCAGCGTTGCTGCCGAAATGAGCGAGCCGTCGCGCTGCGTAAAATAGATCGTTCCGCGGTCGATCTGATTGCTGCTTTGCTTCACGTATTGGCTTTCCGCTTTGAGCCGGTACTCTTTCCCGTGCACGACTTGGAGGAAATAGAGGCGTATCAAGAGCACCACCGCAACCGCGATGATCAAGAACGCAATAAAGCGGACGCGGTACGCAAATCGAGACCTCATGAAGTCTCCAGTATAAACCACGCTCTACGGTGCGGTATGAAGAGTGACGACAGCCCCCTTCTCGACAAAGCTCGTGCTACGTGCCGGCACAAAGCCGACAGAGCGCGCATACGACTCAGAAATCCCTGTTGAGCGGCTGAGGTAGGTCGCCTCAAGCGAGGCAACTCTCGAATCGAGGATTCGCGCCTCTCCGGCAAGTTCCCCTCGTGCCGCTACGTGTGCGACGGAGGCTATAAGAAAGTACATATAGAGCAGCATGACGGATACGCATAGCGCAGAGAGTCCTATGAGTATACGTCGTTCGGTGCGGGTACTGAGCGCCCACACTCCGGTCCCCTTCCCACGGAACGGCAGGTGTTCCTGCCCTTCCGGAATCCGAATTGTTTTTTTACGTCCCATAGTATTATTTTTTTTGAAAAATTCTTAATTTTGCGCTGCGTGCGCGAGGATTTATTGCGCGCTCATCATCACCGGCGACGAGCGGCTTCTTGGTGATGCGCTTTCCTTCTCCGCGCTCCTCAGCTTCGCGGAATGCGCGCTTTACGATCCTATCCTCGAGGCTGTGGAATGAGATGACCGCAACGCGTCCGCCGGGCGTCAGCAAGTCGATAGCTTGGATGAGCGCTTCAGTGAGCGCATTGAGCTCATCGTTGACCGCGATGCGCAGGGCCTGGAACGTCCGCGTTGCCGGATGCAATTTGCCATGGCGATAAAAACCGGGAACAGCGGAAAAGATTATTTCCCCGAGCTCGCGCGCGGTCTCTATAGGCTTCTTGTCACGATGTTCGACGATGACGCGGGCAATGCGTCCGGAAAATCGTTCTTCGCCATACTCACGGATTATTTTTGCTATCTCCTCTTCATCCCAGTCGGCGATGATGTCTTTCGCGGTCAGTGGATAGTCGCCGTGCGTGCCGAGCGTCATGATGAGCGGTTCTTCGCTTTTGAAGGAAAGCCCACGACCTCCGGCAAGCTGGTCACTGTGCCAACCAAGATCAAACACGATGCCCTGCGCACTCGTCACGCCCGCATCACTCGCGAGCTCTTTCAGGTTCCTGAAGTTGCCCTGCACGAATATCACTTTTGCTGGCGCATCAGCGAGTCGTTCTTTTGAAAGATTGAGCGAGTGATCATCCGCGTCAAGCACCATAAGCGTTCCGCCTTTGCCGAGCATCTTTGCGATGCGCTCTGCATGACCGCCGACGCCGACGGTCGCGTCTATCGCGACGCCTTTCTGTTTTAAATCCAGGCCATCCACCGTTTCGGCAAGCAAGACTGTCTCATGTGTCGAGTTTTTCTGTTTCATGGGGTTAGATGACTCCGATCTCGCCAAGCTTCGATGCCATCGTGTCTGCCTGGCTCTCGATCTGCGCCTTGTAGGTCTCCCAACGTTTCTCGTCCCAAATTTCCACACGGTCGTTGACGCCCGCGAGTACCACGTGGCTCTTGAGCTCAGCAAAGCTTTTCAAAAAGTCAGGAATCAGGATACGCCCGGCGCCGTCCACCTCCGCTTCCACTGCTCCTGAGAGCATAAAGCGGTTGAACCCGCGCGTGTCGGTCGAGCCGATGGAGAGATCGGCGAATTTGCCCGCAAGTTTCTTCCATGACGGGGCGGAAAAGATGAAAAGGCAGTGATCGAGGCCGCGCGTGACGATAACGGTTTTTCCGAGTTCTTTGCGAAATTTAGCAGGCAGCGAAAGGCGCTTTTTGGGGTCCAGGGAGTGTGTGTATTCGCCGATTAACATATCATTCCACTTTATCCCACTAGTAGTAAAGTATATGCCACTCTCCCCCACACGCTAACACTTATCCACATAACAAAAACCGCCCATTCGGGCGGTTTTTTAAGAGAGTAAGTCTATCAAACGATTGATAAGGGCGGGGCGGCCGAGGACGGAGAGGAACCAGCCCATCTTTGGGCCGCTCCGCTTGCCCAGGAAGGCCATATAGATGCCTCCGAAGAAGTCATCCGGCTTGAGGTCGTATTTCTTTCGGACCTCGTGCAGGAGCGTGTGCAACTCCTGGCTATCTAGTGGGGCCTCGGTATTCCCTTTCAGATAGGTCAGGATTTCCTCGTAGGCCTGTCTCTGTAGCTCAGAGAGAGGTTTTGCCCCCGCAGGAAGCGTCTCTTGTATCTTGTACTGATACTCTTCTGGAGCGTAGGTTGAAAGCCATTTGTCGGCGTACTTCGCGCGAAGCTCCAATTCCTCTTTGTCGTCTTCGGTGAGTAGCTCCCCTTTCAGTTTCGCTATCTCCTGCACGAAGTCGAGGTGAGACATTTGTTGGAGAAAGACGACCGAAGAGAAGCGCGGCAAAAATCTTTTTTTGATATTCTTCCGCTCCTCCGGCGTGTGCGCATACAGGAAGAGGCGCGTATCGTCGTCCTCAACTCCGCTCCAATATTTTTCCGCGAGCTTGTCATACGCATCGAAGAGGAGCGGTATGGTATCGCCCGCAGGGTCGAAGTTGATCTGCTGGTTGATTTCTTTTTGGAAAAGGGCGAGGCGGAAGATGCGCGGCGGGATGAGGTCGACGATATCTTTCGCCGAGGAGCCCTGTCCTTTGGATGAAGACATCTTCTTGCCGCCGATGAGGAAGAACTCGTTCGGCACCCCGAACGGCTCCGGATAGCCGAATACCTCGACTGAAACGCGTCGTGCCACGTCACGTGCGCCACCCTTGCTGAAGTGGTCTTTGCCACCGCCTTCGATATCGACGCCGAGGGTGAACCACTTTGCTGGCCACTCTACTTTCCACGTCAATTTCGCTCTCCCATCGAACGGAGATATGGTTCCCGAGTGCCCGCAGCCCTCAGCCCACTTCACCGCAGTCGGATAACACGTGTAGGTCACTTTTTCTCCGTCAAAAGCGGTTACTTTCGTCGTGCCTATCTTCCCGCAATTTTCACAGATGACGTTCAGCGGGTGCCAGTCATCCGTTTTTTCTGCACCCGAGACCTCTTTATAGATTTTTCGCACTCTATCCGCTTTCTCGAGCGCGAGCCGTATCGCGGCGTTCATCTTTCCAGAGAGGTACAGTTCGCTCGAACGATAGAATTCCGGAGTAAAGCCTGCATCATGGATTGCCCCTATATACTCTTGCGCAAAATATTCAGCGAAATTTGGCGCGCCTGCCTCCGGAGACGGGATTTTATAAAGCGGCTTTCCCATGTGCTGGCGATATGCTTTTTCATCAAGATAGACCGGCAGCCCGTCCATTGGGTCAAAGTCGTTTATCTCGAACTTGAACACATTTTTCACGCCGGCTTCGTCGAGCCGCTCGGCTATGGCCGCGTGGAGCGCGAGCGCGCGCATGCTTCCGACATGTACGCGCCCTGAGGCCGTCTTCTCATCACGTATTAAAAGGGTTTCGCCTGAAGCGATTTTTTCTTTCAGGGCTTCCCGCGCTTGCTCACAAACCCTATCGAGCCAGAACATCCTCAAATAGTACTACGCGATCTCGACTATCGTATACTCCTGCCTCCCGTTAGGGGTGTTGAAAGTAAAGGTGTCGCTTTTCTTCTTTCCCATCATGGCCTCGCCTAAGGGCGAGAGGTGCGAGATCTTATGCTCGCGCATATCCGCTTCCTCCGAGCCGACTATCGTGTAGGCATGTTCTTCCTTCTCACCTTTTTTCTTGATCGTGACTTTAGAACTGAAACCGACTATACCCTTCTTCTTATCAGAAACGATGACCGCTGATTTGACCAGGTGCTCAAGGCGGCGAATGCGCTCCTCAGTGGCGGCCTGTAGCTCGCGTGCAGCCTGGTACTCGGCGTTCTCGGAGAGGTCGCCAAGCGAGCGAGCGTACTCAAGGCTTTCCGCTATTTCTTTCCTGCTCACCGTGGTGAGGCGTTCGAGCTCTTCCTTGAGCTCGTCGAACTTCTCTTGCGTGAGGACATTCTCCTCCTGTGCTGCTGTCTTGGCGACGCTTTTGAATGCCATCGCGCCATTGTAACGGGTTGTGCGCGAGAGTCAAATCTCCTTCACCATATCCGGCTTGTTCTCAACGATATAGCGCATCACTTCGCCCATCACGGAAGGCGCGCCCTCGCGCAAGCCTGCCTTCGCGCGCTCCATCACGACCGCAAAAGCGTATCGTGGCTTCTCGTACGGGAAGAACCCGATGACGACCGAGTTGGTGAACTCTTTTTTCGCACCGACTTCCGCAGTGCCGGTCTTCGCAGCAACCTGTACACCAGGCACGGCAAGTGCTTGTGCGATACCCTCGGTGACCGCGAGCCGCATCCCTTCGCGCGCGACTTGCAGGTTGCTATCCGCAACGCCAGTCGGCGTTTGCGCGCCTTGCGCGCCTTTTTCCAACACGGGGGTGACAAGCGTGCCGCCGTTCGCTATCGCAGAGACGCCGCGCACGAGCTGCGCGAGCGTTACTTGCACGCCGTATTGGCCGATGGCGGTATGGTACGTGTCACCCAAGAACCACCGTTCGCCGTCGAAGAGGTTTGCCTTCCACTCCGGGTCGGGTATCACGCCGGCTTCCTCACCGGGCATGGTGATGCCCGTCTGTGATCCGAACCCGAACGATCGCAAATACCGTTCTATGGCAGCGATACCTAAGCCGGGCTGGCTCTGAAAGCCGCCGCCAACTTCATAAAAGTACACATCGGACGACACGGCAATAGCGTGTCTCATATCTACCCATCCTTGCGCGCGCCAATCTTTGAATACCGATGACTTTGTTGGGTCGTACGGGTTCGGTATCGAGATAGACCCGGTCGAGAGTATCTGTTTTTCCGGAGTGATGACATGCTCTTCGAGCGCCGCGGTCGCGACGAAAGGTTTTACTACCGAGCCGGGCGCATAAAGCCCGGAGACCGCTCGGTCGAGGAATGGCGAACGCGGGTCGGTCAGGAAAGCCTTCACTTCATCTTTCGGCTCTCCACGCGACATGACCTCAGGATCGTACGACGGGTAGCTCGTGAGCGCGATGACCTCGCCCGTGTGTATATCCATCACCGCACCGGCTCCTCCCTGCCAATCTGAGGCCTCTGAACGATGCGCGATAGTCTCATATAAATCCTTCTGGATGCCAGCATCGAGAGAGAGCGTCACGTTCGTGCCAGGAAGAGCGCTGCGCACCATGTTCCCTGAAACGACAGCTCCCGCCGCATCGGTCTCAGCTATGTTCAATCCGTTCCTTCCGGAGAGGGCTGCGTTGTAAGCCTGCTCGACGCCCGCAGTCCCTTGCACATCTTCCTGGTACCAATAGCCGTTCTGATCGCGCTTCGGATACGAGACATAGCCTACGACATGCGCCGCCGCTTTTCCCAGCGGGTACGAGCGTTCTGCGGTGTCCGGATCTTTGCCAGGGATATTTTCGGCAAGAGTGGTTCCGTTGCGGTCGGTGATGAGGCCGCGCTCGGCCGGTACCAACTTTGTTGTGAGGCGGTTTTTTTCAGCGCGAGCGGAAAGTGCATCGTGGCTGAATATCTGCAGGTGCGCGAGCTGGCCGAGCGCGATAATGAGAAGGAGTGAGAACGCTGTCAGGAACATCCTGAAGGTGCTTTGAGGTATCGGCTTCTCTATCCGCCCCTCGAGGCGCGTGGTGTCGAATGCCGGTAAGTTCGCGGCATCGATGAGTATCTCGTCAGGCTCGATCGCTTGGTAGCGACCCTTGCTGTGCGTGCGCCGCCTCCAGAAGCTCATTCAAGTATAGTAGCGCGCAAGTACAACGAGGCAACCGCAAGTACCGCGAAGATGCTCGTATAGACGAAAGCGAATCCACCGAAAAGCGCTATCGGCGCTCCGAACATGAGGTCCATGCACGCTCCAGCGAGGACCACGAGCGCATAATCGCCCCACTCCGAGAGCAGCAAAACCGCGAGCGCGACGGAAATCCATACAGGCGCGACGAGGATGCTGATGAGGAAAAGCGTAATGGTCAAGAGGTGTATCATGGCTCTCGCGGCAGTACACGCACGAAGTCAAGGTCAGCGAACGATACTGGACTTGCGATGTGCACCGTTTGCGTTACATCGACACTCTGAGCTTCGACGGACACGACGACTCCCAATATGAGCGTCTCAGTTCCTGGAATGCGCACGATATCTCCCTGTGCGACAGCGACACTCTGTGGAAGAGAAAGCTCGAAAGTCCCGCCCCCTTGCCCCTTTGCTACTGAGACCGCGTGCGGTTCGCCGATAAGCACGTCATGTTCGGCTCCCGGGCTTGAGAAGAGCTGCACAAGAGATGTGGTATCTCCGATCGAAATTATTTTTCCCAGTGCGATACTCTCGAATACAACGAGGTCGTCCTTAACGATTCCTTGATTCTTACCGACGTCGAGCATGAGCGTGTCGTAGGCGCTCTTCGGCGGGCGCGTGATGACGCGTCCGGTGATACCCTGTGGCACCGTAGCGGCTCCTGCCGCTTTACGAAGCGACTCGTTCTCCTGCGTGATAAGCCCATAGAGCAGCGCTTGGTACTTTACTCGCGAGAGCTGTTTTTCCGCGTTCGTAAGGCGAGCGATAAGCGCATCCCGTGAGAGCGGCGCATATTCACTCTGTACCGAAGGCTGGGCAAGCAGATTAGCAAGCGCTCCACGGAGATATACTCCGGCATGAGAATAGAAAAGAAGAACAACTATCGCGATGAGCGCACAAGCAGCGAGCGCCGTGGTGGGCTTAGAAATTCGCGATCGAGCCATCATCGTCATCAACTAAGACTGAACGGTATTTTTCGACATCTTCCAACACCACACCGGTTCCGCGTACGACCGTTGAGAGCGGGTCATCGACGACGTGGATCGGGACCTTGAGCTCGAGCGCGAGGAGTTCTGGCAGTCCGCGCAGGAGCGCTCCGCCTCCGGTCACGTAGATGCCGAGGCGCATGACGTCGGAGATCACTTCAGGCGGCGCTGTCTCAAGCACCTCTTTGATCGCCTCTACTATGGTTGCGACCGAGGCGCCTATTGCCTCGCGGACGTCCGCGTCGGTGATGACAATCTCGCGCGGAAGCCCGGTGACGAGGTCTCTCCCACGGATGGTGGTCTGGAGCGGTGCGGGGAGCTTGATGACCGAGCCGACGGCGATCTTAACATCTTCCGCGGTCCTGTCCCCTATCAGTATCTTGAACTCGCTTCTGATGTATGCCGCGATATCCTGATTGAGGACGTCGCCCGCAATACGCACATTTTTCGCACGGACGATGCCGCCGAGCGCCATGAGTGCGATGTCTGTCGTTCCTCCACCGATATCGACCAGCATGGTACCTACCGCCTCGTGTACGGGCAGCCGCGCTCCGAGCGCAGCTGCCATCGGCTCTTCGATGATGAATACTTCGCGTGCGCCCGCGTTCTTCGCAGCGTCGCGAACAGCGCGTATCTCGACGTTCGTGATGCCGGAGGGCACGCCGATGACGACGCGCGGGCCTAAGCTCATCTGCTCCCCTTGCGCTTTTCCAATAAGATACGTCAGCATCTCTTCAGTGACCTCGAAGTCTGATATGACGCCTTCGACGAGCGGCCGCACTGCGGTGATGTGGAGGGGCGTTCGTCCGATCATGTCGCGAGCTTGGGTGCCGACGGCGACCACCTGCCCCGTCTTCTGATTTACCGCGACGACGGAGGGCTCATTGACCACGACCCCCTTTCCTTTCAGATACACGAGCGTATTGACCGTGCCGAGGTCGATGCCGATCTCGCGCGAAAAACGCTCGACGATGCCTTTCGGAAGCCTAAAAGCCATAGGAACCAGAGAGGAGTGATTCTTTCGAAACGGTGCGCTTTTCGCTGTCTTTACGGCGGACAACTTCTATCATCTCGTTTGTCGTGCTTTTTCCAACGATGATGCGGTACGGGATACCGAGCAGGTCGGCGTCAGCGAATTTTTCTCCCGCACGGAGATCACGGTCATCGTAGAGGGTTTCGATACCTGCGCTCTTCAGGTCTTCATAGAGCGCGTCGGCATTCTCGCGTATCGTCGCGTCTCCTTGCGAAAGCTCCACGAGATGGACGGCAAACGGCGCGATAGACTCTGGCCAGACGATGCCTTTCTCGTCCGCAAGCATTTCCACCACCGTGCCCATCACTCTTCCGAGCCCGATGCCGTAGGCTCCCATGATCACCGGCTTCTCGTTCCCCTCCTCGTCTTTGAAGGTGAGGCCAAGAGGTACAGAGTATCGAGTGCCATATTTAAATATATTTCCGACCTCTATTGCCTTTGCTTCGACCAGCTTTCCCTTTTCTAAGCCAAGGTCAAAGAGGATATCATCTTTATATACTTCCTTATTCACCGCAATGCGCTTCTCGGTGTCGATGTAAATGATGTCTTCGCCCGCTTCCGAGACCGTCTGAAACTCATGACTGAACTTCGAGAACATCCCCCCTGACGCAAAGGTAAGATACGTGATATCCCCGAGGCCGACCCTGCGGAATACGTTTTCGTACGCGACGCCCGCATCCGTATAAAATTTTTCTAACTCTTCCTCCGTCCTATTGAAGGAATACATGTCTTTCATAAGAAATTCACGTCCGCGCATGATGCCGCTTTTCGCGCGCAGCTCATTCCTGAATTTAGTTTGGAACTGATAGGTGTAGCGCGGAAGGTCGCGGTACGAGCTGATGTGATTCTTCAGCATGTTCGCCATCGGCTCTTCATGAGTACAGCCGAGACCCAGCTCCGTGCCATTCTTGAGCGTTGTCTTGAACCAGACGTCGATCTTCTCGTCATCCCAGCGGTCCGTCGCTTCCCATAACGCCGGGTCCTGCAGAGCTGAAAGCGACACCTCTTGCGCCCCAAGGCCGTTCATCTCCTCGCGGATGATGTTCCGTATCTTATCTATGACCCGCAATCCTAATGGCAAGAGATCATAGACTCCTGCCATCTCCTTGTGTATATAGCCAGCGCGCACGAGGAGCTGGGCGTTTTTTGAAACTTCATCTTTCGGGGCTTCCTTCCTGGTCTTCGTGAAAAGCTGTGATTGGCGCATCAGGTCATTGTACCGTAGCCCCTCGTCTCGTCAAAAAGAGTCGTGGCCCTACCATGGGCCGCCGCCGTCCTTCTCGCAATAATGACTTCGTATATGGTCATTACAAAAATAATTTTCGCAACCCAAGCATCCATTATTCCCAGGACCTTCACAAATCCCTGCACGGCAAGTACGCCCAGTCTTCACTAGAATTGGCCGCTCTTTCGCAAGACCTCGGTATCGTATCTCCATATATTTTTATTCTAAAACGAAATTTTATAAAAATCAACCCTCATTAGCCAATGAACATATAGTCGTAATGAATCAAGGCGCGGCCGCCTTTCCTGCCCCTCAGCTCTTTTGCTTTTTCGGCATCATATTGCGCGACGCCGAAGCCGAGCTTCTTCCCGCTCTCGTTGCGTATTTCTATGGTATCGCCTTTCTTGAACTGTCCTTCAACCTTCACGACGCCGACCGGCAAAAGGCTCACGAACTTTTTCGATAGCAGGATATCTTCTGCGCGGTTATCTACGTAGACCGCACCAGCTGAAAGGCCTTCAGCATACGCAAGCCGTCTCTTCGGAGCGGAAGCTTTCTTATCAGGAATAAAAGTTGTTCCTATCTTTCTCCCTTCAATGATATCTTCCACGACATCTTTTTTCGCGCCGTTCGCTATATGAGCCGCGATCCCTTGTGCCATGAGCTTTTTGGCTATCTCGAACTTCCTATGCATACCGCCCCGACCCGTAGCTGATTTTACGTTCGTGATATGGCTTTCGAATGATTGAGCTGCATCAGGATGTATCTCCGTTATTACCGTGCCGGTTTCCTGCTCGAGGATACCGTCAACACTCGTGAGAAAGACCACTGCTTCCGCGTTCAAGAGCGACGCAATGAGCCCCGCCACCTCATCGTTGTCAGTAAAGATGAGCTCGGTGATAGCGATGGCGTCGTTCTCGTTCACGATGGGGATGATGTCCCTCTGCAGGAGATTTTCCAGGCAGTTTTTCATGTTTATGTAATGCTGATGATCCCTGAAGTCGCCCTTCGTCACCAGCACCTGTGCGCAGTGCATCCCCTGTTCGTTAAAGAGCTTTGCATACAAAGCCATAAGGCCTATCTGCCCGACGGCAGCCAATGCTTGCCGGTCAGGGATGCTCTCGGACATTCCTCGTTCTGAGAGTATGCTCTTGCCGGTCACGACAGCTCCAGAGGTCACGATAAGCACCTCGACACCTCGTGTACGCAAAGCTGCCACCTGTTCCACCAGTCCTGCCACGACGTCTTCAGCAAGACGCCCATCCTTAGTGATCACTCCGCTCCCTATTTTTATGACGACTCTCTTGTACATGTTATTTCTTGATCTTTCTCAAGCGGGAGCGTCCTTCGCCTATCGCACGCGCAAAAGCCTTGCGGGTCCCTTCTTTCGTCAGACGTGCAAGGATGGCCTCCGTCACGCCCCCCTTTGTTGCCACCGAACGCATCATGGTCTCGGCAGGAGTCTTCGTGTTTTCCATATACGCGAGCGTCCCCTTGAAGATCTGAAACGCGAGCATCTCGCTCTCAAAGGTTGAAATCCCGAGCTTCTTTGCCTCAAGAGCGAGCGTCGCCACGAGATACGCCACGATCCCCGGCCCGCACCCAGCTATGAGCGTCAGCGTATCAAGGTCGCTTTCCTTCTTTACTTCGATGACGATACCGAGCTTCTCCAAAAGTGCGCGCAGAGCCTTTTTCTCCAACGCTGGCAGGCCTCCGGCGAAAATCCCGATCGCTCCTTCATTTACGGCAACAGGAATGTTCGGCATCATACGCACGACACGCGCACTCGTACTTTTCTTCATCGCCGCTATCGTAACCCCTGCGGCCACAGAGACGATGAGCTTTCCCGACGAGACATCCTTAATCTCAGCAAGAACACTCTGGACCACGCCAGGCTTTACCGCGAGGAATATGACGTCAGCCGATGCCGCAACGCGGACGTTCGTCTTGGAGCCATCACTCATCGCAATACGTGACTTCGCGATGCCGCTTTTCACGAACCCTTCTAAGAGGGCCGTCCCCATATGTCCGCTGCCGATGATCGCGATCTTTTTCATATTCGTCTTCATATCACTGTCTTATGTTGCCATGTCCGTACACTTCCCACTTATACGTCGTCAATTCTTTCAGCCCGACCGGTCCGCGCGCATGAAGCTTGGAGGTCGAGATGCCCATCTCCGCACCCAGGCCGAAGACGTACCCGTCGTGGAGCTGTATAGAAGCATTGACGAAAAGAGCCGCAGCGTCGATGACATTAAGGAATCGCTTCACCACTTTCGCGTCCTTCGCGACGATACCCTCGGTGTGCTTCTTGGAATGTTTTTCTATGAAAGCGATCGCTTCATCAGCGTCCTTTACCACCTTGATGCCTACCTTGAGGCTCAGGGTTTCCTCGTCCCAATCCATCTGCCGTCTGACCGTTACGCCTTCAGCTTCCATGGCCTTCGTAATGAGTGGGATGAACTTTTTTGCTATTGCGCGATGCACGAGGATGGTGTCGAGCGAATCACAGGCAGAGGGCTTGTTTATCTTTGCGTTCACCAGCGTCCTCTCCGCTATGGCAAGGTCAGCGCTCTTGTCCACGTACACGCGCGCGCCGCCCGCGCTGTGCGCGAGGACCGGGATCTTTGTCCGCTCCATCACTCCCTTGACCATAGCGTATCCACCGCGAGCGATAACAAGGTCGATACCATCGTGCCGAGTAAGCATCTCGTTCGTCACTGCCCTGTCCCCTGTCGTGATAAAGGTTACTGCATCCTCCGGCAGCCCTGATTTTTTTAGTGCCGCACGGATACAGGCGTAGAGAGCCGTATTGGTAGCAAGCGCTTCCGAACCGCCTTTGAGTATCGCGGCGTTGCCACTTTTAACACACAGCGACGCAACGTCAGTAGTCACCTCCGGCCGTGCTTCATAGATGACGGCCAGGACGCCGAGCGGGACCCGAACCTTTTTGAGTATCAAGCCGTCTCTCTCGGTCTTCTCTATCGTCTCTCCAAGACCGCTTTTGAGTTTCTGTACGCTTTGCACTTTTACGGCAAGGTGCCGCAGGCCTTTCTCATCAAGGACGAGGCGTTGTATAAATGCACGTTCAAGGCCCTTGGCTTCCGCGCTTTTGATGTCACGAGCGTTGGCCGCAAGTATCTTTTTCTGGTTGCGTACGATTTTCTCGCCGAGGCTCTTCAGGAAAAGGTTTTTTTGCACGTCGGTCGACTGCGCGAGCAGTACCGAAGCGCGGCGTATTTTTTTGTAGTCGATGCTGTTTTTCATATCGTGTCTTTACAATACCATTCCGCATCCTTCTTAAACAAAAACACACCTAACCGGTGTGTGAGGATGCGAGTGCTCCTTCCTTCGGCCTTGGCCTCTGGATGACACACTGTGGATTCATTTTTACGGTATCCTTCCGTCCCGTTTTTCGGGCAGCTCGTGTGGCGGGGTACCACACTCGGGCGCTTTTATTCAACTGCTTTAAAGTATACTCTTCTTCTTAAAAATGTCAAGTAAGCAATCGGAGGATGTCGTGGGCCGTCACCGCGAGCATAAGAAGTATGAGCACAGCGAAGCCGCCGAGATTCAGGGCGTTCGCAACCGATACTGGTATCTTGCGGCGCGAAAGCGTTTCGACGCCAAGGAGTGCTAGGCGGCCCCCGTCGAGGGCCGGGAACGGTAACAGGTTGATGACGCCGAGGTTGACTGAGATGAGCGCAGCGAACGAGAGTAGCGAGCCGAGGCCGAAAGCCGTCGCATCGCCGACGAGCGAGACGATGCCGATGGGGCCCGCTACGTCAGAGAGTTTTGCGGAAAAAGTAAATGCAGAACCGATAAGGGTACCTATTCCTATGAGGATGCTCCATGCATGATCGAGCGTGTCTCTCCACCCGGTGGCGATGGCCTCAAAGAGCGGGAGTGTGCGAATGCCGACCAGCGCGGTTGCAATGCCTATCGCGGGCCGGTTGGGCTCTTCCGCGATGACCCCGCTTTTCGGTGTCATCTGTAGAGAGATCTCATGCTTATTGCGAAGTATGGTGAGGTTGATGGGACCTCTGGCTTCTCCTATCGTCGTCAGTATGTCTTCTGGCGTCTTGATCGCCTGTTCGGCTCCGGCGACGCGTATCGAGCGTATCTCATCCCCTGTCTGGATGCCTGCCATTTGCGCAGGAGAGCTTTTCAGCACTTCGGCGACGAGGACGCGCGGATTGCTGACGTCCTGCTTTTGAGCAGAGTCGATAGCTGTCGGTACGCCTATCATGAAGGCTGCAGTCGAGAGGAGGAAGGCCAAAACGAAGTTCGCAAAAGGCCCGGCGAACAGTGTTCCGGCCTGCGTAAGCACAGGCCGGTTGCCGAACGCGCGCGGGTCACCTTGGGCCGTATCGTCCTCGCCGAATATCTTGACGAAGCCGCCGAAGGGCAAGGCGTTTATGGTATATTCCGTCTCCCCTATTTTCTTTCCCCAGAGCTTGGGCGGAAAACCGATTCCGAACTCCGGCACTTTCATACCGGAGAGCTTGGCAACGATGAGGTGCCCAAACTCGTGCCCCACGACAAGCACGAGGAGCATCACGATGAATATGACGATGCTCATGCTAGGAATTGAGCTCCTTCTCTTTCTTCTCTAGTATGCCTTCAAGCTTGCCATTCACGTCATCCACCACTTTCTGCACCTCGTCCTTCTGGCGCTTCGCGTCATCCTTGCCCATGCCGCCCCCTTTCTCGAGCGCTTCAAGCTCGCTCATCGCTTTCGTGCGCGCGCCACGGAGCGCGACGCGCGCCTCCTCCAGTTTTCCTTTCGCAAGCTTTATCAGTTGTGTCCGTCGCTCGGCGGTCAGCTCGGGGAACGACACGCGGATGCCTTTGTCGTCCGAGCCCACGCCCACGCCAAGCTCTGCCAAAGTTATAGCTTTTTCGATCGCCTTCACCTGCTCCTTGTCCCACGGGTTGACGTAGAGAGTGCGCGCGTCCTCGATAGTGATGTTCGCAGCCTGATTGAGCTTCATCCGTGAGCCGTACACCTCAAGCGACACCCCGTCGAGCAGCGCTGGTGATGCACGTCCGGTGCGCAGGCCCTGCATCTCCTGACCGAGCCAATCTATTTTTTCATTCGCTGTTTTTTTGAATGCGTTAAGGTCGTACATATTATTTTTAGTATACCAAACTTCCGGTTATGACCTGCTTCTTGGCAGTGTCACCGCCAAGTGGCCGAGGATCGCTTTGACCGAAGAGCCTTGCATCCTCATGTAGCCTTCTGCATCGAGGAGGTCGCGGAGCGCTTGCGGAGATGCACCTTGTTCATGAACGCGAGAGAGCAACTCCTTTACGAAAGCGCGCACGGGCGAGCGGTCCTGCGTCTTCGTTATGTAACTCGTCATTTTATCTACCATGGCGAGTCGTTCGGGGTACTCGCCCTGTAAGAACTCACGTACCTCTTTTGCGGTATCCTCGTCGCCGGTTTTCAAGTTTGCGTCAGAAACCGAGACGGCGATAGTGCGCGAGCGGATAGTTGCAAGGACGTGTCCGAGAGCGTCGATACAGAAAAAGAAGATGGTACTCCCCGGCGCCTCTTCGATGATCTTCAGTAATGCGTTCTGGGATTCATTGGTTGCCTTGCTGAAAGAGATGATGAGGTATTTCGCTTCTCCGAGCGATTTGAGCAGTGCGTAAGAGGATACTTCGCGCGCAGCGTCAACCGAGAACTCCGCGTATGAGTACGTCAGTACATCCGGATTCCCTATCGTCTTTACTCCGCGCTTCGCGAGCATGGCAAGCACCTCCTCGGCTCCTTTTGCCGCGTTCCCCGTTACGAGATATGCGTGGTGAAGATGCTCTATTGCCGCGAGTTCGTGTACTTTCATTTTTATCTGCGCTTGGTGGTCATCGTCTTTTTGTAGGTTTCAAGGTGGTCGAGCGCGATGCCGGTACCTTTGGCCACGCAGAAGGCCGCTTGTTCCGCCATAACCGCCTGCACGCCAGTGCGACGGAAGACGAGCTCGGGGAAATGCCGCAGCTGCGACGTGCCGCCGGTCATGATGATGCCGCGGTCGATGATGTCGGCAGCGAGCTCGGGCGGCGTCTCCTGCAGGACATTGCGTATCGCTTTTATCATCTCGCGTAGCTCCCGCGCGATGGCGCGTACTATCTCGTTGGTCGTGACCGTCGCTGTACGCGGAAGCCCCGAGAGCAGATCGCGCCCCTTGATGATCATTGAGAGTTCCTCCTCAACGGGAACTGCCGAGCCTATCTCTATCTTTATGTCTTCAGCGGTCTTGTCGCCTATCGCAAGGTTGTATGTCTTCTTTATATAGTCAGCGATGGCCTGGTCCAGGCGGTTGCCGGCGCACTTTACGGAGGTGGAGGCGACAATGCCGCCGAGCGAGATGACCGCCACGTCAATAGTGCCGCCGCCAACGTCCGCGATCATGTGCCCGCGCGGCTCGTGGATGGGGATGCCCGCGCCTATCGCGGCGAGTATCGGTTCCTTGATGACGTAGGCGTTTTTTGCTCCCGCCTTAAGCGCGGCTTCAACCACTGCACGACGTTCGGTCGAGGTTACTCCTGCGGGAACCGAAACGATGACGTCGGGCTTGAAGAGGTTCCATGAGCCGAGCGCCTTCTTGATGTAGTAGCGCAGCATCGCTTCGGTCACGCGATAGTCCGCGATGACGCCGTCCTTCATCGGACGGTACGCGATGATGCTCTCTGGCGTGCGGCCGATCATCTCTTTCGCCTCGCTCCCTATAGCGAGTATCTTCCTATCCCCTTCCGAGACGGCGACGACGGACGGCTCGTTGAGCACGATGCCCACGCCCGGGACGAACACGAGGGTCGTCGTCGTGCCGAGATCGATTCCAAGCTTGGGGGAAAAGAATGACATTACGGCCATTCTACAGGATTCGGGCTGTATTTAAAATAACAAAACCAAGCACTTTTAAAGGCGTTTTTTGAAATCAACGACGAGCGGGACGCTATCGGGGTCTATGCCGCGTTTTTGCGCAAGCGCACCTGCGCTGCGCTGGGCGGTGTACCAGAAACGGATGAGCTTCTCGGCGCGAGAATTTCCGATGAGTGATAACTCAGTGACGCTCCGGCCCCGCTCGCGCATAAGCTCCGCAAAGATATCCATCCGCTTTATGATACGGGGGTCGTCATCACTGTCCGTGATGAGGATAAAGCGCGCGAGCGCGGCCACTTCTTCAGGCGCGGCCGTGTCGTATGACTGCATCTCGTTATGGTTGAGCTCCGGAAAGACATTGTCGAACGAGGGCATCTTTGCAGTCTCATTCATGTTGATGCGGGCAAGGCGCGCGAGAAATCCATTTTTGTCAGAAGCATAGAAAATCGGTAGCGCCCCAGTTATGGCGGCTGCAAGCCGCTCGGCATCTTTTTGTGCCGCATCCTCATCGAACGCTGCTCTCTCAAGCACGGTGAGCAGGTCCTCCCTGCCTATCAGCGTGGAGACTGCTCGGCAAAGATACATGAGTGCGTTCCTTGGTTGGCCTGAAGGCGGGATTTGTACAAAAGGTATACCGGCATCCTTTGCGAATGCTATAAGCGCTCCACCCGAGGCGATAGCCGCGATCGGCACATTTTTCTCCTTGGCTGCCTGTGCGAAAGACAGGGCCTCCTCGGTAGTCCCTGAGTGCGAAATCGCGATATGGAGAGCGCTTCCATCATCATGCTGGGGAAGCCCGTAACCCCTGTAGATTTTGATAGGAAGCGTTGGGTCAAGAAATACCAGAGCCTCTGCGCCGAGCGCTGAGCCTCCCATACCGCCAATCACCACGTGAGCAGTTGGTAGTACGGTTTTATTTTCTACAACAGGCACATAGGCAAGTTGTGTCTGTATATCTTCGTGGGTCATACTCGTTTGATCGAAAGCCCCACTGCGCTGAGTCGCTCTTCTATCTTTTCATAACCGCGGTCTATCAGATGTGCATTTCCGATGTTCGACTTTCCGTCGGCAATCGCAGCGGCGAGTATAAAGGCAAGGCCTGCTCGGATATCGGGGGTTGCGATGTCACGGCCTGTAAGCGGCGTCGATCCTTTGACGTTCGCTCGATGCGGGTTGACCACGGTTACGTTTGCTCCCATGCCGGTAAGCTCATCTATGTAGCGTAAGCGCCCGTCAAAGATAGTTTCGTAAATGGCGCTCTCCCCTTCCGCCTGTGTCAGAAGGATGGTCATGGGGGCCTGTCCATCCGTAGGAAATCCAGGATACTCATGCGTTCGGAGCTTCACGGGATTGAACTTCTCCGGAGCACGGACGGTGATAGCGTTCTTTGTAATGGAAAATGTTACGCCGGCAGCAGAGAACATATCAAGTACGGCATCAAGGTGCGAGGGCTCGATATTGGTTATTTGAAGTTCCTCTCCTGCAAGGGCTCCGAGCGCAAGAAAGGTTGTCGCTTCGATCCTGTCGGGAATGATCGAGCACACGTTCTCTGGTACATGAAGCACTGAGGGCTTGATACGGATGGTAGGAGTTCCTGCTCCTTCTATCTGCGCGCCGCAGGATATGAGGAAGTCAGCGACCGCGATGACCTCCGGCTCCATCGCGCAGTTCTTCAATGTGACCGGGCCTTTGGCGAGCACCGCTGCCATCATGATCGTCTCGGTTGCAGTGACGGATACGATGCGGAAAAAGAACTCGCCTCCTGAAAGTCCGCCTGGTGCGGAGAGCGTGTACGATTCTGCTGTCTCCGTGTACGTGGCTCCGAGCTTCTTGAAGCCGGAGACAAATATATCAATAGGTCTCTCCCCGATGACGTCGCCTCCGGGATGCGGGAAGGTCACCTGCCCCATCCGTGCCAATATAGGTCCGGTGAGGACGATGCTTGCGCGCATCAGCTTGGCGATGTCTGGATTTAGCACCGTACCGCTCACCCCTTTCGCGCTTATGGTCATTTCTTTTCCTGTTTGCGTTACAAAAGCGCCAAGATCTTCAAGAAGGCGTGACATAGAGCCGACATCGGTAATGCCGGGGACATTGGCAAGCTTCGTCTCGCCTTCAAGGAGGGCCGCCGCCGCCATGATCGGCAAAACGGCGTTTTTTGCCCCATAGACGGGGATGGTCCCGGAGAGGAGTTTCTTCCCTGAGAGGCCCTCGATGACGAATGTATCGCCTGACATGCGCATCATTGTACACTAGAGCCATGTTCGTCGTACGAGTGATGCCTATCGCGCGCGGTGTCTTTAAGGACCACCTTACGTTTTTTTCCCGTACCCCTCTTCCCGTCGGAAGCGTCGTCACGACGTCCGTCCGTAGCCGCCCTACGCCCTCTCTCGTTCTCGAGTCGAAAGATGTTCGAGAAGAAAAGCTCGATCTTAAGAGTGCCGAGTTTTCTCTTAAGAAAATATCTCCGGTAGCAAAGCCGAAGCGCATTTTTACCAATGCGTTCATAGCTGCAGTAAAAGAGACGGCGCTCTGGCATGGTGTCCATGAAGGCGCCGTCCTTGCCGCGCTCACCTCTGGAGTATTGCTCAGTTCGCTCCCGCAGCTCATCGAGGCGCAGGAGGAGACCCCGCGTAGCATGGTGAGCCCAGACCTGCTCGTTCTGCAGGCTGAGCGCGGTGAGCGCATCCGTACGTATCGCAATTTGGCGCGTGAAGCGTTTGCCCGCAACGCGTCGATGCTTATCCTCGCGCCGACCGTCGTAGAGGCTGAACACTTGGTCAAAGAGCTTGAGCGCGGCATTGAGGAGAGCGTTATACTCCTCACGAGCGAAGTGCAGAAGAAAAAACTCATCGAACGATGGAAGCGCGTCGTTATCGATACCGCGCCGCTGCTTATTGTGGGGACTTCATTTGCTCTGTCAGTCCCCCGCCAAAACATCGACACGCTCGTGATCGAGCGTGAGAGCGCTCGATCCTATCGCGCCGTTACGCGCCCGCACCTCGACGTCCGGCTTGCAGCGCAGTATCTCGCCCGCACGACCGGAGCGCGACTTATCCTCGCTGATTTCCCGCTCCGCGTTGAAACCCGTTATCGTGTCGATACGAACGAGGTCGATGAACTGGCACGTTCGCAACTGCGGCCGACAAGCACCGCTCTCGTCACCGTCATTGACGAACGGAAGAAAGACGAGGCCAAGGGACAAAAGAGACTCTTTACGACTCTCACCGACGAAACAAAAGAAAGCATACAACGTGAGGTTGCCAAAGGCGGTCGGGCGGTGGTATTCGCAGCGCGGCGCGGCATTGCCCCTTTGACCGTCTGTAATGATTGCGGCACGCCCGTATCCGACCCATCGACGGGTGCGCCAATGGTGCTCCATAAGACACCAGAGGGTAATATTTTCATGTCCCATCGCTCCGGCGCGACCCTTTCTGCGCATACCTCCTGCAAGAATTGCGGCGGATGGAACCTGGTGACGCTCGGCATCGGTGTCGACAGGGTCGCCGAGGAGCTTCAGAAATCTTTTCCCAAAACGCCCATCTTTGTCTTTACCAGAGACACGACGCCTACCCAGAAAGCAGCGAAGAAGTTAGCCGCCCAATTTTTCGGCACTGGCGGCGCGATACTCGTCGGCACAGAGCGCATGCTCCCCTACCTTTCCGAACCGGTCGAGCTTGTTGCGGTCGCCTCTCTCGACAGCATCCTCTCGCTCTCCGCATGGCGTGCGCACGAGCATGCCCTCTCCATCCTATTTTATCTCCGCGAGCGTGCTGAAAACGAGCTCATTGTCGAGACGCGCCGACCGGAGGACGAGGTGATGAAAACGCTCGCCTCGGGCAACCCACTCGATTTTTATCGAAAGGACATAAGTGAGCGTGAGAAATATGGTTACCCGCCCTTTACGGTCTTTATCGGCCTCTCGTGGGGCGGGAACAAAGCTCTTGTGGAGAAACTCAGTCTGAAAGTTTCTGAAAGTTTTAAAGATCTCGATCTCGTAGGGCCGTTGCCGGCGACCGCTCTCGGTAAGACCGAGTGGCATGCGCGCGCTGTCATCCGTATTGCGCAGAACGGACCTTTACAAGGATGGCCCGACCCGTCTCTCGTGGAGCGGCTCCGTGCCTTGCCCCCCGACATTGCGATAACTATCGATCCGGACGAAATAGTATAATCTGGAAGGCAGTATCCTTATGATAGACCCAATCGTTGAGAAAGGCGCAAAAGTACTTGGAGAGCACGCGCACGAAGTCCCTAAGGATTTTTTCGGGACAAAAAAGCTCGCTACTCTGATAGCGCGTATGTCTGCCTCGTTGCGTACGACCGAACACGGGGTCGCTATCGCCGCTCCGCAAATAGGGCTTTCCTACCGCATCTTCGTAGTCCGCGGATGCATTATGGCTGGGCAAGAAGGGCTTCCGAAGGCCGAGCGTGATGACACCATTCCTGACGTTGTCTTCATCAATCCAAAGATGGCCAAGATCTCCCGGAAGAAGGAGCTGCTTGAAGAGGCGTGCCTTTCCGTACCCGGGTACTATGGCTTCATCAAGCGGTCAGTACAGGCGACCGTACGTGCATATGATAAAGATGGCAAGCGCTTCGAGCGCGGTGGCTCGGGCCTCTTGGCGCAGATATTTCAGCATGAGACTGACCATCTCGAAGGCATCTTGTACGTCGACAAGGCCGAAGAGGTGCACGAGACCAAGAAAGAGGAGGAAGATGGTGTAAAAAAAGATGAGCAAAACAGCTAACGCACGCATCGCCTTTTTCGGGACGCCGCGGTTCGCGGTACAGGTGCTTGAGGAGATGGAAAAAGCAGGCATCCTTCCGAACCTGGTCATAACGATGCCAGACAGGCCCGCGGGCCGGGGGCTCGTGCCGAAAGCGTCTCCGGTAAAAGTTTGGGCTGAAGGAAAAGATATCCCCGTCGCTGAATCTTTTGATACCCTTGCGAAACGCGATTGGGACCTTTTTATCGTTGCAGCATATGGAAAAGTACTTCCTTTCTCTTTGCTTAAGCTGCCTCATGCGGGAACACTGAACGTCCACCCTTCGCTCCTTCCAAAATATCGTGGCCCATCTCCGGTAGAGAGCCAGATACTCGCGGATGAAAAAGATATCGGCGTCAGCATCATGCTTGTAGATGAGGAGCTCGACCATGGCCCTATCGTGAAGCAAGAGGCTATCCCGCTCGAGGCATGGCCTTTGCCAGCGTCAGCTCTCGAAGAGCGGCTTGCGCGCGCGGGAGGAGCATTGCTTGCTGAAATAATACCCACGTGGATACAAGAGGCGGCTTATGACGAAGAAGGTGCGGACGACAGGACGCTTATCCCTGAGCCCCAGGCCCACAGCCAGGCAACTTTTACAAAAAAGATAGAGAAAGAAGACGGCCATATCGACCTTTCTGCCGACCCCCGTCAGAATTATTTGAAATTCTGTGCCTACGATGGCTGGCCGGGCACGTATTTTTTCAAGGGATCCAAGCGGATCAAGATTGCCGATGCGAAGTTCAGCAACGGCGAATTCCGTATCAGCCGAGTGATACCCGAAGGCAAGCGCGAGATGGCGTACGAGGATTTCTTACGCAGCTAGGGATTCGCTTCCAGCCCTAGGCTTGAGGTTCAGCACGATTGAAGCAGCGAGCCCCATAGCTTACGTTCCTCTTTCCTTTAGTTCCGTGTGCAGGGACCCGTCGTAAGCAATGTTCATGCCGAGTTCGATCATCCGGCCGATGAGTTTATTGCGCACCAGTATCAGACGATCGCGCATGTCATTGTACACTTCGTCATCATGTATATCTCTCGCGACACCGATGGCGAACGCGAGTTTTCCTTTGAACAGATTGATGCCGATCGGAGTCAGCTGCGGGATGAGATTGATGCGGTCGTATGAATAGATGCTTTCAATGATCTGCTTGCGTGCATCATCTCGCATTGTGCGTGCGTCCTTACTTGCCTTACTCCACGGGTTCCAATTTCCGTGTATGTTCCCTATGCTTCTTGCGGCGGCGCTGTATTCGTTCTCGCTCCGCTTCCCGAGCCACCTCTTCAAGCCGGATCCTATTTTCTGGACGAAGCCACCGCTCTGAGCCTGATTTTCCTTGCCCAACCCCCTCTCTGCGAAAGCGATACGTATCTCGGTGAGACGCAGGTTGATATCGTTCCTTACCGAGAGGTCGTGCACATATGATACGAGATTCTGCGCGATCGGGAGGAATCCTTGCAATTTTTTCAAGTCTTTTCTAGAAAGGTGGCCCTCCCCGAGATGGGTGATCCCGCTCGTGACTCCATACGGGAACATCCCGGTGATGATACGTTCGCATAATTCTGAACGGATTGCTGGGTCGTGGACAAAAGGTACTTTACGCGCCGCTGCCTTATAATTTCCTCCAGTACCGATTAGCCTTTCGATAGTATTGATGAAGTTTTGGTCCATGTGTGCCTTGCTTGAGGCGTTAAAGGCCTTGCGCTCAGCCCTGCGACGCCGAACCTCTTTCCACCTTCCGCTGAGCGCAACAATGCCGTCCCCTATGGTCGGTGGTACCGCTCGTACGAATTTCCAAATTCCACCAAGGGCGCGCGCACCCAATCGGACTCCTGCGCCAGAGGCCTCCGCTCCCCATAAGAGCCCTTCCCAAAGGCCTTTTCCTATAACACCCGGGGCAGCTAACACCACTCGTGCCAAAGCGCCAAGGACCGCTCCAATACCATTCAACACATGCCCCGGCAAACTCAGGAGCGGGCCTTCGATATACCGTTCGACAAAGGTGGTCTGAAGCAAGCCTGGGTTTCTCATCTTCTCCCAATCCTGGCCAAGCCGTTCTCCCAAGTTAGCGATCTTTTGTCCTGCAAAGTAGATCCCGGTGCGCAGCAGATGCTCCACGCTTTTTGCGAATGACACCGCGAGGAGTCCCAATGCGATCGGGGTCAGAAACGAGTGGAGCAAGGCAAGGCCTGCTTTCATCGCGTATACGTCCAGTGCCATGCCTCCGAATCCGAGGACGGTCGGGATATTTATAACAAAACGCCATATGGGGTGCAGCGGACGGCGGGAAGTTTCTTCCTCCTCAGCACTTGACGGAGTCTGTTCAGGGACGACACCATCTAAGCCACCCTTTCTTTCATCTTCCGACTTGACTCGCCTGATGCTTTTTTCCTGAGTAGGTTTTTGATGCCGACGTTCCGGGTGGCGCATGTCGATAGGTAATGCAGGAAACTCGAACCTTTGAGGTTCTGCAATGACGACTCTCGGGATATCCAAAGAGCTTTTTGTCTCCACACGAAAAGCGGCCCTGGTTCCCCGGGTCGCTGCGTCCTCGCGTTTAAAGGCCTCATGCCCCATAGTCCCTATAGTAATACACTCATAAAGAAAAGTCAATACCCCCCTCTCGCTTCGTTTATGGGAGGTATTTTCTAGTCAGGTTTATAGGCCCCGTTTTCCCTACAAGGATATCGTCTTCTATCCGGATACCTCCGGATGGGGTCAGCCGATCGATAAGGTCCCAGTTAAAGAGCGGGGCGGTAACTCCCGAGCGGTGCGCTGAAAGAAGCATGGGTATGAAGTACACTCCCGGCTCGATGGTAATGACCTGCCCTTCCTCCAGGATGAATGACTTGTGAAGTCGTTCGTCGGAGGTTTTTGAAGTACCGCCGACATCGTGTACTTGGATGCCGAGCATGTGTCCGATGCCATGCGGGAAGAATGCTTTCGTAATCCCGTGTTCCATTGCCGCTTCCCCGCTGACGGTTATGATACCGAGCTCGTTAAGCAGGGTGCCTATGCAGAGGTGTGCCTTGAGGTGGACGTCGGCATAAACGATGTTCGGGAGCACCTGTGCACACATCTCCTGCTGGAGTGTTTCCATGCGTGCAAGGAGCTCTTTGAAGAGCGGATCGGCACTTTCGAGCGCCCAGGTCCGGGTGATATCAGAAGCATAGCCGTTGTAGCCGAATCCCGCATCAAGAAGCAGCACCGTGCCGCTTCCCTGAGCTCTCTTGTGTTGATAGTGAAGTATCGCTGCTTTTTTGTCGAGCGCGGTTATGGTCTCATACGGCAGTTCATTTTCCGTACAACCGACGGCTGCCATGTAGGCCTGGTGGATGGCCAGCTCAGAACCGCCTTTCTCAAAAATTATTTTCGCAGCTTTGTGCCCCGCTGCCGCTCGCGCCTGGGCTTCTTCGATGCAGGCGACCTCGTAGGGGGTCTTATAACTCCTTTCCGTATCGAGTTGTGCGACAAGTTCGGCTGGGTTGATGTTCGTATCGATGACGCCAGCAGCCCGCGCACGTTCCGGTTCATCGCCTATGTAGGCAGCGTGTGCGAGTGCCCCGGCAATTTTCCATGCGTGCTCAATACTCTTTACTTCAACGATATCAAACTCTTCTTTCCAAAATGAATCTGTAATGGGTTGATGCTCGCGCCAGAAGTCGTCCGGTACGAGGTGGATGAGCTGTGGCTTTATCCCTGGGCGGACGACGAGGAGATTGCCAGCACCAGCAAGCGGGAGCCAGTGTGTAAAATGCGGCGTGGTATGGAGCGGAGCCTCCTGATCATCCGCAAAGTACGTAAAAGGCTTTCCGCTCGAGAGTATAAGAGAGTCAAATCCATGTGCAGTCAGTGTCGCCTCGGCCTTTGCCTGGCGTGTGCGCACATGCTCTTGATACAGAGAGTCGCTCCCGGTCATTTGCCGAATTGTCTAAAAAAGTCCTTGACACGAGCGGCACCTCGACGCATGAGGTCGCGGCGCCTGCCTCGCGCCTTGCGAAGCTCCCGCTTGGCTTCCTCAATCGCCTCATCGATTGCGGCATGCATCGTATCGCGTACCGCCTCGGCACGGACGAACCCTCCGGAAAATTGCACGTTAAATTCCGCGCGGTAGATGTTGCCGGTTTTTTGTCCTGAGGTGGTTGTGGCAAGTTCAATTGCCGCAAATGCTGTCGTGTCGGCGCTGTCAATGAGCTTCTCCAACCTAACGACCCTCTCTGCGACGTAGGAACGCAATTCCTCGGTCAGTACTACCTCTCCTGAAGCCTTTATCGTGGTGCGCATCTATCTATGATACTACGATTTTACTAAAGGGTTACTGGAGCGGAAAGGTGTCTCTCAGGAATTGCATGATCTTTTCCGAATCTCGCATCCCCTTCTTTTCCCCGTTGATGTTTCTTACAGTGTTATACAAGTACGGGAATATCACGTCGCTCCCTTTTGGCAGTTCCTCGCCTTGTTCCACGAAAATCCGCGCAAGCTCCTTTCGATTTTCGGGCCCGGTATCCCTATCCACATCCTTGAGAGTGATGAGAGAAAGCCCCAACTCTTCGATAACCGCTTTTACACGCTTACACGGGCCGCACCAGCTTGTCGTATACAGCACGAACTCTTTCTGAAGACGTTCACGGCGTTCTCCGGGCGTTTCAACCGAAGAAGGGTCATTGTCAGCGATCCTTTGTGCCCTAATGCGTTCGCTCATATCGTCTCATAGGATTTCCCTTCCAGCTTGAATCTAAGTGGAAGTCTGCGATAATAATAACAAGAAATACAGGAAGAATCATGATTCTCAAAACACGCAAAAACCGCCCTTCGACAAGCTCGGGGCGGTTTTTGCTCTGCGCTACCGAGGGGTTATGCGCGTACGACGCCTGTTGCTGCCGGACCCTTAGGGCCCTGGCTCACCTCGAATGAAACGGTCTCGCCCTCCTTGAAGGAGTCGAATTGACCATTGCAATCCTTGGAGTGGAAGAAGAGGTCCTTCGCCTGTCCTTCGACAGCGATGAAACCGAATCCCCTATCCGCAACCAGCTTTTTGATTGTTCCTGTTTGCATGTGTTTTAGTGTTTGTTTTCTCTGAAACTTCGACTACGTCTCCTCAACCTACATTGAGGCTCTTAGTGTAGCACATTCCTGGCCCTTAGGCCAGCGGAGTGCTCGGTAAACCCGCCTTATTTCATGTGTGCCGAGACGAGCTTCGTCATCTCGAACATGGTCACCTCGCCTTTGCCGCCAAAGATAGCCTTGAGCTTGTCATCGGCAAGGATGTTCCTCTTGTTTTTCGGGTTCTGGAGGTCGTTCTTCTTGATGTATTCCCAGAGCTTCTTGACGACCTGTCCACGTGCCATAGGGCCTGAGCCGACGACAGCCTCAAGGTCTGAGGAGAGGTTAAGCGGCTTTAATAAAGCTGGATTAGCAGTTCTCACCATAAAAATTAATTATCTTCTAATGCGTTCCTTTCCTCTGATAGTGTAGCACAACCTAGGAGCCCGTCTGTGGCGGTAGGGTATAATTCTCCAATGAAGCAGATGCGGCTAGGCCTCCTCATATTGCGTTTCGGACTTGCTGCGGTATTCCTCTGGTTTGGCTACTCCCAGCTTTCCGATGCCGCCAATTGGACCTCCTGGGTACCGGCGTGGGCCTCAAGCCTCACTCACCTGTCGGGTACTACCATCGTACTGGCAAATGGCCTTTTTGAGCTTGTATTCGGCGCGCTCCTCGTGTTTGGTGTATGGCTGCGTGGGGCCGCTATCCTTCTCGCGCTCCACCTCGCGCTCATCACCTTCGAGATCGGCCTCAATGAGATAGGCGTACGCGACTTCGGCCTCACCATGGCCACAATCGCACTTGCTTTTCTTGCTAATAACACAACACAAGAACACGGAACCTAGGACTATCTCTCAAAAGTTATCCACTCGCACATTCCCACTGAGTGAGGCATTTGCGATACTGAAAGCTATGCTTGCCGCCTTTTTCAGAAGGCATCTCTATTTTCTGAGTATCCTGGTCATTCCTGCTTCCTTTGTTGTGTTAGTTTATATTTACGCTCCTTCACGACCGCCACAAGGCGCGCTCTTTTTTAGAACGCTTACTCAGCAAAATACTTCCAACTTGGAAGCAGCAGCACTCTCGATAAGCCCGTCATCGGGAAATTACAACGTAGGTGATACTATCACCATCTCCTTGCTCGTTAATACATCCGATAAATCCATTAATGCAGTGGCCGGAAAAATCAATTTTCCCGTAGATAAATTGGAAGTCACAAGTATCTCAAAGAGCAATTCAATACTGACGCTCTGGGTAGAAGACCCTTCTTATTCAAATAAAGATGGTGTGATATCGTTTTCGGGAGTATCACCATCTCCCGGTTTCAACGGCCCTGCGGGTCAGGTCATTTCTATCGTCTTCAAGGTAAAAGCAGAGGGTGATGCGGTCATTGAGACCAAGGAGGCACAGGTACTAGCGAACGACGGGTTGGGGACCGATATTCTCACTGATGTCAGTCCCAGTAAAGTGAGTTTGGTAAAACCAGTCCTGAAAAACTCGGACATCAATGGCGACAATAAGGTCGACCTTACCGATATGAGTATCTTGGTCGGTAATTTTGGGACCGGAAAAAATCAGAAGTTCGACCTCAACGGTGACGGCAAAGTTGATATACGAGACTTGAGCATCTTGGCCGCAAAGTGGACGCCAAAGTAAGCGTGGTAGGATAATTACTATGCCTTTCTTAAGTCGAGGCCCGCGCGTTCCCCACTATCATGGAGATGGAGTGCGTGTATGCTTTATCGCGACGGCTATACTCTCGGTCGTTGTCATCCCCATCTGGGGCGAGGTACTCCCCTTCGGGCTCTTTGCCGAAGTTGGTAGCATCATACTGCTGGTCTTCTTGGCCGGACTGACCAATCCGCACAGCAAGCTCATCCTCGGTGCTGACGTGCTTGTAGCGGGGGTTGGCGCATTTTTGCTTGAGATCGCGGCGGTCTCTTTTTACTCGCAACAATCATTCGTGCTCTTTGCCGCTCGCGAGATGGGTGTGGTGTTCCTTCTCTTTGCCTTGTACCACGGCGTCAAGACGATACGCGCCATGTTCCTTGGCCAAATAGGCCATATCCCGAGCAGAAACGAGTTTGATACCCTGCACAAACTCTAGGCTTGAGAATTAAGGAAGCTTCACCACACCCTGACCTTCAAAGTCTCTTGCGGAAAATGTTTTCGTGTCGCTGCCGCCGTCCTTGTCGGTAACGGTAACTTGTATCTGGCTCGCATGTTCCCACTTTTCCGGACAGCCGTCAGGGTAATTTTTTTCAGGTCCATGGTAAAAGCCGTTCTTCGATAAACCTAACCCTGAAGCTGGGCCAGTCATATGGCCGCAATCCAGCCCCGGTGCGGGGATGAATTTCCAGTCTATCGTCAGGTCTTTAGGATTAGCGGGGATGGTCGAGATCTGGTAATTGGTAGGGCTCGTTGGCGGGACGAAGTCCTGCTTCACACCAGTGATTTTCGGCATGAAATGCACATTAACTTGCGCGTCACCAACGCCGGACGCTTGGGCCATCACTTTGGCGATGCCAGCATCCGCTGAGGTTACCGTCACCGATGCATTGCCGCTGAGGTCGGTTTTTACATTCGATGGGCTTGGTGCCAGCACTCCCAAGCTGGTATTGAAGTGTACCTCCATCAAGCCGAGAGGCGTGGTGAGTATGATCGGCTTAGAGCCGTGAGCTATCCTTGTGCCGTTTATGAACTTTGCAGGCCCGGTGACGCTAAAGTTTGCTGTCACAATAGAGGCACTGATACCGTCCGCCAGGAGTTTGTCGGGGTTAGCCTTGATTGTGGCAGCCAGGTGATAGATATCACATTGAAGATCCATTTTCATAGTCGCAACGCCTGGGATCGGTTTGCCGTCAGGCCCGGTCAGCGTGACCTCGATGACCTTCGGTGCGGGTGTTGCAGCTCCCTGCGGCAAAATTACGTCGCCACAGATATCGTCTGGCACGGTGGCAGTGTAATTACCAGAAGCGTCTTTGGCCGCAGGAGACGTGTACCTGAGTCCGGTAGTGCCGTCGTACTGGATGAACGTGCCGCCGCCTTGCTGTACCGCGTGCCAGCCATGCGGGCCCGGATCATAAAAAGTTGCAGTGACCGTGGTCGGAACCGATACTGTGTTTTGCACAGGAATGGAGACCTGGCCGCCTTCAGGCGTTCCTGCTTGTGTTGCGCCGGATTGCGCATTGGTTTGAGTCGGTGACGACTTAGTGCTGTTTAATCCGACGACGATGCCGCCGACGATCAAAAAAAGAACTACTGCGCTCCAGACTATCCCTTTCGTAGAAATTGCACCTCTTGGTCGAATGTACATATGCATGAACGAGTGTATTAATAAATTCTTATCTACATCTTGCTCTCTTAACGAGAGAAATACAACCATCGTAAGTGGGTTTTGTAACCGAAATGAGGAATTCCGTGAACTGAGTGCGGTTAGAACTTGTTTTTCGACCACAAACCCTTGTTGGGCCGACTATAGGCGTAGGCTGAAAACAATTGAGAGGGGTACGAGCGCGAATACAATCTGAAGTCCCAGTATCGTCAGCGCCTCTTTGGGCTTTGCTGTGAGGCATTTCAAGGCAAAGAAGCCGACCGTAAGTGCCTCTAACACGATCCATATTTGAAATAAGTGTGCCGCTGTACCTTCATCGCCCGTAGGATCAGGTGCTATGACTCTCGCGAAGTAGAGTCCAAACATGATTAGAATCGCAGCAGTGAGAGCTAATGGAACCCAAGCGCTCGGATGTTTTAGCATGGCGTTTTATTTTTAAACACGCTTCTATTACTACTATAACCGAAGCATGAAGCAAGAGGTTACCTTAGGAAGGTAGACCTTGTTCACTTACTGCGGCCATATAAAAAGTAGCCGATAAGTACAAGGGTTGTTGTTACCAATCCAAGCATGTTAGAAATGACGATTGCAAAATTCTGCAATTCAAAACCATACAAGACCCATACAATAGAGCCGAACTCTACAATCAGGTATGTGATGAGCGACAGGTCTTTCGCGCTTTTGGTTATGAATATTTTAATGACCTGCGGAAAACTAGAAAGTCCGAGGACGACACCCATACCGGAGGCGAGTAAAGCGAGGATGGTCATTTGGAGGAATTTTAGCACTGAAAAGTGCTCCGCGGGTAATTAAGATTGCCCGCAGTCGCATCCTCGAAAAAGAAAAAGCCCCTTCAGGGCTCTTCTTTTCGCTCGGATGCTCCGCGGGTAGGACTCGAACCTACAACCAACTCCTTAACAGGGAGCTGCTCTACCATTGAGCTACCGCGGAATGCTTTAACAAGCTCGCGCTTGTTGTGAGTAAAATAGCACCCAATCAAAGGAAAATCTACTAGCACCAGGCAGCACGGCACGTCTCTGGCGTACCATGAGGCGAGGTCAGGCAGCGTTCGTAGCCATATGGATTTCTACACTTTTCGGCTGCGCGGTGTATCCGGAATCCCTTTGTCTCTGGATTGCTCATATTGTTTAGTGTACTTAAAACAAATCTTTTGCCAATAGCATAAAGCTGATATACTAGCCGCATCATGGCTGGAGAAAAGACATGGCTTACGCCGGTCATCGAGTCTTTCGAGAGCGGGAACTCATTCCACGCAGAGCTCTCTCCGAAAGAGCTTGAAACGCTGATGCGGAGCATCGTCCTCTCCTTAGGAAACGTCACAAACATCGAATCCCTTTCGGTTCAGATCCAATCGGCTAAGGCGGTTGTAACGACAAAATTCACCGTAGATACCCCGATAGGTGCCAAAGACATAAACTTGACTATCAATCTCGAAAACATCACCGATCCCCAGGGCAAAAGCACCGGAAAAATAAGCGTGACTTCATTCACGGTAGTTCCGAAGAAGATCGCGATTAAGAATGTCGAGAAGATGATCGAGGATAAGATAGGCGGCGAGAAAATCAACGCCACTTTCCAGGCTCAACTCAATCGGCTACTGGCAAGGAGCGGCTATGCGGTCACCACGCTCTGTATGTCATTCACGTCGGACAAGCTTGTGCTCGATGTTTCGGGCGAAAAAACAAAGTCAGCGTAAGGCAGCATCATCCACTACAAAGATCTTCGAGGGCGAGTGATGGCCGCTGATGATGCGTATCTGCCTGGCGTTCACATGGAGGTATGCTGCCACGAGCTCTACGGCCCGCCTATTTGCCATGTTCTGTACCGCTTCCTCTCTTACGGAAATCTCAAAATGGTTATCGTCGGTCTCACGTATCTCCTCTTTCTTGCTTGCGGCGTGAACACGGACTTTTACGTACATGGAGCGATTATACGCTCTTCCGTAAGCCGAAAAGAACGAGCCATGCGCAACTGACAAAAAAGGCTCCAAGGAAGAAAGGTGCCGCTATGGACAGCCAGGCGCTTATCGCACCGGCAACTATCGGTGCAACCCCGTTACCGAGGGCCATCAAGGACCCGTTGATGCCGAGTGCGGCCCCCTGCTTATCTGCCGAGACGCCTTTACTGATGAGAGCCCCGACATTCGCTACAGAGAGGCCGTTCCCTATCGCAATGATAGGGAGTATGGCGTACACCAAGGCCATCGAGGGCAGAAGCGGGTAGATGAAAAGCCCGGCACCCATCATAAGGATGGAATAGCGGAGTATCGTGCGTTCACTGTAGCGCTTGGTGAGGATGCGTAAGATAACCGCTTGGGTCAAGATGATCCAACCTCCAACGACCCCGAAAAAGGTCCCCAGCTCAGCCGGAGAGATGCCAAAACGCTGTACGAGATAGATACCGGAGAACGCTATAAAAAACGCAAATCCCGAGAGATACAAAAAGCTCGTCAGGTATACCGGCCGAGTGTCGACATCATTGAATGCGGCTTTAATATTCTGTACACCCTTCATAAAGTGGAATTTCCGTGCGGATTCCGCGATATGCTTTTTCGTCTCCGGCATTAAGAGGGAGAGGGAGAGGACGTTCAGCAGGCCAAGAGCGGCGGCAAACCAGAATGGTGCTGACGCGCTTGAGAAAATATTGGTCAGCCAGCCTGAGAGAAGAGGCCCGATGATAAATCCGATGCCGAAGGCCGCGCCAACCAGGCCAAAGTTCTTTGCGCGATCCTTTGGCTCGGTGACGTCAGCGATGGTGGCCTGGGCAATGGCGAAGTTTGCGGCAGCAAGCCCGCCGACGATACGGCTGAAGAAGAGCAACCAGAGGGCATGGATCTCAACGCCAAAGCCGAAGAGGAGCTGGGAGAAGGCGAGGGCTCCGACGCCGACGGTCAGAAGCCGTTTTCTTCCATACACGTCAGAGAGCTCTCCAAGGATCGGGGCGCCTATGAACTGCATGAGGCCGAAGACCGCAGTCACGAGCCCTGCAATGAGGAGCTGAGAGGCGGTGGAGAAGCCCTTCAGGATGAACGAGGGCGAGCTCGGGTCGGTAAGGACTATGGGAATGATGGGTATGACAATACCGAACGAGACCGCATCAAGCACGAGCGTTGCAAAAAGGACAGGTAGGATTCGTCGTTGCATGTCGATGCAGTGTATCAGAAAAAATAATCCACAGTTTGTTTTAAGGATCCGAGTGGTAGAATCTGCATTCACCTAAATAGTATTCTATGGACACTAATGATCAGCACTCGCCTATCTTTCCACCGATTCATTTTTTGGAAGCCGCTGAAAAGGAAAAGATAAACCGCCTCCTCTTCCACGTCCACTCGGCCGATTACTTCGCCTACCTCTCGACGGTGCTCGGTTTCATCGAGGAAGCGCTTTTGGAGCGGACGGTCGCTCCCGAACCTGAATTACGGCTTGTCAGGCAGATGCGCAGCGAGTTAGCGTATCTCAACGATACGTTCCTGCTACAAGAAAAACCTCCTCAAAACTAGTGGTATACTGCTTGACGGCAGTTTAAAAAGTAATCACCAATAGTTTGTATATGGCTGAGGAAAATATGAGCGCACCGGCTGGAGGAGATAAGAAAAACACCCTGATGGGCATCCTTGCTTACATCGGGCCGCTTGTTATCGTTTCGTACCTTGTCGCAAAAGACGACCCGTTCGTTAAGTTCCACATCAAGCAAGGACTTGTCCTCTTCGTCATAGAGGTTGCTGTTTGGATATTGAGTTCTATGTTTTGGATGCTGTTCCTCCTCTGGCAAGCCGTCAACATCGGCACGCTTATCCTCTCCATCATCGGCATCGTGTACGTAACCCAAGGAAAGGAAAAGCAACTCCCGCTTGTGGGTAAGTTTTCCTCCTACTTCCCTATCTAGCACTCTCCGGACTTAAGCCGGAAGCCGCTTGCATGCCATCCCTTTGAGGGGTACCTTTTGTCCATGCGCGAGACCGCTTTATACTTCGTGATGCACGCAAGCGCTCAGAAAGAGAAAAGAAGAAGTATTGCACAGTTATGCGCTGATAAGGGTATCAAGCGCCATTCTCGGGTCTCTTCGATAACCAACAAAGCGGTCTTTTTAGACTTTTGGGATGGAACCCTATGGAAGTTATGCCGCACTAAGAAAGGCAACAGCTGGATCGCGGCTCCTTTTCATCCTGACGGCCTTACCCTCGTCTCTTAGCGTTGATGATGGGTTGTGACATAGCGGAGGGTGCTTGTCTCTCCGCGCACGACGACTGAGTGCGTTATGAGTGCATCGTTAGTGACGAGGACGCCAGGGAGCAGCGGGCCGTCTATGATGCCAGTCGCGGTGAACATCAGCTCTTTCCCTTTCGCGAGGTCCTCGGTCGAATAGATCTTCTTCGTATTGAAACCAGCTTTTTTTACCAGGTTAGCGTGGTGCGCGTCGGTGGGCTTGAAACGGCAATACATCTCGCCGCCAAGTATCTTGACCGCTGCACCCCCGAGGACCGCCTCAGTCGAGCCACCAACCCCCAACAAGAGGTCAATGCCGGAGTCAGGCATGCAGGTTGCTATTGCCGCCGCAACGTCGCCGTCGCTGATGAGCCGAACCCGCGCTCCGGCTTTGCGGACTTCCTGGATGAGGCTCTTGTGCCGATCACGCTCGAGGATGATTACCGTAACATCAGAGACTTTCTTGCCGAGAGCTTTTGCAACGTTCTTGATGTTCGTCGCAACAGAGGCATCGAGGTTGATCGCTTTTTTTGCTTTGCGTCCGACCGCTATCTTATCCATGTACGTATCTGGTGCGGAGAGCAGCGTGCCGCGCGGGCCTGCCGCGATGACGCTGGTCGCGTTGTAGCGGCCATAGGCAACTGAGTTGGTGCATTCAAGCGGATCGACGGCGATGTCCATGTAGGGCGCGCCTCCGAGGCCTATCTTCTCTCCGGTATACAATTCCGGGGCCTCGTCTTTACTGCCCTCGCCTATGACAACCTTGCCGCTGAAAGGTATCTCATTGAACCAGGTGCGCATAGCGTCCACTGCAGCGCCGTCAGCGGCATTATTATCGCCTTTACCTATCCACGCATAAGCTGCTATCGCTGCGGCCTCTGTCACCCTCACGAACTCGAGCGCTAGGTTTCTGTCCATATTTAGTTTTGAGGTAGTATACACTAATAATACTTGTTATGGCATCCGGTCTGGAAAGTCGAGCTAGCAGTGACAATCCGCTTACCTCGGAACAGGTACACGGGTTTCTTTTGCAGACCGGCCATATCAAAGAGATACGGATCCCTAGTTCTCTCATACTGGCTAAGACGGATCAGGAAGTCGAAGGTTTGGAGAAGATGGGCAACAAGTACCTCTCTTCACAAGTCGCTTCAATCTACTCCTTTCTCAGGGCCCCAATCATCATCGACACCTTTGCAAATCACGAAGAGAGGCGCTCCTGGAGAAAAGCCCTTCCTGTTCAGATACTGACCTCTCTTGACACCAATGCGCTCAGGGTTAATAACATCGGAGCCGCATTGAATGCGCTTGAAACTATCTCCGCTCTTGCGGCACCATCTTCCTTGCAGGGTAAAAGCAAGCTCACGACGTTAGTGAGAAATGCTCAGGAATTCCTGGGCGAGCTACAAAAGCCCGGATGGTACGATACGCTGACGGTCAAGGAGAAATTGGCTTTTGTCGAAAAGACCAAGAAATTTCTCACCGGAGCAGTAGCGATTCTCGCTACCCTCTACTCATCATGATGTTCTCTCTCGATGGAAAAGAGCTTGCGGTCTTCAAAAAGCTCTCCTCACCTATAAAAATCCAGGACTTTCTTGACTCGCTGCCTTTCAATCACGAACGTCACGGCGAAACTCATATGTCTCCGCGCCGGGTCTTGCGCGAAAGAAAGGCTCATTGCATCGAGGGAGCCCTTTTTGCTGCTACGGCGCTTTGGCTCTATGGAGAAAAACCCCTCATTATGGACCTCGCGGCACAGCGTCCGGATGACGACCACGTTGTAGCGCTCTACAAGCGCAATGGCTACTGGGGGGCCATTAGCAAGACCAATCATGCGGTGTTGCGATTTCGTGACCCTATATACAAGACGCTTCGGGAGCTCGCACTCTCCTATTTCCATGAATGGTTCTTGGACACAAACGGCAAGAAGACCCTGCGTAGTTATTCGACACCTCTCAACCTCCGCACGCTTGGAAGCAAGTGGATTAGCGCGGAAGAAGAACTCTGGTATATCGATACGAGGCTCAATGCACTTCCCCACATCGCACTCATTCCTCGGAACAATGAACGCTCTATCCGCCGGGCAGACAACATGGAACAGAAGGCCGGCGCTTTGGTGGAATGGAAAAATCGCACTTAGTGCGACGTCACCACGTTAGTGAGAAATATATCAGTGGCTCTTTCCCAGGAAAAAAGAAGCGCTTTCTTGCGGCAGTTATCTCTGTTGAGCGAGAGACACGTGATTGCGGCTTTCTGTAAGTCCTCATCAATATAGCCGTCAACGCCGTTCTCAATGATGTCTTGCGGACCCATGGCCGCATGCGCAGCGACGGGGATGCCGATGGCAAGAGCCTCGACAATCACGAGCCCGAAGGTTTCCGTACGAGACGGGAATACGAGCACGTCAACGGTAGAGAGGTGATCAACCAGGCCCTGCCCTTTTTTGTATCCGACAAAAGCTGCGGACTCACCATACCGAGCTTCAAGTTCTTTTCGCATAGGGCCGTCGCCTATCACCAATTTTGTTCCGGGGAGGTCGAGTTTGAGAAATTCTTCAGGACTTTTTTCTTTCGCGAGGCGTCCGAAGTAACCAAAAACGGGATGCACGAGGTTTAATACCTGTGGAGAGGGATTGCGGGTGAAAAGTTTTGTGTCGACCCCGAGCGGCCAGAGGGCAAGATGCCGGAATCCGGCTCCTTCAAGTTGGTCTTTTAGGCTTTGGCTAGCAACCATCGTAACCGTGGCAGGCGCATGGAACCAGCGCAAAAAACGGTACGCAACCCCAGTGAGACCCCGTACTCGCTTTTGGAGGTGGAGATGGAACTGGGTGTGATAGGACGTGCTGAACGAAATGGTGTTTTTTAGACAAAAACGCCGTGCCGCGAGGCCAAGCGGGCCTTCTGTTGCGATGTGAATAGCCGCATGCGGTTGTTGGCGAAGGATTTTTTGCACACGAAGGTACGGAAAGAGGGCAAGGCGGATCTCCGGATACAGAGGTAGCGGGAAAGTTTTAAAATGTCCAGGGTGGATGACGGTAACCTCATATCCTCTCTCCTTAAGTATCCGAGTGGTCATCTCCACTGCGGTCACGACGCCGTTCACCTGCGGCTCCCATGCGTCGGTAACAAAGATGATCTGCTTCATCAACGGATATCGCGATAGTCCGATCTCGGCGGACGTCCAAGAACATAGGCGTAGACGAAATGCGATGCGTAGGTAGATGCCGTTCGCAAGACGCCTTCGGCATTGAAGCGACGGGCAGAAGTGTACGCCAGCAGTTTCAAACTGAATTTGTACTTGCCGATCTTTTTCAGACGTTGAACGATGTTCTGATCTTCGCCATAAAAGACGATGGAGACGTCGAATCCTCCGACCGCAAGCAGGCTTGAACGACGTGCTGCAAAATTGCCCCCGAACACCAACTGCCCGGTTACGAGATCGGTCATCCATCCCACGAACGCCTGGTAAGGACCAGCAACGAAACGCCAAAAATTAGGCAGGTCATAAAATATGCATGAACCGCTCAACGCCACCAAAGAAGGATCGGCAGCGAACTCCGAGAGCATCAGAACAATCCAGTCAGGAGTGACCTTCGTATCAGCATCAATATACGCAACGATGTCGCCGGTCGCATTTTCAAGGCCTTTTTGCCGAGCCCGGGCGACCCCTTTTGTCGGTTCGTTAACCACAGTTGCGCCAAAAAGAGAAGCCACCTCTGCAGTGTCGTCGGTAGAGGCATTGTTCACGACGATGATTTCGGTTTCCAACGCGTCACCATGCCGCGATATCTCTGTCCTCAAGGCTTGCAGACACCCTGGCAGGTAGTGTTCCTCGTTATATGCCGGTATGACGAAGCTGATTTTCACAAGGTATACTTTTAGGACTATGCAGATACCCGCTATCGTATCGTATGCGATATCTCTCGCAGTATATCTCAAGTATCCTATCATCTTTCTGGCAACTACTTTCGGAGGACCGACGCTCATGCTCGCCTCCGGCTTCCTTCTTCACGAAGGCGCCTTCGAGCTCATACCGCTCTTCCTCACGCTCGCCCTCGGAGAACTCACCTGGGACATGGGCTGGTATTTTGTTGGTTACTTCTACGCAGATCGGTTCATCGCTCGTTCAGGACGCTACTTCAGCGTGACGCCTGCAGTATTCGATAGGATCAAATCGCTCTTCGCTAAGTACCATGCCGTGACGCTCCTGGGCAATAAACTCCTCATGGGCCTTGGTCTTGGAATCGCAGTCTTGATCACCGGCGGCGCGACAAAAGTGTCTTTCTGGAAGTATATGTTCGTCAATGCTATCGGAGAAGTGATATGGGTCTCAGCGATGCTCTACATCGGTTATTCGTATGCTGACCTCCTGGTGAAAGTGACCGAGAGCCTGAAAATAACATTCCTCATCGGGACCATCCTTGTGGCTGTTCTCTTAGGATTTGGCATATCAAAATACGCACGAAGGAAAGTGCTCAAACAATGACTCAAGACTTCGCCACTACCATTTCAGTCAATATTTTTCTTATCTCATCGAAAACTGTTTTGCTTCCTGCAAGGTAGACTCGACGTCCGCCAATATCGAGGATTTCTGATGTCAGCCCAAGTTCCCTTGTGAGGATTATCCGTGGCATTTGATCAACGATCTTTGTCACTTCGCTCAATGATATGAAAGCGTCTATGCCTCCTGTTATGAGGTACGGAGCAAACGCTCCACCAGTGATGCGGATTCGGTAGGCGGCTTGGGCAAGCGCGCTCAATGCAGGCATTTTCCAGTCCACTCCTTCGCTGTTTCCTCCAAAATCTATGTCCACAAGGGCTTCGCTCAACGTGTCCTTAACGTTTTTTATTATTGTTTCACCGTTCAGTTTTGTGCCGTTGCCGCTGCTCGCTGAAAACAATTGTCCCGAGACGGGATTTAAAATGACTCCGAGGATAGGCTCGTCGCGGTAGACGAGTGCGACCTGCGTATAAAAGAGCGGTATATGCCCGATGAAATTCTTGGTCTGGTCTATAGGATCGATAACCCATTGATATTCCTTCCCTTTCAGGCTATCTCCTTCTTCCACTATGAATCCGGCCTCCGGTAAGAGTTTAGCCAAGGCTCCGCGTATCTCCTTCTCAACTCGTATGTCGATTTCAGTTACCGGTTCCCGCAACGCTTTCAGAGAAACAGCCTGGGCGCGTTGCCATTCTTGAATCAGCAATTGCTGCAGGTCTTTCAATATGCTGGTGACAGATATTTCAAGCTTTCTGAGTTCAATTTGAGAAAAGTTCATGGATTGTAAGACTTAGTGGCCGGATGAATCCCAATTACTTTTTACTGATGGAAACCTGTCCAGCTTTTTCTTGAATATCGACTGTATCTTCTCAAGGTCCTTCTGAGTATTCGCCTCAAACCGGAGAACAAGCGCAGGAACGTTTGATGAGGCTCGAACAAGGCCCCATCCACCGTGCATGTAGACGCGAGCCCCGTTGATATCCACGACCCTATGCCCTTCCTCCTTGAACTCTGCAGTAAGAGCATCTACTACAGTATATTTGTCTTCTTCCGTTGTTTCGATCTGGATAGTCGGTGTTGAAACATAATAAGGGGTATCAGCTACGATCTGTGATACCGATGCACCCCGCTGTTGCGATACATACTCCAGGACCATTAAAGCGGCAAAAAAGGCGTCATCGAAACCGTAGAACCCGTGCGAAAAGAAGATATGCCCGCTCATTTCGCCGCCGAGAGCGGCTTGCTCTTCCGCGAGTTTCCTCTTGATATACGAATGGCCTGTTTTCCACATGATCGGCACCCCGCCATGAGCGGCTATGTCCTGCGGTAATCCCTCAGAAACTTTCACGTCGAAGACTATTTTTGCTCCAGGTTTTTTTGACAAGACGAGCCGAGCAAGGAGCTGTAAATATCGGTCAGGCCATACCGTGGTGCCTTTTTCATCCACGACACCGAGCCTGTCGCCATCCCCGTCGAACGCCAGGCCGATGTCGCACCCATGCGCGACGACCTGTTTCCCGGTGTCATCCATCATCACCGTACCGTCGGGATTCGGTGTGTAATGAGGATACGTCGGGTCAATAGCGGTATAGTGCTCGACCACTTCGCATCCAAAAAGACGGAACAGCTCCGGCGCATAGGCACCCGCAGTTCCATTGCCGGTGTTTATTAACACCTTTAGTTTCCTCCCGAGCTTCGCCCGCGACACAAGATCAGCAAAATAAGCTTCTTTCACATCTTCATGTCGTATCTTCCCGGCACCTTCGGTGTATTCTTCGCGAGCTATTATTGCGTAGAGGTTTTTTATTGCGTCCGGAAGGAGTGTCCTTGCAAGGTCGGTACCGAGCTTGAGGCCGTTCCATCCAACTGGATTATGGCTTGCAGTGATCATGACAAGCCCTTTGACATTGAAATGGAATTGCGCCCAATAACTCATCGGTGTCGTTACGAGACCTATGTCGACCACGTTCACACCGGACTCCGTAAGGGCTTTTATGACCTGGTCGTGGAACCTCTCAGACGTAGAGCGTGCATCATGCCCGACGATCGCTTCGGTGACATTGTGATCTTGTAACATCCGCCCGAATCCACGCGCAATATGATAGATGGAACTTTCATTAAGCTCCTCGAGGGATTCTCTCCCCCGGACATCATATTCACGGAACATCGGCTTGTAGAGGGAAGGCATTGTTTTTATATAGTATCAAGAACCGCGCGCTTATTACACCACTTCGTTTTTAGGCATCGATGAGGGCGGTGATCTCGTCCAGGAGCTTGAAAAATTCCGACGAACGAGGGTTGCGTGGTCGTGGAAGCTCGATCGGAATCACTTTTTTTATCATGCCTGGATGCTTTCCCATAACGATGATCCTGTCCGAGAGCTCTATTGCCTCACTGATGAGATGTGAGACGAGGAGGACGGTCATGCGATATTTTTCCCACAACGCCAGGATATCGTTCTTGAGCGCCGTTGCCGTGATGGAATCGAGGCTTGAGAACGGTTCATCCATGACGAGGAAGTCAGGCGATACGGCAAGGGCGCGGGCAACCCCGACACGCTGGCGCATACCGCCGGAGAGTTCGCGCGGGTGCTTCCCCTCGTTCTGACGCAAGCCAACTTCGTTGATCTTCTCCCGCACTATCGAGGCTATTGTGTCATCTCGCATACCTTGCATACGAAGCCCGAAAGCCACATTCTCATACACCGTGAGCCAGGGAAAAGTTGCAACTCCCTGAAAGACCATCGCGCTTTTGGTGAAATTCTTCTCGACGCTGCCTGAGGTCGGTTTTTGCAGATCAAGGATGAGGCGCAAGAGTGTCGACTTTCCGCATCCTGACGGGCCAACTATAGAGACAAACTCACTGTGCGCCACTGAGAAGGAAATATCTTTCAGCGTTAACGGCGCACGTTTCGTTTCGTCAGCAAAACGGAATGAGACTCCCTCGACAGCAATGGCAGGTTTATTCTGCATACAGACGCGCATGTTTGAGGAGCGGCGACCAGACAAGCTTGTTGATGGTCACTACGAGGAAGAGTATGGCAACGATACCAAGGAAGAGGGCTGTCTGGTCGCCCTGCTTGCTCGCACTGTCGAGGAAGACACCGACGCCGGTATGAAAACCGATTATCTCGAGGCCGATCACTGCCTCCCAACCGATCGAGATCCCGACGATAGAGCCGGTCACTATTGCGGGGAAGACCAGCGGCAAGTGGTAGTTCCAGACTCTTTTCCATCCCACAGCACCGAATATCGTCGCGGCTTCGTCCCACTCTTGGTGCGCTGTACGGAGTGCGGAGAGAGCATAAAAGAGGATGGGCCAGACGATCGAGGTTGCCGCAAAAATGACGACCATCGTGTTCGAGTAGCCCAAGAGGAGCGCGAACACGGGAATAAGGGCGAAGGACGGGACGTTCTGCAGCACATCGAACACCGGCATGAGCCACTCGCCAGCTTTGTTCGTCCCGATCAAAAGAGCGATCGCGAGCCCGACAAAAAGCGAGATGGCATAACCGACAAGCAGCCGAGCGAATGAGATGCCGAGTCCCGATGCGAGAACGAACGCATCAGACTTTGCAAAGCTTCCGTAAATGAGGAGAAATATCGCAGGCAAAAAAAGCGTGGCGAGAGCGACGAGCACATGCTCGACCCTGGTATATATCTTGAGTCGATGGCCTCCGTGAATCATGTGTCCTATTGTACCCTGGCAAAGATTCCGCAGGGCAGGAGGCGTCCGCTCCCCGATTCAGCGATGGTCAATTCGCCATGCTCAACCTCCCTGCCCGTAAATCGTTCTGCCAATGTGGCGAGATTGTGAGCAAATGCGAGTGATGAATAGCCGGAGGCGTAGCCGTTTACGATGAAGAAAAGCGGCTTCTCCGTAAGCAACTCCCGACACAGTTTCATGAGCGTAAGGAAATCCTCTTCTATCTTCCAGAGTTCATCTTTAGGTCCGTGGCCGAAGGCGGGCGGATCCATGATGATGCCGTCATAGTGCACTCCGCGCTTCATCTCGCGTTCAATGTAGACCAGCACGTCATCGGTAATCCATCGTATAGGCTTCTCCGCAAGACCTGAGAGCTTGGCATTCTCACGGGCCCAGGCGACAGCGGTTTTTGACGCGTCAACGTGTGTCACTGACGCGCCTGCCTGCGCTGCAGCAAGGCTCGCTCCTCCTGTGTAGGCAAAAAGGTTAAGGACTGATACAGGTCGTCCTGCATTTTGTATCAACTGTGCCGTCCACTCCCAATTCGATAGCTGTTCAGGAAAGAGGCCCGTATGTTTGAAAGAAGTGGGCTTGATGATGAAGTGCAGGCCGCCGAAGTCGATGGCCCATTCTTTTGGAAGGGTGCTCTTGGTATGCCATTCCCCGCCTTTAGTTTTTCTTTCGTACCAGGCATCAGCTGCTTTCCAGACAGTATCTGACAAGTGCTTTTCCCAAAGTGCGGAAGGGTCGGGACGCGCAAGGACGACGCTGCCGTACCGTTCCAGTTTTTCTTCACCGCCGGAATCGAGAAGCTCGTACTCGGTCGAAGCATGTGTTGTAAGAATAATATGTCTCATCGTGCTGTGCTGTTACAATGTTCTCATGTTTAACCTCCTCGCGCTACTTGAGGCAGCCGGATACGTCGGCCTGGCTGGCATTGTTTTTGCCGAATCAGGTCTCTTTTTTGGTTTTTTCCTCCCCGGCGACAGCCTGCTCTTTACCGCGGGGTTCCTGGCCTCCAGAGGCTTCTTCTCTCTCCCGATGCTGCTCTCACTTGTTGTTGTGGCAGGTATCGCTGGAGATTCCGTGGGATATTGGTTCGGAAATAAAATCGGTCCGATGATCTTCACTCGTCCTGATTCTTTCTGGTTCAGCCATGCCCGAGTCGAGCAAGCGCGACTCTTTTTTGAGCGGAAGGGTGGCATGAGCATCCTCCTGGCGCGTTTTATCCCTGCAGTAAGGACCTTCACCCCCATCATTGCTGGGGTTGCGAATATGCGGTATGCCAAGTTTCTTGCCTATAATGTTATCGGCGGTACGCTCTGGGGCGCCGGCATGACGCTTCTGGGCTTCTTCCTCGGCAACACTGTCCCCGGGATCGATAACTACATCATCGTATTTGCAGTGCTTATCGCCATCGTTTCTATCCTGCCGATCGTGTGGGAAATCGTCCACAGCAAGAAAGGCTAAACCATTGCGCAATGACGTTGTTAATGCTATAATCTATGTACGGGTAAGATTGTCAAGAACCTCTACGAGGCGCCTTACGGAGAGGCGCGCAGGACCAGGCCAACACATCAAACTCGAATTAATTAGCTAGTTAGAAAAATATCGTGGCTACAAAGTTATATTTCGGTGGTTTGTCTTATGACAGCACCGATGACAGTTTAAAAGCGGCATGTGACCAGTTCGGTACCGTGTCATCTGCAAAGGTGATCATGGACCGCGAAACCGGTCGCTCGCGCGGCTTCGGATTCGTCGAGATGTCTTCCGACGACGAGGCGAAGGCGGTTATTGATGGGCTTGATGGCAAAGAGGTTGACGGACGCATGGTCCGCGTCAGCGAGGCTCGTCCTCAGGAGGAGGGTGCTCGCGGTAGCGGAGGCGGTCGCGGAGGCTTTGGCGGCGGAAGCCGTGGAGGCTTCGGTGGTGGCCGTGGCGGAGACCAAGGTGGTCGCCGCAACAGCTGGTAAATTTTTTTCAGCTTAAAAACCCCGCGCATTCCGAGCTCGGGGTTTTTTGTTATACTGGAACATATGTTCGTACCAAAATTCGTGCTTATACTTATCGGCATCGCCGTAATCGCGGCAGGCGCCTATTGGCTTGCTTCTTCGGGGACCTCTCTTTGGCCCTCTAACACGCAAAACAATTCAGCTCAGACGCAAGAAGGTACGCCTACCGGGGGCACGGCTGACCAACAGATATGCGCCCAAGTAATCACTCCTGCTCGCGATCCAAAGACCGGTACCATCAAAGAGTTTCCCACTCCTTGCGATGTACCGAAAGGCTGGGAAGTCATTGAGAACGACGTACCGAGCTTGGACCTTCAAGTGCAGTAATGACCGCCGAGCCTAGCGCCTACCAGATAGGTTGGGTGCCCTTTTTGGACACGAAGATTTTTCTCGATTCTCGCCCGCTCATTCCCCGAACCGAAACTGAGTATTGGGTCGAACAAGCACTAAGCAGCTTGGAAAAGACCCGAGCTCTGCACATTTTAGATTTATTTGCTGGATCCGGCTGCATAGGGATTGCGCTGCTTGCCCACCTTCCTCAGGCACATGTTGATTTTGCTGAAATTGACGAGCGGCACTTTCCTACTATTGAAAAAAATATCTCCGAAAATGGCATCTCGACTGAACGCGTCTCGCTTATTAGGACTGATGTTTGGAGCGCAATAACCGGAACATACGACTCTGTATTCGCCAATCCTCCATACCTTTCCAAAAACCGCATAGAAAGGGTGCAGGATTCGGTCTTGGCATTCGAGCCAGAAGAGGCTCTCTTTGCCGAAGAGGACGGCTTTGCGCTCATCAGGAGGACCTTAGAGGGGCTTTTGCCGCACCTCAACCCCGGCGGAGCGCTCTATATAGAACACGAGCCCGAACATTCGGTACCTATCAAATCCCTCGCCAGCTTGCTCGACCTAAAGGCTGAGGTCAGAAAAGACCAGTACGGAGTGCTGCGATACTCACGTATCTCCACAGAGTAAACTTTTTGCTATACTATCTCTCATATGCAGCCCGTCCCCGTAGCAACCACGATCCCAGCAGGTGACCCGACAGTAATCTTGTGGTTTTTCTTCGCTATCGTGCTTCTCGTCACGGTGTATTACGTTTTTGCAGAGCTCTACCACTGGCTGCGTTTTGGATACATGTACCCGCTCGTCTGGATGGCATTGCCGGTCTACATCGTTGGCATCGTGGTGCTCATCGGCGCGATGCTCGCCGGAATCGCTCTCGTATAAGCGTATGGCTGAAGAACAATTCGCACACTATCTTGCCGATCGCCGCGCCGGCGAACATGTTGTCGCCGTCGTCCGTCACCATTGGTTCGTGTTGTTCCGCGACATAGTCGGCCTTCTCATCCTCTTCCTGCTGCCTTTCTTTTTCATCCCGTTCGTCGCCTCATTGATCGCATCAGGAAACGCGTCGCTCAACCCCCCTGCTGGTTTCGGTCTCTTTTTCGGTGCCTTATGGACGTTGGTATTCTGGCACCTTCTGTTTGAGCGCTGGACTGACTACTACTTCGACATCTGGATCATCACCAACCTGCGCATCGTCGACATCGACCAGCAAGGTTTCTTCAAGCGCAATGTTGCTACGCTCCTCGACCTGGACCACATCCAGGACATCGAGACCAAGGCGCACGGCATCATCGGCAACCTGCTCGGATTCGGGACCGTAGAGGTGCAGACCGCTGGTACGAGAGACGAATTTGAGATCACTGAGGTGCCGAACCCGCAAGGGGTCGAGCGGACGATCAGAAATACGCAGATAGAACAGTCGCATATAAAAAAGATGGAAGATCACACCATCGGCCTATGATCGAGCCGTACAAAGGGGTGCGTGACTTTTACCCAGAAGACCAGCGAATACAGAATTATATTTTTGCCGCGATGCGCCGGGCCGTAGAGAGTTTCGGCTATGAAGAGTACAATGCATCAATTCTCGAGTCGACAGAACTCTATACGGCAAAAACCAGTGAAGAAATAATCAAAGAACAGACCTACACCTTCACCGACCGTGGCGAGCGCTCCGTAACGCTCCGGCCGGAGATGACCCCCACCGTCGCGCGGATGGTCGCCGCCCGCAAACGCGAACTGGGTTTCCCCTTGCGCTGGTATTGCATACAAAATTTCTTTCGTTATGAACGCCCGCAGCGTGGCCGGCTGCGCGAGTTTTGGCAATTAAATGCTGACCTCTTTGGCGTTTCTGGAACAGAGGCAGACGTCGAGGTAATAACCCTCGCCTACCGCGTCATGAAGGAGCTTGGCGCTTCGGATACTGATTTTAGTATTCGCATTGCAAGTCGTGAATTTCTTGACTTCGCATATGATGCGGCTGGGATCGCGAAGGAAAAACGACAAGAAATGACACGTATGTTGGACTCAAAAGGCAAGGATGCTGAACTTCCGACAGAGCTTCTGAACGCGCTTTCTAAAAGCGAGACATTCGGGTATTTTGAAAAATTACAACATAGTTTACGGGAGCGCGGCATCACGAACGTGGTTATTGACGTTACCATCGCACGGGGCTTCGATTATTACACCGGGGTGATATTTGAAGTATTCGATACGAATTCTGCAAACAAACGTTCAATGTTTGGTGGAGGCCGTTACGATAACCTCGTTGGCCAGTATGGTTCTGAAAGCGTACCTGCAGTTGGTTTTGCGATGGGTGACGTTATCGCCCGGGACTTCCTGGAAACCCATGATCTCTTGCCTACACTTCCACCAACGACAAAGCTTTACCTCGCTCCGGCGAGTGAAAAGGATTTCGCAGAAGCGGCTGCTTTTGCTGACTCCTTGCGTACAGAGGGAGTGAATGTCGCGGTCGGCATGAAGCACGAGAAGATCGCTGATCATATCAAAGCCGCACTGAAGCTCGGTATACCCCATTTCGCAGTATACGGAGAAAAGGAAAAGCAAAGCGGAATGATTACACTAAAAAATATCAAAACTGCGGAAGAGAAGAACGTAGCGCTTACCGATCTACCTTCTGCCCTTTGATATGCGGCGTATCACGCTCGACATCGAGACGCGCGGAGCGGTAGGTAGCATTTTCGATCCGCTCTCGCTCGAACTGACGGTCATCGGCATCCACGACTCCGAGACGGACACCTATAGGGCTTTCACCAAGGAAGAACTGCCCGGCCTCTGGCCGATTCTTGAGCGGGCGGATCTCCTTGTCGGCTACAACAGCGATCACTTTGACATCCCTATCCTTAACAAATATTACCCTGGCGACCTGACAAAAATCAGAAGCCTCGACCTCCTCGCGGAAATCAGGAGTGTACTCGGGCGCAGGCTCAAGCTGGACTCCGTTGCTAAAGCCACTCTCGGCAAAGGAAAGAGCGGCGACGGTCTCGACGCGGTACGGTGGTGGGAAGAGGGGCAGTATGAAAAAGTGAAGAAGTATTGCCTCGACGACGTGCGCATTACCAAGGAAGTGTACGAGTTCGCCATGACAAACGGCAAAGTCCGCTATTTAGACCTTGGAAAACGTAAGGATATATCTCTCGATACCAGCCGTTGGGAGTCAGAGAAAGGTGCCTCCCTCACCCACACGCTGCCGTTCTAGAGGAAGAAAAGAATGAAAGCCGCGAGAATGACGCGGTATATCACAAACACCGATAATGAGTGAGTACGCAGGTACTTCAAGAGGAAGTGGATAGCCAGCATGCCGCTTATGAAGGCGAGCAATGCGCCGAAGAGGAACGGAACGCCGAGTGAATCAAGCAAGCCCGCACTCCCGAGGTCCGCAAGTTTTTTGAGTCCCGAGCCAAGGATAATGGGAACTGCGAGGAGGAAGCCGAACCTCGCCGCTGCCTCGCGCGAGAGGCCGAGGAAGAGCCCGCCTGAGATCGTCATGCCGGAGCGGCTCATGCCTGGCACAAGCGCAAGAGATTGAAACAACCCGATGATGAGGCCCCTCTTCGTCCCAACCGATCCGATATCTCCAGATGCTCTTCGCTTCTTCGCTGCATAATCGGCTGCAAGCATGATGCACGAACCGACAAGCGAAGCATATGCTACCAAGTGGGAGTTGCGGAATATAGTCTCCATGCTGTGCTCAAGTAAAAGTCCGAACAGGACACCCGGGATAGTACCGATGATGAGCGCCAGTATCAGCCTTCCGTCTTCTTTGGGGATAGAGCGTCCGAAAAGAGGAGCGCACGCGCTTTTTACAAGCCGTGCAATGTCTCTCCAGAAATACACAACGACCGCGAGCGTGGTAGCAAGCTGAAGCACGGCGTCAACGGCAAGGCCGTTATCGGCCGAGAGCCTAAAAATCTCCCGGGCGATTATGAGGTGGCCGGAGGAAGAGATCGGCAGGAACTCGGTTATTCCTTCAATGAGACCGAGTATGGAAAACGTGATCCAGTCCCCCATGATGTCATGTATAATAGCACCTATAGTACTAACCACTTAGCTATGCCACCAGAACAATCACCGCAGGCACCTCATGTATCCGCAACGCAAGCGCCTAACCTCGCCGTACCTATCGCTATAGTCATTGCCGGAGCGCTTGTTGCCGGAGCCCTTTTCTTTTCAGGACATGCCACCACAACTCCAACGGCGGGAACCACAGCGCCTAACCAAGTGAAGAATTTTGTCGCAGTATCCGCAGCAGACCACATCCTCGGAGATCCCAATGCCCCTGTAAAGATCGTGGAGTACACGGACTTCGAGTGTCCCTTCTGCAAGCAGTTCGACTCGACGATGAAACAGGTCATGGCCACGTATGGCAAGGACGGCAAAGTTGCATGGGTCATCCGTAACTTCCCTCTCGAGCAGCTCCACCCGAACGCTCCGAAGCTCGCTGAAGCGGCTGAGTGTGTCGCTGAGATCGGCGGGAATGACGCATACTGGAAGTTCCTGGACTCGACCTTTACGCAATTCCCCGTAAATACTTTCTTTGACTTCACGAAGCTCGACTCCACGGTCGCAGGAGTCGGGGTAGATACGACAAAGTTCGAAGCGTGTTACACGAGTGGGAAGTACAAGGACAAGATCGCAAAAGAGTTCAATGATGCGGTTGCCGCAGGCGGTCAAGGGACTCCGCATAACATCATCGTCACAAAGGATGGGCAAAAAGTGGCTATACCTGGTGCACAGCCCTACGCAGCTCTGAAGACCGTGCTTGATGCTGTTCTCAGCGGAGCAAAGTAAACAATGGCGGCTGAGTCTCTCCTATAAGCCCAGCCGGTAGATATCGAAGGCGTTCTTACCTTCGAACATATCGGATGGGTTGGGGAGGTAGTGCTTTCGGTGTACGAGGTCCTCGGTCGCTTCCCTAATCAGGCGATGAAAGAGAGCAAATTCCTCTTCGCAGAGGCGAAAATCGATGACATAGCGACGCATCTGCGAGCGGCCGTCTTTGTTCTTACGTTTTTTACACTCCTGTAAGATAAACCGCCGGACCGGCTTTTTAAACTCTTCGAGCACCGTGTAATAGTTGAAGATGGCTTGAAGTATGAAAAGCGGTTTTTCTGCGCCAAGGTGATTAAACGAGTCGACGAACTTATGGTCGACGATATCCACCGCACCACGCTCGACCTTCGAGACGACGACGAGGTCTGAGATGGCCTTGACCGGGAGCGGCAGGCCCGGCACCGTAGCCATCGCCGCCACCTCGACGCCGAGGACTTTGTGGCGCGGAGGCCGTTCGAGGTAGAAGTGAATGGCCTGCAGATACTCTTTCTCCATCGTGAGACGCTTTTTGCGTTGCGCGGCTTTGGTGTATGCTTTGCCGAACTGTATCTCAAAATCCGGGACTCGTTGCAAGTAGTCAAGCCCGAGGTCGATGGCAACCCGCTTCTCTGTCCCGCTGTAGAAATGCTGCAATGCCGTATGCCCTGCCCGCCCTACTATTGAGCTGGGGGTTGAGGGCATATCGCGTATCCCCTCCACATAGCGCTTGTGCCACGCCAGCGGATTGCGCAAATAGGCCATAAGCGATGAATAGCTCCAATGTCTAATGGGCATTTTCCTTCTCATTTGCTATAGTATAGCCGGTTTCAGAACTGAAAAAATATCATGAGAATTGAACAAAAAAAGAACCTTAGCGTAGGAATTCTAAATTTACCTATCCCTTGCCTCACGTGCAAGCATAGGAGCTGTACGTATGCCAAATGTCTCTGCAAAGAGGGTCATGTGTGTGAGGGGGTCTGCTGCCCCTTTAAGAGACTCGGTTAATCTTCGTAGCAACCCTGACACCAATCTGAATTGAAGGCGCGGGTATAAAAAATACCGACCTTGCAATGATCGCAGACATGTTTTCCTCTGATGTATGCGACCTTCCTTAATTCAGGCCTTGATACAGTCGTCGTGATATTTCTCGCAGTAAGTATTTTTCCTTCAAGCATATTTCACAATAATACTCCGTTCGTCCAAAGAATCAATCTAATACGAACGGAGTTTTTTTGCCTTGCCATGGGTGCGGATCTTTTCCAGTGCCTTCGCTTCTATTTGCCTGATGCGTTCGCGCGTAACACCGAACTCCTGCCCCACTTCCTCAAGGGTATGATAGATGCCATCTTCAAGCCCGTGCCGCATGGCAAGTATCTTTCTTTCTTTCGGCGTCAGGTCGTCCAGTATCTCATGAAGCTGCTCAACGAGGATACGATGCGCGGTCTCCTGGTCGGGCATCGGGAGGGAGGTGTCAGCGACAAAGTCGCCGCGTGCCGAGGAGTCGTCATCGTCTCCTGAAGTGATGGGCGCTTCGAGTGAAAGCGTTTCCTGGTTTATCTGTTCTATCTGGTAGACCTTTTCGACATCAACACCCATCTCGGCGGATATCTCCTCGGGCATGGGGTCGCGGCCAAGGTCTTGTTCGAGACGACGGACTATCTGCTTGTACTTGGCGATCGTCTCCACCATGTGCACGGGGATGCGGATGGTACGACTCTGGTCGGCAAGTGCACGGGTTATAGCCTGGCGTATCCACCAGGTAGCATAGGTAGAGAACTTGTATCCTTTCGTATAGTCGAATTTGTCGACTGCCTTGAAGAGGCCGAGGTTCCCCTCTTGGATGAGGTCGAGGAGCGAGAGGTCGGAAGAGCGAGACGCATATTTTTTTGCTATGGAGACGACAAGACGGAGGTTTGCGCGTGCGAGGAGGTTCTTTGCCTCTTCATCTCCCTCGACGATACGCTTCGCAAGGTCGCGTTCTTCCTGGCCAGTGAGGAGCGGGTACTGGCCTATCTCGCGCAAATACATCTGGATGGAGTCGTGGGCAGAGCCCTCGCCCCGGTAGCCGCCGCGCATCACGACCTCGTCCGGTACCTCCTCAAGCATGCCTCCGCTTTCAAGCACGTCAACGCCCGAAGTCGAGAGCCGCTCATAAAGCTGTTCCAGGAAAACGACATTCTCCTCGATGGTCGGAAACTCTTTTAGTATCTCATTGTAAGTAACGTAACCCCGCTCCTTGCCCTTGGCGATAAGGCGATCCCCTTTCATCTCCAGTTGCTGGCGCTTCTTCCCCGAGACACTTTTGGGCTTTACTATCTTCGGCGTAGATCTTTTGGAGAGGGCCTTCTTCTTTGGTACAACCTTTTTCACGCTCTTCTTCGTTCGAAGAGCCTTGCGTTTCGGGCGTGGAGAGCGTTTTTTGGTTTTCTTTGCCATAACAGGTTGCAATTAAAGGACTGTAGCCTTATTTTAGGTGCAAAGCAAGGTTGGTAAGTGTCTTCATCAACTGCTCTGCCTGTACTGTGTCCTGAGCGGCTTCTGCTGCGCGCAGCGCGCGTACGGTTTCCCGATACTCTTCGTGCTTTCGCTCTCTCAGAAGCTCGGCTCGCAACTCTTCGACAGCTGCCTCGCGGGAAGCGTTTTCAGGATATCGTTCAAGAAAAAGGTCGGCCTCGAAGAGCGCTGCGGTTTCTGTGGTCTTACCCTCGATACCCAGTATAAGGCGCTCAAGGGCTTCAACGCGAGAGAGGAATGGCTCTCCCACCGTAGGAACGGCGTTTGACATAGTCGCGCTCGGATTTGAGACCTTTTTGAGTTCAGCTTTTACCGCATCAACCTCAACAGAGAGGACCTCGGCGACGCGTTGCACGAAATGCGCTTGGTCTATCTTATTTTGGATCATGGCAACGTATGGCAGTACCGTCCGCGACACTTCGAGACGGAAGGTGCGTGCATCATAGTGCGCATCCATAAGGTGCGCTAGGTAGAAATCTACAACATGCAGGCCTCCTTTCACCGCTGTTTTGAAGGACTCCGGGTTCTCTTTGATGAGGTCTGCCGGGTCGCTTCCTGGAGGGAGCTTGGCGATCTTGACATTCATGCCTTTACCGAGCGCTATCGCTGCAGCGCGGCCTGCAGCGGCTATCCCCGCTCTGTCCCCGTCATAGGCGATGAGGAGATTCTCAGTGTGGCGTTTGATAAGTTCGGCATGCTTGTCAGTAAATGCAGTGCCTGACGTGGCAACCGTATTGTGATATCCGGCCTGGTGCGCTAGAAGCAAGTCCATCTGGCCTTCCACGAGTATAGTTGCATGAAGGGTGCGGATGCCTTCCCTCGCCTTCTCTATGCCATAAAGCGCTTTTGATTTGTCGAAGACATCGCCCTCAGGAGAGTTCAGGTACTTTGCCTGGGGGTGAACCGGATCGTCCTCGAATATCCGTCCCGAGAAAGCGATAACCCTGTTCGAAACGTCCCGGATTGGAAACATGATACGTCCGCGGAAGCGGTCGTAATAGCGGTGAGTGCCAGCTTCGCCTGCCTGCGCAGGCAGGCCGGTATCCGGCTTCTTGATGAGTCCGGCGCGTTCCAACTCGTTTTCCGTAAATCCCTTTCCGAGAAGATATCCGTGAAGGCTCTGCCATTCTTTAGGAGCATAACCCAACGTCCATTCACGGATAGTCTCTTTCGTCAGTCCTCTTGTAACGAGGTAATCCATCGCGTCGGTACGCGAAGCAAGGTTCAACACGAAAAACTCGTTCGCTTCAGCAAGCGCAGCAAAGAGCCTCTCGCGCATGTCGCGCTCACCCGGCCGCTCGACGACCAAAGGTATGCCGGCTTTCTCGGCAAGGATCTTCAATGCCCCGCGAAAATCAACGCCCTCTATCTCTTCGATGAAGGTGAACATGTCACCCCCCTTGCCGGAGGAAAAGCAATGGTACAGACCTCGTTCTGGGGAGACGAAGAACGATGGGGTTTTTTCCTTAGTGAAGGGCGAGATTCCTTTGAAGTATTTGCCAGCACGCGTGAGCTTCACGTACGGCTGCACCACGTCGACAATGGCGAGTGCGTCCTTTATTTTTTGTACGGTGTCAGACATCAAGCCACGTCACGGATACGCTCCATGTCGTTGAGTTCCTCTTCAGAAGCAAGACGAGCCTCGAGCTTGCGCGCATTTTCCTCTTGAAATGCCTTGATGCGAGCATGTTTGGTCGAGCCGGTGAATCCCGTTCCTGCAGGGATGAGCCTGCCGATGATGACATTTTCCTTCAGACCGGAGAGAACGTCGGTCGTTCCGCGGAGTGCTGCGCTAATGAGTATCCTCGTCGTGTGCTGGAAAGATGCAGCGGAGAGGAAGCTTTTGCGATTCAGCGAAACCTCAGTAATGCCGAGCACCATCGGAGCCGATTTTGCCTTCTCCTTTCCTGCTTCCTCGAGCTCCCGGTTGGTGGCGATGAGTGTGCCCATTTCAATTACTTCATTCTTTACAAAGGTGCTGTCGCCGGGGTCAACGATGCTCACGCGTGAGAACATCTGACGGATGATGACTTCCATGTGTTTGTGTGAGACCGGCGCTCCCTGGAGATCATAGATCTTCGAAACCTCGTCGATCATATACTCCTGCAACTTTTCCGAGCCAGCGAGCTCGAACAGCTCGTCGAGGTCTAGTGAGCCGTCAGTGAGCGCATCCCCGCGCATAACGTGCGTGCCCGTCTGGACGAGTGCGACACGACGATGGGGCACCTCGTATTCGATCTTATCGCGTGTCTTCGAAGCACCTTCGCTCCCGACGTCTGGAAGGATGACGATAGTCTTTTTGCCCATATCGTCCTTGATCTCGATGACGTCGCCCTCAACCTGTGAAAGGACCGCAGGCGTTTTTGGCGGACGTTTGTCAAAGAGTTCCTCGACGCGCGGCAAGCCGTGCGTAATGTCTCCGCCGATGGTCGCCACGCCTCCAGTGTGGAAGGTGCGCATGGTCAGCTGAGTACCCGGTTCACCGATGGCCTGTGCCGCGATGGTGCCTACCGCTTCGCCGATGTCGATGATCTGTCGCGTCGCAAGGTCGGCGCCATAGCACTTTTGGCAGATGCCGCGTTCGCTCTCACACGACATCGGAGAGCGGACCAGGGCTTCGGTAATCCCCGCATCGGCGATCGTCTTTGCGTCGTCTATGGAGAGCAGCACGCCCCGCTTGTAGGTCTTCTCTCCTGCGGTTACTTCTTTGGCAAGCGTGCGTCCTGCAAGTAGTTTGCCCAGGTCAGCTTCCATGCCGGTCGAACGGACACGGCGGATAGGAATGCCGCTTTTGGTTCCACAATCTTGCTCAGCAACTACGATATCTTGGGCAACGTCGAAGAGGCGGCGCGTCAGGTAGCCGGCGTGTGCGGTCTTGAGTGCGGTGTCGGTGAGGCCCTTGCGTGAGCCGTGCGTCGTCGTGAAATACTCGATCGGCGTGAGACCTTCTTTCATGGAGGAGACCACCGGGAACTCGATGACCTCGCCTTTCGTGTTCGTCACGAGACCTTTCATGCCGGCCATCTGCGAGAGCTGGCGAGCGGAACCGCGGGCGCCGGAGACGACCATAGTGTATACGGATGAAAGCTTGTCGAGGGATGGAAGAATTTCCTTCTCGATATCACCAATCGCTTTCTGCCAGACTTCGACTGTCAGACGGAGCTTCTCTTCCGCTGTCAGAAGGCCGTCTTCATACTGATCAGCTATTGCTTGCACTTCCTTACGCGCATCGGCGACGAGCTTCTTTTTCGTCTCAGGAACGGCAAGATCGTCAAAGCTGAAGGAGATGCCGGATTTGGTCGCGAACTGGAAACCAAAGTGCTTTATCTTGTCCAAGATGCGCGGTGTCTCGACGAGGCCATAGATCCTTATGATGTCGTCAACCAATTTGCCGAGCTGCTGCTTTTTTATCTCCCCATTAAGGTAAGGATAATCTTTCGGGAGGATGCTGTTGAAGAGGAGGCGGCCAACGGTCGTCTCAAAGCGCTCTCCCTTGAACGCGGCATATTTCGGATTACCCTCGGTCGGAAGGACCGTCACTTTTGCGTGAATGCCGACGGCGCCGAAATCATACGCCATGATTGCTGCGTTCGGCGAGGGGAAGAACTTGCCTTCGCCTTTCTCATTTCCTGCTTCGCGGGTCATCCAATACACACCGAGCGCGATATCAAGCGGCTTCTCGAAGATGACTGGCTGGCCTGAACCCGGTTTGAGTACGTTCTTCGCAGCTGACATTATTTCGCGTGCTTCCATCTGCGCTTCATCAGAGAGCGGCACATGGACGGCCATCTGGTCGCCGTCGAAGTCCGCGTTGAATGCCGGACAGACGAGCGGGTGCAGTTGGATAGCGTTGCCTTCGATCAAGATAGGCTTGAACGCCTGGATACCTTGGCGGTGCAATGTCGGTGCGCGGTTGAGGAGGACGTACTTGCCTTCAGTGACCTCTTCGAGGATGGCCCATACTTCCGGTATGCCCTCTTCTATAAGGCGACCGGCTCCACGGATATTGTGCGCAAGTTCGCGTTCGAGGAGCTTCGCGATGACGAACGGACGGAAGAGCTCAAGCGCCATGCGCTTGGGCAAACCACATTCATCAAGCGCGAGGGACGGGCCGACAACGATGACGGAACGGCCGGAGTAGTCCACGCGCTTGCCGAGGAGGTTGAAACGGAAGTAACCCTGTTTGCTCTTGAGATAATCTGCAAGAGATTTGAGCGGGCGGCGCTGTGCCGGAGAGGTTGCAGAAAATGCTGCTCCACCGCGGCGGATGCTGTTGTCGAGGAGCGCGTCGACGGCCTCTTGGAGTATGCGCTTCTCGTTACGGAGGATGACCTCTGGCGCTGAAATATCGCGCAATTTAACGAGGCGGTTGTTACGATTGATGACCCGGCGGTAGAGGTCGTTGACGTCGGAAGTCGCGTGGCGGCCGCTCTCAAGCGCCACCATCGGGCGCAACGCCGGAGGCGTAATCGGTATGCGGGTGAGGAACATCCATTCAGGGCGGACGCCTGCCTTTATCATGGAGCGGATGAGGGAGAGGCGCTTGTTGAGCTTCTCGGTCTCGGCAGCTCCTGCCTTCTCAAGCTGTGTCTCGAGAGTCGTGGCGAGCTTGGTGAGGTCAAGACCCTTGAAGATAGTGTAAATAGCCTCTGCGCCAATGCCTGCTTCGAAGAAGGTGCCGTACTTCACCGAGAAACGGTGGTACTCGATCTCGTCAAGGACGACACCGGGCGCGATGCGCTCAATGTCGCCTTTTGCGCCCTGCATGAGTGTCTTCAATTCTGTCTGCGCCTTCTCATTGGTCACCGCCTTGAACTTGGTCTTGTATTCAGTCTCAAGTTCGCGGAGCAAGCGGTCGCGCTCCTCGATGTTGACCTTCGTGACTATATAGCCAGCGAAGTACACCACTTTCTCTGCATCGGTTGCGGAGACGCCGAGGATAAGCGCGATGCGCGACGGGACGCTACGGAGGAACCAGATGTGTGCGACGGGCGACGCGAGCTCGATATGGCCCATGCGCTCGCGACGGACGA
>JAHFMJ010000018.1 GCA_023269035.1 Candidatus Kaiserbacteria bacterium | reverse complement strand
CGTCGTCGCGTCGGCAAGCGCCGCAAGTCCGCTGAATAGATGGACAAGCTTAAAGAAGCTTTCAGGGCTTATAGGCTTGCAACAGAATCAAGAAAACTTGAGAAAGCGAGGATTGGCGAATCAAAAATTTCACCCCTCGTTGCTTTTTTAGAAGCTCTTTTTACCGACTCATCTACCCAAAAGTATATTAACGATACGATCGAGCATCTCCCTCATTGAGGTAGTGTGAGGGGGTTCCATTTTTCCTTGAAATCTTTTGCTGTACTGGTCCGCACGAAGTCCCGATAATTGCTATTGGGGCCCGTCTCGAATTGTTCAGTGATGATGTCAGTCGCCAAGAGCCCGCCCCAGCGGTTCTTATCGATATAATCTTGGAGCGAAGAATACGGGTAGTGCTCCTCTTTGCCTTTCCAGGCCTTTAATTCCCGAGGATTCCGGTGGATATACGCAGAGAGATAGAGCAGTTGTTCATTGTCCTCCACATGTACCGTCTTATATCTCCCCTGAAACACATGCCCCGACGCAGCGTATTTTGTGTTGAAATACTTGGTGTACGCCACAAGCACTCGTTGCATGTACCGACTGATGCCACCCTCTTGTCTTTCGTGAAGAAGGAGATGAAAATGGTTTGGCATAAGACAGAACGCCGTTAGCTCTACGAACCTCTCCGACAAAATTTTTTCCTCCAGCTCAAGCTCCATCTCGAATCCTTCCGCAATCGATACTCCGGAGGTTATTCTTCCAATGTTCGTAAAGGGAAGAGGAGACTGCATGTACAAGATGAGAAAGACAAAACGCAACCAATCGTTTTTATCATGGAAGAGAGTATGCTTACGTGCCCCGCGGTTAAACACGTGATAGTACTCGTTAGGCGCGGTGTCTCGTGCCACAGTCATAACTGTATTATGTGCGAAACCCGGGTTTCGCACAAGAGGGGTTGACGGGTGAGGATGGGGAGGATAGGATACGTCGACATACAGATATATGGCACGATCTCTCTCAAAAGGCCCGTACGTCTTCTACAAGCTGTTGAAGAAGATCGACGGCAAGAAGCCTGCAACCACGGCTCCTATCAAGACGTGGGCGCGTGCGTCGGAAATCAGCCCTGAGATGGTCGGATTCACCTTCCTCGTGCACAACGGTAAGGATTTCATCGAGGTCTTCGTCACCGAGGAGATGGTGGGGCATCGACTCGGCGAGTTCTCCCTCACAACCAAGTTCACCCGTCACGGCGGTAAGATGCAGAAAGAGCTCGAGCAGAAGAAGAAAGAGGCCGAGATAGCGGCCGCCTCGGCCGCGAAGGCGCCCGCTGCGGGCGCCAAGGCTGCCGCCCCGGCAAAGAAATAACCTCCTATGAAAGCAACTTTTTCAAACTACAAGCAATCGCCGCGCAAGACCAGGCTGGTGACTGACATGGTGAAGGGCAAGAGCGTCGCTGAAGCCCTTATCGCGCTCAAGTTTTTGGGTAAACGCGCCTCGGCTCCTATGGCAAAGCTCATCGCCTCTGCAGCTGCGAACGCCGAGAAGCAGGGCGAGGATGTCCGCACACTCGTGGTGAAGAACATCACTGTCGACAAGGGCCTCGTCGCCACGCGTTTCATGCCACGTGCCTTCGGCCGCGCAGCGCCGGTGCGCCATCGCATGAGCCACGTCACCGTCATGCTCGCCAAGGGCTCTCCGAAAGCAGCCAAGAAGCGCGTTTCTAAAGCAGCTCCTAAGAAATAATATGACTAAAGTCGTTCATCCGTACGCGCACCGCCTGGGTATCCTCCGTGATTGGAGGAGCCGCTGGTTTGCGACCGACGCGAAGAAGAATCGCGAGTTCATCCGCACTGATGCGGCTATCCGGAAGTTCCTCGTTGCACGTTTGCACGGGATGTACGTATCTCACATTGAGATAGAGCGATCGCAAAAGGATTTGCGCGTGCAAATCCACACTGCGCGCCCTGGTATGGTCATCGGCCGCTCCGGCGAAGGTGCCACGAAGCTGAAGAAAGACCTCGCGCAGCTTCTGAAGGGCATGAAACTCACGTCCGTCCCGGCGCTCCACCTCGACATTATCGAAGTGCGCTCGCCCGAGAGCAATGCCGCGATTATTGCAGCAATGGTCGTTGAAGGCCTCGAGAAGCGCTTGCCGTTCCGCCGCGTGATGAAGCAGACTATCGACAAGTCGATGGCGAACCGTGACGTCAAAGGCGTCCGTATTGCGGTTTCCGGCATGCTCGGTGCCGCATCGATGAGCCGCAAGGAAGAGCAGAAGAAGGGCCGTATCCCGTTGCAGACCTTCCGCGCCGACATCGACTTCGCCCAGGCAGAGGCACGCCTCCCGCTCGGCACCATCGGCGTTAAGGTGTGGCTCTACAAGGGCGATGTCTTCACCGAGAAGGCCCAATAGACTCGTATGTTGTTCCCTAAAAAAGTAAAATTCAGGAAGTGGCAGAGCGCTCGGGTGAACCCGAAGAAAAAGAGCGTTGCCACGCGGGGAATTTCTATCTCATTTGGCAGCCACGGGCTCAAAGCGCTTACTCCGGGACGCATCTCAAGCAACCAGATAGAAGCTGCGCGCCGCGCCGCAGCGCACCTCCTCGGCAAGACCGGCAAGGTGTGGGTGCGCGTCTTCCCCGACCGACCTGAAACTAAGAAAGGAGGTGAACTCCCGATGGGCAAGGGTAAGGGCGATCCGTTCCGCTTTGTCGTCGAGATAAAACCGGGCCGCGTGCTCTTTGAGATCGACGGCGTGACCGACGCTATCGCTCGCGAGGCACTTCGCAAAGCAGGCACCAAACTCTCCGTGAAGACAGGTATTATTGCTCGCCACTAAATTTGCATATGAAAGCATCCGATGTTAGGAAGAAGAGCGCCGCAGAACTTGAGAAACTCCTTGGCGAGCTGCAGGCTGAGTTGCGCGAGTTCCGCTTCGGGATGTCAGGCGGCCGCACGAAGAACGTGAAAAAGGCCCGCACCCTTAGAGCAGACATCGCCCGCATCAAGACGATCCTTCCGCAACTCAACGCAACAAAATAAACCTATGGAAACCGATACAAAAAACATAAAGACGCTCGTCGGGACGGTGGTCTCGGCAAAGATGAAAGACACCATAACGGTGGCGGTGCACTCGTACGTTAAGCACCCGAAGTACCAGAAGTACGTGGTGCGCACCAAGAAGTTCCTCGCGCACGATCCGGGCAATACCAAGAAAGAGGGTGAGCGCGTGACCATCCGCTCCTCGCGCCCGCTCAGCAAGCGTAAGCACTTTATAGTCGTATGATGCAAGATCGCACATTGGTAACCATAGCCGACAACACCGGTGCAAAAATCGGACGCATTTTCAAAATACTCGGCGGTAGCAAGAAACGGTATGCGGAAATAGGCGACCTGGTTGTCCTCTCGGTACAGATAGCCGAGCCTCGTAAGATGGTGAAGAAGAAAGAAGTCCTCACGGCGGTCGTGGTACGCCAGAGGAAACCGTTCCGCCGGGCCGACGGGAGCTATATCCGGTTTGATGACAATGCGGTGGTCATCCTCGCCAAGAACGCCAAAGACCCATTCGAACCGAAGGCAAACCGCATCTTCGGCCCTATACCGCGCGAGCTCGTCGACCTCGGCTATCAGAAGATCGGCTCTATGGCGCCTGAGGTCGTCTAATATTCGCACTATGAAAATAAAAAAAGGAGACAAAGTGAAAGTGATAGCAGGGAAGGACAAGGGCCACACCGGTACCGTGACGCTCGCGCTCCCGAAAGAGGACAAGGTCATCGTCGAAGGCGTGAACATGAAGAAGAAACACCAGAAGCCGCGCGGGCGCAATGCTCGCAAGGGGCAGATAGTAGAGAAGGCGATGCCCATCCACGTATCAAACGTCGCAAAAGTATAACTATGAACAACGTACGCACACAAAACGCATCGGCATACCAGGCTCTGAAAGATGAGTTCGGTTACACCAACAAGATGCAGGCACCTCGCCTCATGAAGGCGGTCATTACGACCGGCATCGGCAAGATAAAGGATAAGAAGAAGATCGAGATCATCGAGGACCGCCTGGCCAAGATTACCGGACAGAAAGCAGCACCGCGCGGCGCGAAGAAATCGATCGCATCCTTCAAGGTGCGTCAGGGCGACGTGGTGGGTTACCAGGTGACGCTGCGCGGCGGCAGGATGTATGACTTTCTTGAAAAGTTGCTCCACATCGCGTTCCCCCGCACACGCGACTTCCGCGGTGTCTCGGCCAAGGCGATAGACTCGCTCGGCAACATCACGCTTGGCATAAAAGAGAACACCATTTTCCCCGAGTGCTCGGACGAAGACCTCAAAGACGTCTTCGGCCTTGCCGTCACCATTGTTACGACCGCAAAAAATAAGAAGGAAGCAGAAGCGTTCTTTCGCCACATCGGCGTCCCGTTGCAGTAGGTTAAGCCCGATTTTAGCCATGGTAGGCTATATTTTGTAGGTCCACTACAAAGACTATTGACTTTATTTTTATTCAATGTACAATATCTGCATTAAAGCTTTAACTATAAATTATGGCTGGCGAAAACAATCTTGCTCATAGCGTTGAAGTTAAGAAAGCAGTGTCGGGCGCTGACCTGCTTGAGGCACAACGACGTGCGTTACCACCCGCAGGACTCCATGCTGAAGTAAGGGGGCAGGAGCCTATTCTCACACTGAGCAAAGAACTCACTGAGTTCGCTAACTCAGTTTTGGAGACGTTTTCTGACTTAGTTAAAAAGCTTGATGATATCTCCTCTATTCACGATACTCTTTCGAGTAGGAGTGGTACTACCCTTGATCATGTTGCTGATAGCAAGAAAGCAGAAGGCTTATGGGGGGACTACAGTCTCTTGAAGGCGAAATTGATTTTCCGTTTTCCTGAAAACATGGATGCTTCCGTAAGAAATTCGTGGAAAGAGACCGATGGAGGGAAAAAACTCATCAAGCTCGGGAAAAGCAAGGAAGGTAGTTTCAATATCGCGCCGGTAGTCAAGAAAAACGGCGAGTCAGAGGTCTTAGAGAGATTGGAAGTTGAGCCCGTTAAGGTGAAATTCTCATGGGGAAGGGGGAAGGTTTTGAGGAAGTCGGTTATCGACGTGACACCTCCTCCCGCAGAAGCTCCCGGAGCAGGAAAAACCGGGGCCGAGCTGCCGTAGTTTGACCTTTCTTAGGCACTCTGCTACCATGGGCTTCAAGCTTTTGAAGCCCTTTTTTATTGCTCTGGCGTACGGCTAGAGGCGGAAAAAGGCCCTAAAAGGCGCGAAAGTATGGCTAAAAAGTCACAACTCGCCCGGAATGCTAAACGCGTACGCCTCGCGGCGCGTTTTGCTACAAAACGCGCCGCCCTCAAAAAGGCAGGCGATTGGGAAGCGCTGCAAAAATTGCCGAAGAACAGCTCGCCGGTCCGCATCAAGAACCGCTGCAACGTGACGGGCCGCTCGCGCGGATACATGCGCTACTTCGGACTCTCTCGCATCCAGTTCCGCGAGATGGCGCGTCGCGGCGAGATACCCGGCGTTAAGAAGTCATCCTGGTAATTTTTCATATGTTTATCACTGACCCAATCGGAGATTTCATCATTCGCCTCAAGAATGCGGCGGATGTCAAAAAGCACGAGGTATCGGTGCCCTTTTCCAAATTGAAGCACGCGGTTGCGCTTGCACTCAAGAAAGCCGGCTACATTGGCGAAATAAATGAAACGGGGACTGGTGTGAAGAAATCGATCACCGTCGAGCTCCTCTATGACGAGGACGGAACGCCGAGGATTCAGGGAGTGAAGCGCATCAGCAAGCCCGGCCGCCGGCTCTATAAGAAGGCGCACGAGATCTTTCCCGTAAAGTACGGGAGAGGTTGCATGGTGCTTTCCACTCCGCAAGGTATCGTCACTGATGTCGAGGCGCGTCGTAATAGGGTAGGCGGTGAGACGCTCTTCACCATCTGGTAAACGCATATGTCACGCATCGGAAAAAACGCAATTGTGATACCTGAAAAGACCGACGTCTCGGTGGCTGACGGCATGATGACGGTCAAAGGTCCGCTCGGCTCCATCACCAAGTCAGTGCACTCGATGGTCTCTATCGAGCTTGAAAAGGGAACCGCGAAGGTCGTGCCTGCAAACACTTCGAAGCTCGCTCGCTCGCTTTGGGGCACCACTGCCGCGCACATCAGGAACATGATTGCTGGCGTCAACAAGAAATACGAGAAGAAGCTCACGCTCGAGGGCATCGGCTACCGCGTCGAGCTCCAGGGCAAGAGCTTGAAGTTCATCGTCGGTTTCTCGCACCCGGTCATCGTTCCTATTCCGCAGGGCCTTGAGGTGCTGGTTGAGAAGAACGCGATGACCGTCTCGGGTATTGATAAGGATGCGGTCGGCCAGTTTGCCGCCGATATCCGCCAGATCAAGAAGCCGGAGCCGTACAAGGGCAAGGGCATCCGCTACGTGGGCGAGTACGTCCGCCAAAAGCAGGGCAAGAAGGCTGCTGCGACAAGTTCATAATCATATGTCAAAACTCACACCAAAATCAGCAACCGACAAGCGCGCTCGTAGGCACCGCCGCATCCGGGCGCGTGTCAAAGGCACCGCGACGCATCCGCGCCTTGCCGTGTTCCGTTCGAACAAGTACCTCTACGCCCAGGTTATCGACGATAGCACTGCTCAGACCCTTGTGAGCGCTTCATCACGTGATATCAAAGGTAAGACTATGATGGAGGACGCGGGTATCGTCGGCGAGCGCATCGCGAAAGCTGCGATCGAGAAAGGGCTCAAGGCAGTCGTGTTCGACCGTGGCGGCTTTACCTACGCGGGCCGCATCAAAGCGCTCGCGGATGCCGCTCGTAAAGGAGGATTGAAATTTTAATGCACGCATATGGATGACAACACTACACAAGGAGAAGAGATAAAGGTAGAGGTACCGGAGAGTGCTTCGGTTGTTACTGACGCGCCAAAGCCGGAAGCACGCGCACCGCGCGGTGGCCGTGGAGGAGACCGTGGTGGAAGAGGAGGCGACAGGCGCCCGAGCCGTAGCGGTGCAAAGCGCGAGCCGCGCGAGCGCGCAGAGTTTGACCAGCGGACCATCCTGCTTCGTCGCGTCGCACGCGTCATCGCGGGCGGGCGCCGTTTCAGCTTCTCTGCAGCAGTCGTCGCGGGTGATAGACGCGGTCGCGTCGGCGTGGGCCTCGGTAAAGGAGGCGACACCGCGCTCGCTATAGAAAAAGCGATGCGCGACGCGAAGAAGAACATGATCACCGTCCGTACGACGAAGAACATGAGCATCGCTCATGACGTCATGGCAAAGGATTCTTCCGCCATCGTCTCTATCCGCCCCGCACCAGAGCGTGGTATCGTCGCTGGCTCCGCGGTCAAGCTCATCCTCGAGTTCGCCGGCGTGAAAGACGTGACCGCCAAGATTCTCTCGCCGTCGAAGAACAAGCTCAACATCGCTCGCGCGACGGTCAAAGCGCTCGGTATGCTCAAGAAATAAATAATATGGAACTGCACTCACTCAAAGCGTTAGCAAAGAAAAGCGTCCGTCGCGTCGGTCGCGGCGGGAAGCGTGGCAAGACCTCGGGTCGCGGCGGCAAGGGCCAGACCGCGCGCGCAGGCAACAAACGCCGTCCGGAATGGCGCGATATCATCAAAAAGATCCCGAAACGTCGCGGCTACGGCAGGAACCGTGCTGACAGCGTTATCCCGCAAGGCCGTGGGGCAGTTGTCGATCTCGCTACGCTCAACAAGCATTTCAAGAGCGGCGATGTCGTGACTCCCGCATCGCTCGTAGCCCGCGGCCTCATCCGCCGCGTCTCCGGCAAGATTCCTCCGATAAAGGTCCTCGGTAAAGGCACGCTGGAGGCGAAGCTCGTCCTCAAAGGTCTTTCGGTATCGGCGTCAGCGAAAGAGATGCTCGAGAAAAAAGGTGGTAGCGTGAAGGGGTCATAACGTTCATGGGTACCTTTTTTGCTAAGCTCAAACTCATCATCACTGACCGGATGCTCCTCTTGCGCATCGGCTTCGTCGTTGCGGCATTGATCGTCTTCCGGCTCCTTGCGACGATTCCCGTGCCGGGCATCGACACTACGCGCCTCGCGGAGTTTTTTTCCAATAACCAGTTCCTCGGCCTCCTTAACATCTTTTCAGGCGGCGGGCTGTCGAACCTCTCCATCGTAATGCTCGGCGTTGGCCCGTACATCACTGCGAGCATCATCATGCAGCTCCTCACCATCATCTTCCCGAAGCTGAAACAGATGTATCAGGAAGAAGGCGATATGGGGCGCAAGAAGTTCAGCCAGTACGCGCGCCTAATCTCGGTGCCACTCGCGTTCATCCAAGGCTACGCGTTCCTCTTCCTCCTTCAGAGCCAGGGCATCGTGCCCCATCTGACCCTCGTGCAGAGCTTGGTCAACATCCTTGCTATCGCGGCTGGCTCCGTACTCCTGATGTGGATAGGGGAGCTGATGACCGAGTTCGGCGTCGGCAACGGCGTCTCCCTCATCATCTTTGCCGGCATCGTGGCGCGCCTTCCGCAAGCCGTCAGCCAGCTCTCGTTCACCTTTGATGTTTCGCAGATACCCGTGTATATCGGGTTCGCTTTTGCAGCGCTTGCGACGATCTATGCGGTTGTCGTCATGACAGAGGCTGAGCGGCCCGTGCCGGTGACCTATGCCAAGCGCGTACGCGGCAACAAGCTTTACGGCGGCGTATCAACGTACTTGCCGCTGCGCCTCAACCAGGCAGGCGTCATCCCCATAATCTTCGCGCTCTCCATACTCCTCTTCCCACAGCTTTTGCTCAACTTTGCGGCAAAGTCGTCCGTCACCTGGCTCGCGACGAGCGCGACAGCCCTCCTCTCATGGAGCGGCGGCGCTATCATCTACGGACTCTCGTACTTCCTCCTTGTGTTCGTCTTCACCTATTTCTACACGGCAGTGACCTTCGACCCGAATACGCTCGCGACCAACCTCCAAAAGAACGGGGCGTTCGTCCCCGGCGTTCGTCCCGGCAATCAGACATCAGAGTACCTTGCCCGCGTCATCACCCGCATCACGATGGTCGGTGCGCTCTTCCTCGGCGTTATCGCCGTCCTTCCGCTCATCATGCAGGCGGCGACCGGCGTGAAGACCCTCGCTATCGGCGGCACCGCGCTCCTCATCGTCGTCTCCGTCCTCCTCGACCTCATCCGCAAAGTGGACGCACAGGTTTCGCTTCGCGAATATTAGAATTTTCCTATGAAAGGGAAGTTTATCCTGGTCATCGGCCCTTCTGGAAGCGGGAAGGGCACCTTGATCAATCACATCCGTTCGCTCTTTCCAAGTTTGGTGTATCCGAAATCCTGCACGACACGCTCTCCGCGGGGAGGAGAGAGCGATGGACATTACATCTTCCTCAATGCCGAGGACTTTAAGGCGCGCGCCGATCGCGGCGAATTTTTGGAGTGGGCCGAGTATGGCGGCAATTACTACGGTACGCTTGCCTCCGAGGTCTTACCACTTCTCTCCGAGGGCCGTATCGCGCTCAAGGAGCTTGAAGTACAGGGTGCACGGCAGGTACGCGAAAAGATACCCCGCAACCAGTTGGCTATCGTATTCGTCAATGCCGGTACCTGGGGAGAAATGGAAGAGCGCATCCGGGCGCGTGCGCCGATGGCACAGGCTGAGCTTGAGCGTAGGAAACTCCGCTACGAAGACGAGATGAACTTTATGCGGGAAGCAGATTTCGTCATCGCCAACCCAGCCGGCCGCCTGGATGAAGCAAAGAAACAGTTTGAAAGCGTCATCGCCTCACTGATATCATAAGGAACATGGGACCAAAACAACTTTTCTTTTTTGTCGGACGGACTGCCTCAGGAAAAGAGACACAGAGCAAGCTCCTCGCGGAGAAGCTCGGCTATGAGATCTTCATGACGGGACAGCGTTTCCGGGACATCATCGCCTCTGGCTCGCAATTGGGAGAGCGCATCCGTGCGGACTACGAACGCGGACTCTTGATGCCCGGCTGGGTCGCGGATTACATGCTCGAGGATTTTCTTTTCAATCTGCCGCACGACAGAGGAGCGATTTTCGAAGGGTCCGGCAGAGACCTGGAGCAGGCGCACACCATAGAGAAGGTGACACAGTGGCTCGGACGGCCGTACACCGTCTTGAACTTGGAAGTGAGCGAGGATGAGGTGGTCAAACGCTCGCTCGCTCGCGGCCGGTCTGATGGGCTCGATAAGAATGAGGAGGTCATTCGTACGCGCCTCTCCGAGTTCTCCCGTATCACCGAGCCGGCGCTCAAGCATTTTGACGTTATCGGGAAATTAGTGACCGTCAACGGCGAGCAAAATCCCGAGAAGGTGCATGAGGAGGTGATGGCCGCGGTCTCAAAGATCATCTCCGCATGATCGCGACGAAGGACGATATACCGATCGTGCGCGAAGGAGGAAGACGCCTCGCGCACATCCTTCGTGCGGTAGCAGAGGCAACTGTACCAGGCGTTTCCACCGAAGCGTTGAACGCGCTTGCCGAAAAGCTCATTCGCGACGGTGGCGACATTCCATCCCTCATCGGCTACACGCCGCATGGAGCAAAACGCCCCTACCCGGCGACGATCTGCATCTCTTTTAATGAAGAAGTGGTTCATGGCATCCCGAACGAGCATCCGAGGATAGTGCAGGAGGGCGACATAGTCGGTCTTGATTGCGTAGTGACTCACAAAGGCTTGCTTGTTGATAGCGCGATTACGGTCATCGCAGGAAAAGGCGATAGCGAAGCGAAAAAACTCTTGAAAGCGACGGAGGAAGCGCTTATGGCGGGCATCAAGGCGGCGCGTGGAGGCGCTCACGTCGGAGACGTGAGCGCGGCTATAGAAGCTGTGGGCGTGAAGCGCGGGTACGGCATCGTGTATGAACTCGGCGGGCACGGCGTTGGCAACAGCGTCCATGAAGAGCCCTACATCCCGAACGTCGGCGACGCCGGTAAGGGTGAGGAGCTCGTGCCTGGCATGGTGATAGCGATAGAGCCGATGTTTACCGAAGGCACACCAAAGGTGAAATTGATGCCCGACGGCTACACCTTTGTCACCAAAGACGGCTCCCGTGCCGCCCACTTCGAGCACACCATCCTCATCACCGACGGCCCAGCAGAAATTTTGACAAAGCTTTGAAGAAGGGAAATTAGTAACATACTATGCCTTTCGGAAAAGAGACGCATTCGAATATTCTCCGAGTCCTCAGCGATAAGAAGTGGACTCCGCCTGATGAGCCCAAGAAATGCAAGTGCCCGTGGGTGGTGGATCACTTATTTAGAATCTATCAAAGGTGGAATCCTGATTGCCCGCGTCACGGGGCTCACTAGCGCGCTATACTGGTTGAATGGCATTCGGATTTGGTGGAAAAGGAGCAGACGCCGCTGGTGCCGCACAGCTCTCGCCGGAGCGGCAGATGAACAAGCTGCGCGAGCAGGCGCGCTCGGGCGGCTCGGGCGGTGGGAGCAGAAGCGACCCGCGGCCGCCGGTCGAGGCGCTCTCGCCGCAGGTCCAGCAGCCTCCTCCGGAAGAGCAGGAGGAGAGACGCGGTCGCGGCATTACGCTCGAACTGACACCGGACGCGAACGACAAAGACATGGAGGAGCTCCTTGGCATCATGCATGCGAAGGGCTTTAAAGCGGCTATCAAAGCGCTCGATCACCTCAACAATCCGCACCTCGAAGACGATTTTCACCGCCTGCTTATCCAATACCGCCGTGAAGGATACGACATCCCCGGCCTCGACAAGGACGACCCGCTCGCGCGGGGTTTGGACTTCGTGCTGCTTGAGGTAGCGGTGCCTGAGATAGAGCCCGGGAAGCTCGGCGGTTCGCTGAAAGAGCTCGTGACGCAGATGGAGCAATTTTATCTCAGCGTCATCCCCTACGTAAAACTGCCTGACATCATATTTTTCAAGGACTATCGGAAGCGCAAGGTCATCCATCGTGAGCACTTCACCTTTGAGATCGCGGTCTCGCATACGAGGGAGGAGGCCATCTTCTACCTCGCGGTGCCGCGCCGGAAGCGTGACGTATTCGAGAAGCAGATCTTCGCCATGTTCCCGCGCTCCCGCATCGTCGAGCAGAAGGACGACTATAACCCTTTCAACCAGTTCGGTGTAACCGCCATCGCCTATGGTGTCTACAAGCGCGCCGCGCCCTTCCCCATAAAGACCGCTGACGACTTCTCGCACGACCCGCTCAACGTCACCCTCGCGTCGCTCTCAAAGATCACTAAGGAGGGCGAGGGCGCGGCGCTTCAGATCAACATCGCTGGGGCAGGGGAGTACCACACGAAGCGCATGAGGAAAGTCCTCGACACCCTCAACAAGGCGAAAGCGGCAACCACTGATGTCTTCTACGAACACCAATACCTCGAGCGCGACCCGCTGTGGCGCCGCCTCTTCCCTGCCTTCACCAAAGGGGTTGGCGATACCTTGTTCGAAGGGGAAAAAAAGAAAGATGAAAAGCACAA
>JAHFMJ010000017.1 GCA_023269035.1 Candidatus Kaiserbacteria bacterium | reverse complement strand
GTATTCATTTTCTTTCGACATACGGCCGAGCATATTGAGCGCACCGTTCTTCTTCGCAAATGCCTCGTCGTGGCCGCGGAACATCCCGCCAGGGACAAGCGCGTTGGCGCGTACATTGTATGCGCCAAGGTACGCGGCAAAGAAACGCATCAGGCCGAGCACGCCTGCTTTGGAGGCGCCGTAGGCAATGTCTTTGAATTTCCCTTCTTCGTACAAAGCGTTCGTCGGGCCGATGAGGCCTAGGTCGGAGCTGATGAAGATGATAGAGCCTTTCTTCGCTTCCATCATGGGTTTCGCGATTATCTTTGCGGCGAGGAAGGAGCCGACGAGATTTAGATCGATCTCTTTGCGAAAGAGGTCGGCAGAAAATTCGCTGTACGGCGCCCAGGGGCCGCCGCTCGTCCCTTCGTCCGCCTTCGGATTGGCTGCGGCGTTCGTGATAAGGCCGTCTATCTTTCCGTGCTTCTTCAACACCGCCGCAGCGGCCTTCTCGAGCGAGGCCTCGTCCGTTACATCAACGCCAGTGTCGATATCAAAGTTCTCGACGATGGCGCCGGCCTCCGTCAGCGCGGTGCGATACTGCGTGCCCAAAAAGCCACTGCCGCCGGTGATGACGATGACGCTCCCGGTGATATCAAACGGATTCTGCATGCTGGTGTACAAACTCCATATAGCCCTTCACGGTTTCAGCTTCTTTTCCATCCTCCCCGCGCGCAGCCTGGAGCGTTACCAAGCCAGTATATCGTGCCTCTTTCATCTTTCTGAAGAGCGTGCTGAAGTCGGTGCCGCCGGTCCCCAAAGGTACCGTCGTGCCGCCTTTGGGCCTATCCTTTATCTGCACGTTTGCGATACGCGGCGCGTACGCATCCCACTCCTCGGCAACGTCGTAGCCTGCGTGCGCGCTATTGCCGCTGTCGTACACCACCATAAGCGAAGGGAGATCCTCGAGCACCTTGGCGTAGTCTGTTGGTGGCAAGTCGGTTTCGAGGCAGATACCAACGCCGTGTTTCTTCCCTATCTCGAGAAGCGTCGCGAGTTTTGCGAGCCGCGCAGAGCGCATAGCTCCATCAAGTAGTGTCGAGCCCTCAAGAAGCGGTAGGTCGAGTGCGCGGCCATCGATATCGGCAATCGCCTCACATATCCTCTCTAGTGTGTCGTTGGGGCAGTTGGCAAAATCCATTTTCGTCAGGAACTGCAGGTCCGTATGCCGTACCGGCACTCCTGTTGCCGCAACCGCTTCTTTCACCTGCGCACGAACATCCAGCTGAAGAAGCGGATTGTCCTCTGCATCCCACACCCACTCGAGATGCGCGATACCAATGTCATGAGCTATTTCAAATTCTTTTTCCCACTCGCCAGGAGCGCTGGGAAAAAACTGTATGCCTCTGCCGCGCGATGGTGTCAGCCGTCCTTGGAGCGTGCCGATATTCATGACGTGTGCTCTTTGAGCACCTGCTCGGCATGTGCAAGGTCTTTGTATGAGTCGAGCTCGGTGTACGTTTTCGGATCGTGGTAGAAGGGCAACGTCCTCTCCCCAAACATCGAGTGCTTCTCCGTAATCACTGGTCGGCGGAGCACGGCAACATAACCCGTTTGTACGACGGTCTCCGGCAGAGTCTGCCGCGGCATGGTGTGCGGCGCAGGATTAGTAGCATAAAAATCAGCATGCTCTTTTTTCATGATGGGTGCGAGGTAGGGCCCCTGATCGAGCCGCCACATCTTGAAAGGCACCTGGGAAGGTTCCGTCACCGAGCGTACTGCATCGGCCTCCGGATTCTTTTCCAAGAGCTCTATCGCCGCGTCGATGTCGCCATCTTTGCGGTACGGGGACGTTGGCCAAAGATGTACGACGAGGTCCGGCTCGTAGCTCTCGTGCTCTTTGAGCCAGGCAAGAGCGTGCTCGAAGACGGGCAAATCGGGCGTTGTGTCAGTGGCGAGTTCTGCCGGACGCATAAATGGCACTTCAGCGCCGTACTCTTTTGCTACCGCAGCAATTTCCTCATCGTCGGTCGAGACGATAACGCGAGTGATCTTCTTTGAGCGCTTGGCGGCCTCTATCGTCCAGGCGATAACCGGCTTCCCTGCTAACGGGTAGATATTCTTTTTCGGGATGCTCTTACTGCCGCCGCGCGCGGGGATGATGGCGAGAACAGTGGCTCCATCCTTCATACTGTTTCCTTAATACGGTACGGTTTCTTACCGCGGCTCTCGTAGTAGATGCGCGAGATGAGCTCGGAGAGGACGCCGAAGATGACGAGCTGCAAACCGATGATAAAGAGGAAGCCGGCGATGAGCGGGAGCGGTGTCTCGACGAGGTGCTTGATATTGAAAAGCTTCAAGAGGAGCGCGATGAACGCGGCGAGCGACCCGAGGAAGCAGCTCATGATGCCGAGGCCGCCGAAGAAGTGCATCGGCCGTGCGAGGAACTTGGTGAAAAAGACGACGACCAGGAGGTCCATGAGCACCTTGAAGGTCCTGCTGATGCCGTACTTGCTTGTGCCGTAGGTACGCGGCGTAAAGGAAACCGGCATCTCTGCCACCTTGCCACCTTGCGCGGCGATGTAGGCGGGGATGAAGCGATGCATGTGGCCGTAGAGATCGATGCCCGTGATAGCCTCGCGACGGTAGGCCTTGAGCGTGCAGCCGAAATCGTGAAGTGGGACTTTGGTGACTGCGGCGATAAGCGAGTTGGCAAGGCGCGAAGGGAGCTTGCGCGTCAAGGCGGCGTCTGCCCAGCGGCCCTGGCGCCAACCGGAGACGATGTCGTATCCTTCGTCGAGTTTTGCAAGCAAGGCGGGGATGTCTTTCGGATCGTTCTCAAGATCGCCGTCCATCGTGACGATGATCTCGCCTTTCGCCTGCTCGATACCCGCCGCGAGCGCGGCGGTCTGACCCGCGTTCATCGCAAAGCGGATGACGTGCAACTTTGTATCATGCTTGGCGATCTCTTTGAGTTTGGCGAATGTCTTGTCGCGCGAGCCATCATCAACGGCAATAACCTCGTACGAGTACGAGGCGAGCGCCTCCTCGATGCGCTTCATGAGTTCCGGGACGTTCCCCTCTTCCTCATATAGCGGGATGACGATAGAGAGCTTCGGGGCCATAGGGTTCGCTCAGTTTACGACAATTCGAGCCTTTTTTCAATCGCGTGGTATGCTTTCCTGCGAAAGCGTTCGCATGAAAAAAATAAAAGAAATCCTGTGGGGCCGGATATACCTCTGGGGCTTCCGACCGCTGTATAGACTTGAGAACCTCAACGAGGGTTTCTGGCACTTCGTCAACCGCGCAGCGGTACAACACTTCAAGCAGTACGGTAAAAAAGAACTCTCACCGCTCGAAACGCGGATAGTTGCCGACCTTCGGAAAACGGGAGTGGCGTTCACAAGTCTTGATGAATTGTTTGGAAATGGGGAAAAATTACTTACAACCCTTACGGAGCAGGGTTTGAAAAAAGAACGCAGCCGTATAAACCGCACAAAAGCCTACATCACCGAGTACTTCGATGAGGTGGCGATACTTACTAAGGATGATCCGTTCGTGCGTGCTGCACTTGATGAGCGCGTGCTGACGATAGCGAGCACCTACCTTGGGATGACGCCAAAACTGCAGGAGTTCACCCTTGCTGAGATCAACGCCGTCCCACCGGGGACGGAAAAAACCGGCTCGATGCGCTGGCACCGCGACCCACACGACTTGCGGCTCTGCAAGATGTTCATCTACCTCTCGGATGTCACAACAGAGAACGGGCCGTTCACCTATGTGAAAGAATCGAACTACGGCAACAAGTACCGAGGGGTCTTTCCGCAAAAGCCGCCCTCCGGCATCTACCCGCCGCCGGGCGAAGTGGAGAAGCGGGTCAACCCTGCCGACATACAGCCCTGCACGGGGAAAGCGGGTACGGTCATCTTTGCCGACACGAGCGGCCTCCACGGCGGCGGATACGTCAAAGCGGCACACCGCGTCATGTTCACTGCGGGGTACTTGCCGCAAAAGTCTTTTTTGATGCGTGTGCCGGTATATAAACGCGGTACGAACGAAAAGCTCTCGCCAATGCAAGAGTACGCGGTTGCCGGCGATGAAAGCCTTACGTCACGAAATATTTTCGGAATGCTGAAGAGAGCGTTCCTCGGCAAGCAGAGCTTTGGTACGCACGGGACGTACATGTAAGCGAGATGCTTACACTCTTTCCTTGATCACGCGCGCGGGGTTGCCTACGGCAACGGAGTTGGGCGGGATTGACTTGGTAACGACCGAGCCTGCGCCAATAATCGAGTGGGCGCCAATCGTTACTCCATCAAGGATGATCGCTCCGACTCCTATGCGCACATCATCTTCGATGGTGATACCTTCATAGGTCGCTCCTTGGCCGCGTATCTTGCCGGAACCCTCGAAGAGGGGTGTCCCCGCAATGAGAGAAACATGCGAGGCTATCCGGCAATCGTCGCCTATTTTTATTCCACCGCCACCATAGAGCGCACAGAACATATGGATTAATGAATTATCACCGAGCTCTATAAAGCCGCCGTCTTTCTGCGTGCAGAGCCAAGAATAATTATTGACTGAACTTCCGCTCCCTATAACGATGCGTCCGTTTCTCCTACAGTCGAGCATCGCGTCGCGTGCAACGTACGAGTCTTTTCCTATTTCTATCCCTCCCTCGTTCCCGCCATAAACGCGTGCGTGCCAGGAAATGTAGCCCTCTCCTGTAGGGAGAGGATGCTTGATCTTGCTGAGAGCCTTTTTAAGGAAGAAAGGGACCATGTCATTTTGGCGTTGCAGTAACGTAGAGCGTCTGGTACTGACGCCCGGTAAGCCACAGGTACGCATAGATACATGAAGCGGGGATAAAGAAGAAGACATACATCTTGACGAGCGCAAGGGCACGAACGATATGCATCGTGAACGTTGCCTTACGCGGCGCGACGGGTCCTTGGGGAGTAGCTTTTTCTTCTCCTGCTACCGTCAGGCTTTCGATTTTCTTCACTAGAGAAAAACTTAAGAAACCTTTCGTCCATTCATTGAAACGGGTGATGATGAGGTCAAATCTGACAGGGATTTTCCGTATACTGACGACACGGAAGCCATGGTGGTCGAGAAAGAGTTTCATCGAGGCCGCGCTCCAGCGGGAGAGGTGCACTGGCGGCCCCTCGTTGGTCAAAAGGGCTCTCCAGCACTCGCGGTTCGGAACGCTGATAACGAAGTATCCCCCCGTCTCGAGGGCGTTCCGTACGTACGGGAGGAAGCTGTATGAATCCACATGCTCCAACACTTCGAACATGGTAATGATGCTGAACTTCCTTTGCGGATAGGTCTTCAGAAAGGTCTCGACATCCATGGCATACACATCATCGAGACCGAGCACGTTCTTTGCTGCGGCAACCGCCTTACTGTCAAAGTCGGTACCGGTCACTTGGTAGCCCCGCTCTTTTGCCGCGGCGAGGAAACGGCCGGTGCCGATACCGAGATCAAGCAGCGTGCTGCCAGGCTTTTGATATGCATCTAGGAATAATTTTTGCTGTTGGTAGAGCGATTTTCCGAGCGGATGGTTGTTGCGGGCTTGGAACCTTCCGTTGTTTTCATACGCGTCAGCACCGGGGTTCTTGAACGGCCACCAGAACTGGAGTTTACAGCTCCCACACTCATAGAGCGTGTAACCCCATTTTTCTTCCTTCCATGAAAGCGTTGATGCGTGACAATTGACGCATTCGGTCGGTGTCGTCATCGGCATATAGTACCGTACTACCTGTCTCAATCAAGACTCGATAAGCGCGCGCATGATGCGCTCGCCGGAGCGGCCATCGGTGTAGGTGCAGATTTTTTCTACCAGGAGCTTCCGCTCGCGGGCCAGCGTACTGCGACTTGCAAGTGCGTCATCGATCATCTGCAACAACTCATCCATTGAACGCGCGACGGGAACAGCGCCGGTAGCGATAACGTCGGCTATGAACGGCCACTCATCATATTTCTCTCTGCGTGCGGCCTCTTGATGGCGCGCTTCCCTTCCTGCCGTGACGCTCTCCTCGACGTAGTCGAGCCCGAAGAGGTGGTACAGGGCCGGAGTGTTAAAAATCGCTCCTTCAATAGCAACGGTCGAGGCTTGCGAGAGGTTAACCGCGCTGTACTTGAGCAGGGCGCCGAGGTCGATCATCTGTGACTGGAGCACAGTAAAGCCCTCATACGCGACAGGGGCCTGCGGGTCGGATACGACGATGCCGGGGACTCCGGCGTAGCGCGACGCATAGACCTCGGCTTTTGACATAAACGGGTTCGGGCGCACGAGCACTTGCACATCACGGAACTCGCCTTTTTTGATGCGCTCTGAAAGCGCGTCGATGATGGCGAACTCGATGTCAACGCCCGAGAGCACGAAACCGATGATGCGTTTTTGAGCATCGAGACCATGAGCGGCATAAAAGGCTTCGCGCGATGGGACGACGTCTTTGAAATACGAGTCGAAGCGATGCGGGCCGCTCATGGCCATAGCCTTCTCCGGAAGGCCGTGGAACTGCATCGCCTGATTGACCGTGTGTTTGTTCCATACGAATATCCTGTCGAAGTTCCTAAAGGAAACCGGAAGGATGACAAATTGCCCGAACGCCTCATCGACGGCAGTAACTTTGAGCCCGGCTTTTTTCGCTGCGGTAAACAGCAGGAGTTCGCTCGCGGAGCGCAGTACTGGCGTGGGAAATGCTACCCAGTCAAAACGCGCCTGTGCGAATATCTCCTGATAACGAGGGTGGTTCCCGAAGAGGCGTACTTCGAGCCCATCCCAGAATGTTGTTTTTCTGAAGAACGGCACGAGCGAGAGGATGCGCGAGATCGGCCAAACCACGTACGGGAGAAAAAACCCGCTCGTCGCAAAATCCTGCCGACGGAACTGTTCCCGGTATTTATTCTTAAAATCGCCCAACGTGCAGTAGCGGAGGTGGTTGAAGACAGCGAGGGCGCTTTTCTGCGGCACGCGCACGAGAGGATAGCGTGTAATGTTATTCTTCTCAAAAAAATCTTTCAAAGGCTGGTACACGTCGTCACCGCAAAAAACCGAAACTAAAAAACCCGCGCGCGCGGCGTCCTCGTGCAAGAAGCTTAAGAGCTGTACAGCACGCGAGGAGCTCGCGACGACAAAAGCGATTCTCTTTTGAGCGGTACTCATATAACACCGAAAGATTTCACTGCTTCTGTTACCTGCTCCGGCGTGATCGTCTCAAGCGTCGGCGGATACACGCTCTTACGCGGTGCCCTGTCGTCCTCGCTCTCGTTGCAGAGGACCTTGGGCGCACCGTGATACATCGCCTCCGACCACCACCCCGGTATGCCTTTTTTGTGCGCAAGCATGACGAGGGGCTTCTTGAGGTGGCCGGCGATATGGCCTGCACCGGTATTAGTGGCAATGATGACCGCAGCGTGCGCGATAAGCGTGACAAGCTCGGGGATTGACGTCTCACCGGAGGCGACTAGTACGTTTGCGAGGCCTGCGGCAGTTTCGAGCGAACGGGCCTTGTTGGCCTTCGCCCCCGTAAGCACGATAGCGATGTCCTGCGGCAACACCTCTCTTAAGTGGCGCACGATAGCCATCTGCTTTTCTTTGCTCATGCTCTTCCCTTCCGCCCCAGCAAAAAAGTGAACGACGATGTAGCGGCCTGCCGTGAGTTTGAATCGTGGCACTACTTCAGGCACTTCGCGATAGAGAAGTGAAAAATCTTTTATGGGAATGGGAATGCCAGCCGCCTTTAACGCTTTCCGTTCCTCCTCTATCATGCCGAGGCTTTTTTCCTCCCCGTCGTACGGGAGGATCGTATCGTAAAGGAGCTTGTTTCCCCACCATCCATCCTCAAATCCCATGAGTCCGCCGCGACGCGTTACCGCGCGCGCAAAGAATTTTGAAACGGTGCTGAATGGATTTTCAGCTTCCTGGGTTAGCGCGAGGTCCGTGCCGGAGAGCGTCTGGTACGCCTGCGCAATGCTCTTAAAGGAGCGACGGGAGGCTTCCACAACCGTAATCCACGGGTACATCTCGAAGAGCTCGCGGATCATCTTTGCGCGGCTCCCCACGAGGAGATAGCAGCGCGCCTCAGGCGCGTAGGCATGCACGTTTTCGAGGAAATATTTTCCCATCATCGAGTCGCCGAGCGAGGAGGCGCGGAACGTCAGCACTTTGTTAATTTTTTTCATGCGAGAGAACCGAATGATATAACGAAACGTACGTCTCTCCCATTTTCTTCCAGGTGAATGTTTTTGCGCGTTCGATTCCCTTCTTTGAAAGTTCGGCCTGCAAGGCGTTATCGTTCGCAACTTTCAGCATTGCATCAGAAAACCCCTTCTCATCGTCCGGATCAATAAGGAGCCCGGCACCTCCGGTAACCTCCGGCAGCGACGCGGCGTTCGACGAGACTACCGGCGTACCGCAGGCCATCGCCTCGATAGGCGGGAGGCCAAATCCTTCGTTAAGCGAAGGATGCGCATACATGAGCGCACCGTTATAGAGCGCAGGCAATTCTTCAGCGGGAGCGTAACGGACAGCCATGACGTCGCTTGCATAGCCGCATGCGTCAATGGCCTTTTGTACTTCACCGGTTCCATAGGAAGGATCGCCAACGAGCACGAGCTTTTCCGTCCTTCCTGATTTTCGATAGAGAGCATAAGCACGAACAAGCGCGGCAACATTCTTATGCGGCTGCATGCCGCCGACGTAAAGGATATACCCGCTCTGCGTAAGCGCGTGCTTGGCAAGAACAGGCTTCACTGCTGCCTCCGGAAGCGGCTTGTAGGCCTCATCGATGCCGACATAGACGGTGGGTACGAGATTCCGAGGAATGCCGTATGCGCGGACTATCTGCTCGGACCCAAAGTCAGAGCCGCCGACGACCGCCGCAATGGAGCGATAGAAGTATCTGAGCACCGCGTTGTACACCCTTGTTGAGAAAGGCTTGGCCCCCGGAGCGAGCACGGAGCCGCCGTCGTACGCGGTCACGATAGTCGTACGCGTTGGCAGAAGCCAGAAAAAAGGATACACGCGTCCGACGAGCCAATGCACCACGTCGTACCGCTCTTTGGTGGTGAGCGCAAAACGGACAAAGGAAAGGAAGCGCGAGCGGATGGGAAAGGTCACCGGCTTGATGAGCACTTCCTGCGCCTCCTTGTAGAGCAGGTCATCCGGCATTGATTGGTAGTGGATGAGCGTAAGCTCGACATCGTCTCGCGTGAGCAGATATTCGGCAAGCCTTCTGGCGACCATCGTCTTTTCGGGCCGACGATCGATCGTATCCGCCATGAGTGCGATCTTAATCATATTCGTATATGTTTTTCTCGCATAACATCATCAATTACCCCAGAGAGTGTCATAAGATTACTCTCAATAGAAAACTTCTGAACTGCTTTGGCTGATGCCTGACCGAATTTCGCGCGAAGCGCCGGATCGCTGATGAGAAGCGCTATCTTATCCGCAAGAGCGGCACTGTCATACGGCGACACGAGAAAGCCATTTTCGCCGTCCTTAATCACTTCTTTCGTGCCACTCACCTCTGTCGCGACAATGGGAAGTTCTGCGGCAAGCGCTTCAAGCAACATGACCGAAAGCCCTTCCCATAAGGACGGGAGTACAAAGATGTCGGCAACCGAGATGATATCACTCAGTGGCGCGGCACCCGGGAGCGAGACCGCATCATGGACGCCAAGCTTCTCCGTAAGCGCTTCAAGCTCTGTACGCAAAGAGCCTTCGCCAAAAATGACGAGTCGTGCGGTAGGATGACGTGCACGCAGTGAAGCAAACGCTTCGATAAGGTATCGTTGTCCTTTCTGCTCGGTTAGCCTACCAGCGGTCACGATAACGAGATCCTCTGCTCCACATCCGAGTGAGCGGCGCACCTTCTCCCTCTGTGCGTTCGAACGCATTGCGCGGATTGCATCAAGATCTATGGCGCTGTAATTGAGGATAAACCTGTGCTTCGGTATCCCGAGCGCATGCGAGCGCGCCGCAATCACATCGTTCGAAACCCCTACAAAACGGCCCGTGAAGCGAGCCAGGAGCTTTTCGAGCAGAATGCTCTTACCATCCTCCTGTGTCGATACGTTGACTTCGTGTACTAGGATGATCGGAACGCGTGCGAAGATTGCCGCTATACGAAGCACGATGCCGGTAAAGAACAGGTTCGTGACCACGACATCGAACCGTCCACGATGCAGGAAGGAGTATAGCCTGAAGAGCTCGGGGATATCTAACAGGCTTCGAAATGAAAATTGCTCCCACGGGATGCCGAGCGCGCGCGCTTCAGCGTCAAAGTTCGGCATCGTGCTCGGCAGGAGCGTGACAATGTGCGGTGCGAAACGCGCGCGATCTATATGAGAGAGCTGCGAGAGCATAAGACGCTCCGCGCCACCGATGGCGAGCTTATTGATACCGAAGAGTATCCGTATCTTTTTCTCTGAACGAGACATCAGTGAAGTTCTATCTTCCCTTCAGGGGTCCGTACGCTGACATGGCGCATATCCATCTGATCTTCCCAGACAGCCTGATTCTGCACATACCAATCGACAGTTTTCTTGATGCCTTGTTTGAAGGATGTCATCGGTTTCCACCCAAGTGTCCTACGAATCTTCTCGTAGTTACAGGCAAAGTTGCTTACCTGCCCCGGCCGGTCCGTGATAAATACTAAATTACGAGAGTCGTATTGCATCTCCTTCATAACCGCTTTCGCCAGATCAATAATGGGAAGCGCAACGCCCGAGCCGACATTAAAGACCTCTCCGACAACCTTCGCGTGCGGTGCGTGAACAATTGCATCGATTGCCCGTGCCACATCGTCGACGTACATAAAGTCGCGGCTGTTCCTACCACTTCCGTGTACGGTGAGCTTTTCTCCGAGCATGCAACTCGTGATAAAGCGCGGGGTTACTTTTTCGAGGTGCTGACGTGGACCGAAGATGTTGAAGGGGCGCAGTATGACCGCTGGGATACCGTAGGTTTGATAGTAGGAGTAGACGAGGCGGTCTGCTCCGGCTTTGGCTGCTGCATAGGGGCTCTTGGGGTTGAGTGGGTGCGACTCGTCCATTTTTTTGCTCAAGCCTTCACCATAAACCTCGCAGGTCGAGATATGAATGAAGCGGTCTATTGTCTTTCGGTGTTTGAGTACTGCACTCGCCACTGCTTGCGTGCCAAGGACATCGGTATCAAAGAATTTGTAGTTATCGTAGATTGATCGCTCGACATGCGTCTCTGCCGCGAAGTGAATCACGACATCAACTTGGGCAACCAAATCCGTGACAAGTTGTGCATTCTGGACTTCGCCATACCAGAAGGAGAACCGTCCGCTCTCACGGATCTTCTTGGGAATATTATCCAATTTACCCGCATACGTCAGGGCATCGAGCACAATGAACTTGTATGCCGGATACTTATCAAAAAGGTACGTCAATACGTTACTCCCGATAAACCCGGCAGCACCCGTGAGGAGGATAGTCTTGGATGATTTTCGCTTTGCAGGCATGAAGAGAGTGTCTGAAGATTAAACCAGAAAATAAGCCAAAAAACAAGGACTAACCGCGAAGCGCGGCCGCGACTTCCGCGATGCCCTGCGCAAGAGTTCCCTCCGGAGAGAAGCCGAGCGCGCGGATCTTCGTATCGTCCATGCCGAATGAGAAACCGCCGGCGTGGTCTATCTCTGTCACCGTGACGCTGGGGAAAATGTTGCGTATGTGCTCCACGATATCTCCAAGAGTCGCATTTTCCGAGACGACGTTATATATCCCGTTATCGAATAGGTCGTGTTCGATTACGAAATTGATTGCTTTCGCAACATCCCCAACGTACGTGTAGGGGTGCAGTTGCTTGAGTGCTGGGCCCCAGAGCGTGAGCGGTGCGCCCGTATATGCTTGTCGGACAAATTTGTTCACAACACGATCGAAGCTTATCCGCGGAGCGGCCCCGAAGACGCTTCCGAAACGGACGAGAGCGGACCGCAGTCCCTGGCTCGCGAGTGCACGCAGCTCCACTTCAGCATCGTATTTGCTTTGCGCGTAGGGATCCTGCGGATTGATACAGCGGGTATCCTCTGCAAGCAATGCGCCATCGACTGCATTGTATATGTTCGAGCCTGACGGGAAAAAAATCCTCACGCCGCGAGCGGCGCATGCCTGTCCGAGCAGGGCGGTCCACTGCCGATTGATAACATCATATTGCGTCGGATCGTTGTCTGCTTGTGGCGGCGATATGCCGGCACAATGGAGCACGATATCAATGTTATCGAGTAGCGTAGAGGGATCAACGGAGGGGATGCGGCCTTGCATCCGTATGATTTTCTTGACCTGGGAGGACGGGCTCTGCAACCATCGTGAGGCGATATAGCCCTCTCCTGTGAGCAGGATCGTAAGATCTTTTTTCATTGTTTTGACACCAAAGCGAGAAACCGAGCGATAACCGCTGTGGTATCAAACCGCTCCACCCATGCCGCGGTTACCTCGGCAAAACGCTCTTTTTCTGGCTCCGAAAATGCCAACGCCGCTTTCAGCGCTTTGCTAAAACGTGCCGTATCTCCTGAGGGAACGATGAACGGAAGTGCCTCTTCCGGTACTATCTCTTTGACGGCACCCACATCCGTCGCGACAAAAGGAACGCCGAACACGAAAGCCTCCAGGAGCACGTGAGGAAATCCCTCTTCGTCGGACGGCATGATGAACGCGTCAGCCGCGCTCATATATGAGAGTACGACATCGTGCGCTTGCCACCCAAGGAATCGCGCTGCGGGCCTTACGGAGAGAGTCTTTTCCTCGACGCTCTTTCGGAGGGGCC
>JAHFMJ010000016.1 GCA_023269035.1 Candidatus Kaiserbacteria bacterium | reverse complement strand
ATGCTCGCATCGCAGCAAAAGCAAAGTTGTATCCGGTCGCGAAGGACATATCAACGCCGGACGGTTTTATCAATGCAGACCCCTTCACCATCCAGAGCCTCATCGGGAAGAAGGTGATACTTGTCGACTTCTGGACATACTCGTGCATCAACTGCGAGCGCACGCTCCCGTACCTCAACTCGTGGTACCAGAAGTACAAGGATGACGGCCTCGTCATCGTCGGCGTGCATACCCCAGAGTTCGAGTTCGAGCAACAACTTGCGAACGTCCAGATGGCGGTGAAGAAATTCGGCGTGCAGTATCCGGTCGTTCTCGACAACGACTACTCGACCTGGACCGCCTACGGCAACCAATACTGGCCGCGCGAATACCTCATCGACATCGACGGCTTTATCGTGCACGACCACATCGGGGAAGGGAATTACGACGAGACCGAAGCGGCAATAGTCAAAGCGCTCAACGAGCGCAAGCAGGTGCTGGGCGAGGCGGGCACGGTAGCGGTCAAGACAGCGCAACCGAACGGCGCTGACACATCTTTCAATCCGAGCGTGGTTGAGAGCCCGGAGACCTATCTCGGCGGGAAGCGCTTGCAATACCTCGGCAACATGCCCAGCAGCTCATGCCTCTCGGGTTCGTGCTCGTACACCTTTTCAGGACTGAAGGATTTTGTCGGCTATGAGCTCATGGGCGCATGGACGATCAGCGACGAGTACGCGATGCTCCAGAGCGGGACGGGAGCGATCCGCATCCGTTTTTCCGCCAACAAGGTCAACCTGGTCGCCGGAGCCGACACTCCCGTTCGTGCCAAAGTCTTTCTTGACGGAGCCCCCGTAACGGCCTCTACTGCCGGAAGGGACGTGAAAGACGGCATGGTGACCTTCACGGCGCACGACCTCTATAATCTTATTGATTTGCAAGGCAAATCCGGCGACCACACGCTCGAGATACAATTCCTTGACCCTGGGGTGAACGCCTTCGCCTTCACGTTCGGATAGCTGTCTACTATAATGAGGGGATGCCCAAGTATCTCTCGATCGCGCTCGTCGTTATTATCATCGTCTTCGGAGGGTGGTATTTTTTCTACGCTATGCCAGCTCAGGCCCCGACGGTCAACACCGGGACCGGGATAAAACCTGGTACGGGCGACTACACCTATACCAGCGCCTCTGGTGACACGATACTCGTCGACACTCCGCAGCCGAGCCAAACGGTAGGAAAGACTTTTGACATTTCCGGCAAGGCACGCGGGCCATGGTACTTCGAAGCGAGCTTTCCTGTGGAAGTCCAGGATAAAGATGGTAAGGTCATCGGCCAAAACCACGCGAACGCGAACGGTGAGTGGATGACGAACGAGTTCGTACCCTTTACTGCCACGGTCACGCTCGCCGAGGACTATGTCGGCCCTGCGACGCTCATCCTTAAAAAAGACAATCCTTCAGGCGAGAGTGCTAACGATGCGTCGGTCTCGTTTCCTATTGTGATCCAATGATCTTTCAGAGGGCGCTATGACACAAGAGACTGCCCTCGCGATTTTGAAGACCGGTGCCAATGTCTTCCTCACCGGCGAGCCGGGGAGCGGCAAGACGCATACGGTGAACGCGTATATCGAGTATCTGCGCGAGTGCGGTATTGACCCCTCCATCACCGCATCGACGGGGATCGCGGCGACCCATATCGGCGGCATGACCATCCACTCATGGAGCGGGATCGGTATCCGGAATGACCTTACCGAGCGCGACCTCGACGAGCTTGCGCAGAAAGAGCGCCTGGTCAACCGCCTCCGCGATGCGCAAGTGCTCATTATTGATGAAATCTCAATGCTCTCCGCGCAGACCCTCGGGATGGTCGAGGCGGTATGCCGCACGCTCCGCTCTCGCGGCGAGCCCTTCGGCGGATTGCAGGTGGTCTTGGTCGGCGACTTTTTTCAGCTTCCCCCTATTTCGCGACAGGTCTCGGACGGGGGGATGTTTGGAGAGAGCGCATCGGGAGCATTTGCCTTTGAGTCTCGCGTCTGGGACTCGCTCAATCCGCTCGTCTGTTACATCTCCGAACAGCACCGGCAAGAGGACGCCATATTCCTTGGTGCGCTCTCCGCTATCCGCTCGGGAGAAGTGAACGAGCAAGTGCACGCATGCCTTGCGGAGCGCAGCGTGGCGCCTAAGCCCGGCGAGTCATTCACCAAGCTATTCCCGCACAATGCCGACGTCGACCGGCTCAATAATGCCGAGCTCGCAAAGATAACCGCCGAATCGCGCGAGTATCTCATGGAGGACAGAGGCACTGCAGCGCTCGTCGCAGGCCTCAAAAAGAGCTGCCTTTCGCCGGAAAAGCTGGTGCTCAAGATCGGCGCGAAGGTAATGTTTACAAAAAATAATTTTGACGACGGCTTCGTTAATGGGACGACCGGCGAGGTGGTATCATTCTCGACGACCAGCGGATACCCGGTGGTGCGGCTACGGAGCGGAGAGGAAATTGAGGCTACGCCGATGGAATGGGTGGTGCAGGACGGCGCACGCATCTTGGCACAGATATCGCAGGTACCCCTCCGGCTCGCATGGGCCATCACGGTGCACAAGAGCCAGGGAATGTCGCTCGACGCCGCCGTGATGGACCTGCGCGGGGCCTTTGAATACGGGCAGGGATACGTGGCGCTCTCGCGCGTGCGTACGCTCGCGGGGCTGTACCTGCTCGGGTACAACGAGCGGGCGCTTGAGGTGCATCCGAGCGTCTCGGCGAAAGACGCCGAGTTCCAAGGGCAATCCGATGAGGCAGGCAAGACGTTTACAGAAATGGCGCCTGATGATCTTGCCGAGCTGCACAAAAACTTCATCTTCGCCTCCGGCGGAATACTGAAAAGAAAACCTGCCGGAAAGGCACTTTCCAAGACGAACTGAGTATGAGTAACGACCTTATCCCGAACCGAATCTACGAGCACTACAAGGGAGGGAAGTACCTCGTGCTGCTGGTGGCCGAAGACTCGACCAATGACCGCATCACGGACGACAAGAAAAACAAGATGGTCGTGTATGTGTCCCTCACGAACGGCAAGATTTGGTGCCGCACCCTTTCTGAGTTCGCCGAATCAGTCGAATGGCCGGATGGACAGAGACGCTCGCGATTTGTCCTTGTAACTAAGGAATAGATCGACGAGTTAGAGTGAAAGAATGTTCCAGCGCATCATCGGCATACTCTCGCACTGGCTGCCGCTCGCGGCAGCCGTCACGGGCATTTGCCTGCTTATTTATTTCGGCGTCCAACAGAACTACCGCCAATCATTGAACGACCCGCAGATACAGATGGCGGAAGACGGGGTTAACGCCCTCCTTGCCGGCAAGCAGCCTATGGAGGTAGTGGGGCATGAAGAACCATTTGATGCAAGCAAAAGCCTTAAGCCTTTTATCGCTATTTATGATGAGAGCGGCAACCCGCTCGGATCGTCTGCTTTTATCGGAGATACGCCGCCACGCCCGCCGATGGGTGTGTTTGAAAGCGCAAAGCAGATGGGAGAGGACCGCGTGACCTGGCAGCCTGGAGCCGATACCCGCATCGCACTTGTCGTGAGACCTGTCGCGATTGAGAGCGGTTGGTTTGTCGCCGCCGGACGCAACATGCGCGAGGTGGAAGCGCGCGAGGAAGCGCTCACCGAGGGTTTAGGCTTCGGACTTCTCGCTATACTCGGAGCGACACTTATCCTTGAGATCCTCGGCGACATTCTCCGTAAGCGTTTATAATAAGGACGATGAGAAAGATATCGCTTGCGGCACTCCTTGCGCTCGGATTTTTTGCTATGCCTACGCTTGCGGCAGAGGAGAGCAATGACGCTATCATCAACAATTCTTCGTCCATCGACATCGTCACGAGCGGAGGCGGCGCTCAAGGTCCAGAAGGTTCCACGGCGGGGGGCATCTCATCCGGTGATGTGGGGACGAGCGGCGGAAATCCTGGTAGCGGCACCGATAGTAATGCCGGCGTAACGGAGCCTGGAGGAACAGACGGCACTGGAGAGGTTACTGTCACGTTCAATCCGCCCGCCGGCAATGCTGCTGGCGGTGAACAAGATCAAATCCTCAGCACGCTCTCTACTAATCATGCGGCTACCTCTGACAACGGTTCAGATGGTTCGTCAGGGGGCCTCGGCTTTGGAGGGCTCGGCTCGGGGAGCATCAGCATCGATGGCGCTGCCGCGCGCGACGCGCTTCATGCCTCCGGAGTGAACACCATACATATTGCCGGCCTTGATGCCGCCACGTCGACCGCAACCTCAACGCAGGGCGCCCCTGGAGCGCTTAGCGGCAATGATATGACCGTCGTCGTGGCGTCCGTTACGCTCGATGATGACAGCATAGAGAATGTGACATTCGGCCCTGGGGCCTTCAGCATCATCTATAACGCGAAAGGAAATTTGTTCGCTCTCCTTCCGCTTTCCTACCGCATGACCGTGAACGTCACGTTGCATGCCGACGGCTCCGGGGAAGCGCGGGTAACCGCTCCGTGGTATCGATTTCTCATGACCGGCACCATCGCACCGAGCACCCTTGAAGGAGAGATGCGCAGCGTCATTGCACAAGAATCAACAACCAAGGACGCTACCATCCGCGAGGCGCGGGTCTTTATCGGTGTCGCTAAGGTACTCAAGGCGAAGCCCTAGTGGCCTTATTCCGTGACCGTCAGCGTACCCTTCATGCCCATGGCGCGATGGCTGCCGACGGAACAGTAGTACTCGAAGGAACCGGCTTTGTCTGCAGTGAACTCGACAACTGCGCTCGCTCCGGTACCGATACGCGAAGTCTTGGCGTTGAACTCATCAATGACGAAGTCATGCAAACCGCCACCGCTCGTAAACGTGATCTTTACATGGTCACCCTTCTTGACCGACAGCGTCGAAGGAGAGAATGAGAAGTTCTGTCCCGTGACAGTAAACTCCTTTACCGGTCCGGTTTGCATCGAGGCGTCTGTCGTCGCTGGTTGGGTGCCGGTATCTGTTGCCGGGGCCTGGCTCGTCATGTTTTCCATCGAGTCAGTCGGCGCAGCCGCGCTCTTTGAGAAATAAAGCCATCCGCCGAGGGCGATGACGATGATGACGATGACCGCGATGAGTGTTTTGTTCATGATTTTTTATTAGGTCTTCTATCCGGATATGGTAACGCCCTTTTTTACTGCAAGCAATTTTTGTGGGACAATGGCGGCTTATGCAGGGGAAGATAGAGTACCCCACGGTAGGGGTTTTTGACGTTTTGAAGGCCCTCTGGAGAGGCATCCGCCCGCAAGCGTGGGTCTTTTTTCTTGCCGTCTCTTCGCTCATCGTCGCCCAGGTTTTTGATAAGGCGTTTATACCTCTGTACTATAAGTATTTCTTCGACACGGTCACGGCTGCCACTGTCCCTGCGGGAGTGCTCTCCACGCTCATCTCGATAGTCGTAACCATCGCGTTCTGTAATGTTACCCGCATTGTGTTTCGTCGCGTGAGCGAGTTTGCCTTGAGCGCGGTTGAAGCGAAGAGCATGGCACGCCTGAGGCAGTCGGCATTCGACTACCTGATCCGCCACTCGCAATCGTTTTTCGCCAACAGCTTTACGGGTAGCCTCGTCCAGCGCGTCTCGCGCTTCGCCCGTTCTCTGGAGCGCTTGCTTGATACGCTCCTCTACAACCTTATCCCGCTCGCGGTGACTATCATCGCCGCCATCGTGATCACCTGGCGCATAGAGCCGATCCTCTCGTACGTCATAGCCGCGTGGATCATACTCTTTTTCTTGTTCAATTTCTTCTTCTCGCTCTGGCGTATAAAGTACAACGTCAAGGTCGCGGAAGCAGACTCGAAGACCACCGGCACGCTCGCGGACATCATCGCGAACCAGAACGAGGTTTCGCTCTTTGCTGCATTCCGTGACGAATCAAAGCGTTTCAAGGAAGTGACGGCTGAACAGGCGCGCATCACGCTCTTTACCTGGAACTTGGCGAACGTCTTTGATGCCGTCCAGGCGTTCCTTATCTTCCTTGCCGAGTTCTTCATCTTTTATTATGGTGCGCAACTGTGGGCCTCTGGCGCGCTCACGGTCGGTACGCTCGTCCTCGTGCAGATTTACGTCGTTCAGCTTTCAGGACAACTATGGGATTTCGGACGCATCATCCGCACCTTGCATGAGGTCTTTGCCGACTGCAAAGAGATGGTTGAGATCATGACGCTCCCGCATGAGATACACGATTTGCCAGGAGCAGAGGATATCCTTCTCCAGAAAGGGACGATCGTGTTCGATGACGTCACCTTCAACTTTCATGACACGCGGAAGGTGCTCGACGCGATAGATGTGACGATCCCGGGCGGGCAAAAGGTCGCGCTTGTCGGCCCCTCTGGGGCAGGAAAAACGACCGTAATCAGGCTTCTTTTGCGCTTGTACGAGGTCTCTGCGGGGCGCATCACTATCGACGGAGAGGATATCAAGCGCTTCACGCTCGATAGCTTGCACCGGAGTATCGCGCTTGTCCCGCAAGACCCGGTGCTCTTCCACCGCTCGCTCATGGAGAATATCCGTTATGGCTATCCCGAGGCTTCCGACGAAAAGGTGATGGAAGCGGCGCATCTCTCGCACTGCGATGAGTTTATTGATGCACTCCCTGAAAAATATGAGACATTCGTCGGCGAGCGCGGCATCAAGCTCTCGGGAGGCGAGCGTCAGAGGGTCGCGATAGCGAGAGCGATACTGAAGAATGCGCCCATACTCATTCTTGACGAGGCGACGTCGAGCCTTGACTCGCATTCGGAGTCGCTCATTCAGGACGCACTCGATACGCTGATGAAGGGCAAGACCGCTATCGTCATCGCGCACCGCCTCTCGACCATCCGTAAGATGGACCGTATCATCGTCATTGATAATGGCGTCATCCGCGAGGACGGGACGCACGAGAGCCTCCTTGCGGACGAAACGAGCCTCTACCGCACGCTCTGGGAACTTCAGGCCGGAGGGTTTATAGTTGAGGAAGAAGACTAATATGGCTACTATCCTCGGCATCACCGGCACGCTCGGCGCTGGAAAAGGCACCGTAGTGGAGTATCTCGCCAAAAAAGGCTTTATCCATCACTCGGTACGCTCGTACCTCATTGAGGAGATACAGCGCCGCGGGCTCCCCGTAAACCGCGATTCGATGAACCTGGTCGGCGAAGGCCTACGGGCCGAGCATGGCGCGAGCTTCATCCTTGAAGAACTCTATGCAAAAGCGTCCGCCGTCGGCGGCAACGCTATTATCGAGTCCATACGCACAGTCGGCGAAGTGGAGTCGCTCAAGAAAAAAGGAATGACACTCATCGCGGTCGATGCTGACCCGCACGTGCGCTATGAGCGCGCCGTGAAGCGGGGGAGCGAGACTGACAGCGTTTCGTTCGAAAAGTTCATGGCCGACGAAGAGCGCGAGGCTCAGGGAGAGAACCCGGCACGCATGAATATCAGGCACTGCATCGCGCGCGCCGACTTCATCATACATAACGACGGCACGCCGGAGGACTTGTACGCTCAGGTGGACGATATACTTGCGAAACTATGAATCCGTTTACCTACCGTTACCCAGGCCGCTTTATCGTCATCGGCAAGGACGCTGACGCGTTCGTCATACTCTATGGCGCGACCGGCAGGAGCCCGGCCTCGCTCGCGCGCCGCTACGTGCAGGAGGGGAATGCGATTTACGCCGTCGGTTTCGATGATACGGTCAAGAAGGAAGGAAATCCGGAATTACTCGAGTATCCGGCCATCAAATTCGTCGAACACGGTATACTCGTCGCGAACGGCAGGCAGATAGAAAAGATCGCTACGCTGACGACCCGTGACGCCCGTCAACAGCTCTCATACGGCCTTTCCGAGGAGGCATACGAGCCGGATGAGTATCGGACCCCGCGCATCACCGGGTGCCTCGTCGAAGGTGCTCGAGGGATGGACGGGGCACTGCATATCGTGCGCTCGGTCACGAACGGCATCGACCGAAGCTCATGGAGCGTGCCGTTTGAAACCGGGAAAGGCCTTTACATCGGCACCTACATCGGAGAGGATGTCCGGCCGACGCCGTCTTTCTCAGGGAATCCAATTCCCGTCGCTCTCTCATATGGATCAGCAGCGAAAGCGGCGCGAGCCCTCTCTGAAGGGCTCGCGCCGCAGAGTGGAGAGACCGACTACCGTGTTGGTTTCGTCGCGGTCTATAAGAAGTTGGGAGAAGCACCGGAAATTGCTATAGTGAACCGCATTGATCTATGACCCCACAAGATTTTGACACATTGGTCGCTGAAGCGTTCGAGCTCGTCCCTGAAAAATTTCGCGAGCGGGTGAAGAACGTCGCGTTGCTCGTCGAGGAAGAGCCGAGCGCGGAGACGCTTGCCGAGAACAAGGTCCCGAAGGGCAGGACGCTCCTCGGGCTCTACCACGGCATCCCTGCTACCGAACGAGGCGGGAGTTATGGAGTCGGGGCAACCATGCCGGACACCATCACCCTCTATCGCAAGCCCATCATCGCCGCGTCGTCGCTTGGCGTGAACTACGATTCTTTTTTTGGTCCTCCCACCGAGCCCTTTCGGGATGCTATTCGCGGCACTATCCGCAATACGCTTTGGCATGAGATAGGCCACCACTTCGGCATGACCGAGAATGAGGTCGAAGAGCGGGAGGAAGAGGGGACCAATGAGTACAAAGCTTAATTGCTTTGGGTCTCGAGCAGTTCTGCGAATTGTTTTTGCACTTTCTCCAATTTCGGCGCAATGATTATTTGGCAATAGCCTTTTTCCTTGTTGCGCGCGTAGTAGTCGAGATGCTCTTGCTCTGCAGGATAGAACTTCGTGAACGGCGCCACCTGCGTGGCTATCGGCTTGCCCTCCTTGCTTGAGGCATTCAGCTCGGCGATGAAATCCTCCGCCTCTTTCTTTTGCCCTTCGTCCGTGTAGAGCACCACAGAGCGGTACTGCGTGCCGACATCGTTGCCTTGGCGATTAACCTGCGTCGCGTCGTGGCTGCCGAAAAATACGGTCAAAAGTTGGCGATACGTGATGCGTGAAGGGTCGAACTCTATCTTGATAACCTCCGCGTGGCCGGTGTCGCCATTGCTCACTTGGTAGTAGGTCGGATTGTCGGTATGTCCTCCCGCGTACCCAGGCTCGACAGAGATGACACCACGAAGCATCTTAAAGATAGCTTCCGTGCACCAAAAGCATCCACCCCCGAACACAGCGACAGAATTTTTCATCTTATTTTTTTTCAGCGCCTTCTTGGAACTCAAGACAGACTGAGTTGATGCAGTGGCGCTTGCCGGTGGTCGCAGGGCCGTCGTCAAAGACGTGACCCAAATGCGAACCGCAGTTGGCGCACACCACCTCAGTGCGACTCATGCCGTGCGAGGTGTCGGTGTGCATCTCAACAGCGCCAGGAAGCGCTTGGTCGAACGATGGCCAACCGGTGCCGGAGTCGAACTTGGCATCGGAGGCAAACAGGGGATTGCCACAGACCTTGCAGGTGTACATGCCTTTTCCGTGGTTATCCACGTACTCGCCGGTAAACGGCGCCTCTGTCCCGCCCTGCCTGAGCACGGCGTATTCCTCAGGCGTTAAGCGCTTTTTGAGCTCTTCTTCCGAAGGCATATCTTGCTTATTCATAGACCCATTTTAGCAGATTGTGAAGGTATCAGGAAGGAGTATGCTGAAGGCATGTATCTACATGGCCAGTTTGAGAGATTGAGGACGCAGGTGCCACGAGTGGTACGAGTAGGGGTGAAAACCATTGTGGGGACTGAAGGTATGACCTATGAGGAGATAACGGATGGTATTGAGGAACATGATGAGACCGCAAAAGCTCTTGAAGCGCAAGGTGGGGACGCGGCCAAGTACAGCGCACCCCCTCACAGAAATCTTGCAGACGCGTTAGCTGCTGATTTGCCATAATAATGTACAAGATGCAGTGTCGTCTGATAGAGAAAACTCTCGTATGCTTGGTATAGGAAAACTCGCTCCAGATTTTACGCTTCCCGATCAGGAGGGGAAGTCGCACACGCTCTCTGACTACCAGGGTAAATGGGTTCTGGTGTATTTTTATCCGAAAGACGACACGCCAGGGTGCACCAAAGAGGCATGTGTATTGCGTGACGCCGTGCCTGATTTTAAGAAATTAAAAGCAGTTGTCTTTGGTATCTCGGCCGACTCGGTCAAAAGCCACAAGAAATTCGCTGAAAAATACGAACTCCCGTTCACGCTCCTTGCCGATGAAAATAAGAAGGTCATCAAGAAATACGGGGTATGGGGTTTGAAAAAGTTCATGGGCCGCGAATATGAAGGGATATTCCGCACTTCCTTCCTCATTGACCCGGGAGGTAGGGTTGCTAAGGTGTACGAGAAAGTACGACCAGATATACATGCCGACGAAGTCCTTAACGATCTCAAAGCTCTCCGAACGTAAAGCGCGCGCATCGCGCATCGTCGCCTATCTGAAGCGGGCGTATCCGAAACCGAAAAGCGAACTCATTTATAGGACCCAATTTCAGTTCGTCGTGGCGGTTATCCTCTCCGCGCAGTGCACTGACAAGGTGGTCAACCGTGTTACGGAAAAGCTTTTCAAAAAGTACACGACACCCGCCGACTTCGCGAAGGCCACACCCGCGGTCTTTCAGAAAGAGATATCTTCCATCACGTTTTACCGCAACAAAACAAAGAGCATCATTTCTGCGGCAAACGATGTGGTCAAAAACTTTAACGGAAAAGTGCCACAAAACGCAGAAGATTTACAGACGCTGCATGGGGTCGGGTACAAGACCGCACACGTCATCCTCGGTGAGCTGTTCAGTATATGGGAGGGGATACCGACTGATACCCATGTCAGGCGCTTTGCCATCCGTTTCGACCTCACGAACAACACCGAGCTCGGAAAGATCTCAAAAGACCTTGAGACGCTAGTTCCAAAGAGGGACTGGAAATATGTTAACAATGGTCTGGTACTCTATGGTCGGTATGTCTGCTCGGCACACAAGCATGACTGTAGAGCGCATCCGCTCACTAAACTCTATCCTCAGGCGGCTACCCGCTGGCCAAAGGCGCGATAGCCTGCCCTGGAGGAAAACCCACGACCCATACCGCATCCTCGTGTCGGAAGTGATGCTTCAGCAGACGCAGGTGGATCGTGTCGTCTCGTATTACCGAGCTTTCTTGAAGGAGTTTCCGACCCCGCGCTCCCTTGCTCGTTCTCCGCTTGCCGATGTGTTGCGCAGTTGGCAGGGTCTCGGCTATAACCGCCGCGCCAAGATGCTTCATGACGCCGCTAAGGTCATCCTCTCAAGACACGCTGGCAGAGTACCGCGCTCGTATGATGAGCTTATCGAACTTCCTGGAATAGGGGAGTACACCGCTAAAGCGATACGCGTATTCGCTTTCAACGACCCGGAAGTGCTTATTGAGACGAACGTACGAACGGTCTTCCTCCATCATTTTTTTCCAAAAAAGAAAAAAGTTGAAGATGCAAAGCTATTTCCTTATATGGAAATAGCTCTCGACAGAGAACATCCTCGGCAGTGGTATTCGGCACTCATGGACTATGGTACGCATCTGAAAAAGACACTCCCTAATCCATCGCGACGGAGCGCGCATCATACGAAGCAAAAGCCCTTTAAAGGCTCGGACCGTCAGATACGCGGTGCCATACTTCGCGCGCTCTCTTCTCGTCGGCAGAAGATCACCGCGTTGCCGTTCCCGACGGATCGTCTTGCCGTACAAATACAGAAGCTTCTTCGCGAAGGACTCATCGTCAGACGAGGAAGACGCTTTTTCCTTCCCGATTAACGGGCATCTTTGATGCTGAGGGAGAGCGGCACACCGAGGAGAAGTATTACTCCGAAGATGGCAAATGCGTACTCGAATGGGACGAAGAAAAGCGCTACGCTACCCACAAGCGGCCCGACTATCGTCGCCATCTGCCGGAGCAGCCGGAACATGCCGATAAGCTCGCTGTCGCTCGCATTCACGCGTTTGAAAAAGTAGGTTTCCGATGATATTTCAAGGAACGCTCCGCCCATTTGGGTGAGAAAGACGAGCCCCGCCAACAGGAAAAAGCCCGCTGTGGCACCAGAACTCAAGGCGATAAAGGCGGCACCCGAGACGACGAGCCCGGCGACCATGAAATCTTTTTCCCTGAAACGCCCGTCAAAGAGCTTGCCGATAGGGATCTCGATAAGCACGAACGCAAGCGTCGCGAACCCGTACAGCGCTCCGATGCTCTCCCATGAAAATTTGGCATGATTGTACAGGTAGAGAGGGATATAGACGCTGCTCCAGACGAATAAGAGTTGCAGGAGAAAATGGACGCCCATCACTGCCGAGAACGTACGCTGTTTGGTCAGCACGGCAAGCGCATCCCTGACCTTCGTGGTTTTTGCCGGTACGTGCGGTATTACAGCGAAGAAGCGCACCGCAAGGTATGCGCACAGCACGAAAGCCCCGGCGGCGATAAGAAAAACACGCCAGTAATCCCCATCGGTGAGTGTCACCGAGATGATGAATGACGCAAGCACCACCGCAATATTACTCGCCGTGAGAAAAAAGCTCCGTGAACTCCCGGTGCTCATCTCGCGTGCCCCTGTTATCTTCTCGAGGATGACATCAAGGGCGAGTGCAACCACCCAGCTGGCGTTCCATGCCACGATGAACAGTACGATCGCTACGAGCGCGGTATGAGCGAGTGAAAGCCCGATAAGAGCGATTGCTGCGAGGACCGCCGCGCCGATGAGCGTGCGGTGCGTACGGAAACGGGTAAAAAATCGCGGTGCGCTCAGGATGATCATCCCTGCGATGAGGGAAGCGGCAGTGAACACGAGCCCAACGGACTTTTCCAGGATGAAGCGGGAGAGGAATGTGGAAGCGACGAGATAGGGGAGATAGACGCCTATCGCGCGAAGAAAATTGCCGATGTAGATGGCGCTTCCAGAAAGGCGGTCCATCGGGACAGTATAGCGTGTCCACTCCAAGACATTGCAAAATTCTACCCCCTTGCTTTAATCAATGCCGATATGGGATATGGATTTGAGGGTA
>JAHFMJ010000032.1:3170-4802 GCA_023269035.1 Candidatus Kaiserbacteria bacterium | reverse complement strand
GCAAAGATAGAAGACGCGGTGGAGAAGGCTAAAGACGAGATTAGCCGCGTCATGAAGGAGAAGGCTGAGGCAGCAGCGTATGAGGTGGGCATCCACGGGCTCGACCCGCGGCTCATGGGTATCCTGGGCCGGCTCTACTTCCGTACCAGCTATGGACAAAACGTCTTGCAGCACTCCATGGAAATGGCCCATATCGCGGGCGTTATCGCGGCTGAGCTCGGTGCTGACGTAAAGGTCGCGAAGGCAGGCGCGTTGCTCCACGACATCGGTAAGGCAGTCGACCACGCCGTGCAAGGCACGCACGTGGAGATTGGGCGCCGCATCCTTGAGAAGTTTGGCGTCGATAAGCGCATCATCCAGGCGATGCAAGCGCATCATGAGGAATACCCGTACGAGACAATGGAATCCATCATCGTCCAGGTCGCGGACGCCATCTCCGGAGGACGCCCAGGCGCTCGGCGCGACAGTGTAGAGAATTACATCAAGCGCCTGCAGGAGCTAGAGGCTATCGCGACGTCATTCCCCGGCGTCGAGAAGGCTTATGCCATCCAAGCAGGCCGTGAGGTGCGTATTTTTGTCAAACCTGACGAGATTTCCGACCTCCAGGCGCATGAATTGGCTAGGAACATCGCTCTGCGCGTAGAAAATGAGATGAAATACCCGGGAGAGGTGAAGATAAACGTCATCCGCGAGACCAGGACCATCGAATTCGCCCGTTAAAAAGAAATAAAAAATACTTTTGTCAAAAACAAGCGTCCTCGACCCTTGTTTTTTTAGCCTATTGCATCAAAAACGGCCGGGGATATACTGTTTTGGCACCATTTACTAGGGGTATAAGGCAATTAGCCATAAGACAAAAGTCTATGAACAAAGCAGACCTCGCGGATAAAGTCCACGACATCGTCCAGGGGACGAAGACACAGGCCGAGCAAGTTGTTGAAGGCCTCATCGATACCATCGTCGGAGCGCTCAAAAAGGGCGACGAGGTTTCTGTCGCCGGCCTTGGCATCTTCTCGACCAAGATGCGCCCGGCTCGCACTGGCCGCAACCCTCGCACCGGCGAGTCTATCAAGGTCCCTTCGATGCGGGTACCTAAGTTCCGCGCCGCAAAGGCACTTAAGGACGCGGTCAAGTAAATCCCGCCCGTTTCTTAGCCAAAACCCTCCGTCAGCTTACGGAGGGTTTTGTTTTGTGCGGGATGGGAGACGCTACACTATCGAACTCCTTGGAAACCTCACGGTTTTCCAACGCTCGCAAACTCGCTGCCTTCCTCCACGGGGAACTCCCGTTCCCCGACCCCCTCCCCAGTTCGATTCTCCACGCAGGCAAAGCAGTTTGCCTGCTCATCCCGCACAAAGATTCGAAGACTCATTTTGTGCGGGATGGGAGAATCGAACTCCCGCTCTCAGTTTGGAAAACTGACGTTCTACCATTAAACTAATCCCGCTTCCCGCGCACTCTATCAAAATCTGGCTTATTTTCAAACCTGCCGCCCGCAGACGTTGAAAGGTATACTGGCTGCATGTTCGCGCTTATCCGCGTTGCGCTTCTCTCCCTCATCGGTTTTTTCCTCGCCGTAGCTGTTGCGTTTTTCGGCCTTACCGAGCAGGCAACGGCACCAAGCGAGCAGGT
>JAHFMJ010000032.1:0-3160 GCA_023269035.1 Candidatus Kaiserbacteria bacterium | reverse complement strand
GGCACTTGTTCAAAAAGCACCAGAACAAAAACAAGCTACCACTACTCTTCCCGTATCGAAACCAAGAACCACTTCGACACCCACAGTACAAACGCCTCAACCGAAGATCGAAGAGGCCATCTCGTCCATTACCAAGACGCTGGCTACTATACCTGCACAAAGCGCTACCTCGACACTCTCGCTCAACGATCGCGTGCGGGCCGCAACGGTCAACATCCTCTGCCAGAACCAGAGCGCGAGCGCTCTGAACTCAATATCAGCGAGCGGGGTCGTGGTGGACCCGCGCGGCATCATCCTCACCAACTCGCACGTCGCGCAATATCTCCTCCTGAAAGATTATCCGTCGCCAGACTCGGTGCAGTGTATCGTCCGTGTGGGAAGCCCCGCAGAGCCTCGGTACAGGGCAGAATTGCTGTTCCTGCCGCCGTCGTGGATAGCAAAGAACGCTCAAAAGATATTAGATGAGAAGCCCCTCGGCAACGGTGAGCACGACTACGCGCTGATACGTATCACCGGCACCACCGATCACAATGCTTCACTTCCTGTTTCGTTCTCTTTCCTCCGCCTATCAGCGGACCCGCCAACAGAGGGGCAGAGCACCCTCATCGCTGGCTACCCAGCAGGGTTCCTTGGCGGGGCTATCATACAAAAAGACCTCTACGCAGCGTCATCTTTCGCGCAGGTAGGGCAACTATATACGTTCATGAACAATACGATCGACATCTTTTCCGTAGGTGGCTCTGTAGTGGCACAGCAAGGCTCCTCAGGCGGAGCTGTTGCCGATCAAGGCGGCACCCTCATTGGCATCATCACGACCTCAAGCGAGGCCGCACAGACCTCGGACCGGGACCTGCGTGCACTTTCCACGTCATACATTATCAGAGACTTCGCGAGCGAGTCCGGGACGGCGTTAGGGCTATTCCTCGACGGCGACACCGCCCAAGAAGCGCGCTCCTTCGCACAGACGACCGCACCTTCTCTCACCGCACAGCTCGTTAGCGCACTTGGCGGAAAGTAGCTACTCTCGATCATACTCCTTGACAGCCAGTGAAGCTTTTGATATGCTCAGTATCACTGTGGTAACACAGTGATAGCATGATCAAAAACAGTACTCAGGAAAAGAGCCGCAAACAGGATCTGCCTGTTCTCTATGACGCTTTCCTAAACCTCAAAAACCGTGAGGAGTGTGCGGCTTTCCTGCGCGACCTGTGCACCCTTGCCGAGCTCAAGGCCATGAGCGAGCGCCTTGCCGTCGCGCGCATGGTCGCAAAAGATATCTCATACCGCGACATTAGCGAGGCGACCGGGGCCTCAACGACTACCGTTACCCGCGTAGCCCATTGGTACCACCATGGCATGGGTGGTTACGGCACGGCTCTCTCTCGCATGTTTAAAAAATAAGCACCTGGAGAGAGTATCCTGCCGTAACCACCCTATGTAGGGTGGTTTTATTTTCTTCAAAATGAAGTATGGAAAAAGCAAAAGAAATCCTGATAGGAGCGATCCGTTCTCGACGAGAACGACTGAGAATCGCAATACAAAAAGACGGACGACTCTCCAAAATCGCTTGGGCGCTTTTGGAAACCTGCATGCAAGCGTGCGGGGTGAACCTCCCTAAACGGGACGAACAAAACCGAGCACTTATTACGAAACCAGAAGAGCGCCCGGATATTGAGGTCGTCTTAGTTCGAAATGGTCAAATACCCTGGCTTGTTCAGAGTGGTAACGCAGAATTTGGAATCACCGGGGAGGACACGGTACTCGAAAATACACCAAGCCTGCCCATTGCTGCACGTCTTGGAGGTGGAAGATCATCGATGGTCATTCAGGTACGTACTGATTCCAAAATAAAAAAAACGGAGGACCTTGATGGTAAGACCTTCGCGACATCGTACCCTTCGATACTCAAAGCGTATTTGGCATCCCGCAACATAACACCAGGCGAAATTCTTAAGCAGCCTGGTTCGGTCGAGGCCTTTGCTGCTCTTGGTATTACTGATGCGGTCTGTGACAGTGTCGAGAGTGGAGAAACGATGCGGGCAAATGACCTGCGACCGTTAGTAACGATCGGCACGTTCGAAGCAGTTTTGATCGGGGAGAAATAGGCTACTCGTACTCGATCGTTGCGGGAGGCTTCTGCGTGACGTCGTAGAGGACGCGATTGACGCCTTTCACCTTAGCGACGATAGCGATTGATATCTTCTCCAGAAGCTCCGGCGGCATCTTGTGCCAGTCGGCGCTCATCCCGTCGACTGAGTCGACGGCGCGGAGCGCAATCGGGTATTCATAGCTACGCCCGTCGCCCTTAACGCCTACGGTACGGACTGAGAGGAGCACTGCGAATGCTTGCCAGATCTTTTCATACTCTCCTGCCTTCTTCAGCTCTTCCATGAAAACCGCGTCCGCCTCGCGCAAGATGTGCAAGCGCTCTTCGGTAATCTCGCCAACGATGCGTATCGCCAGGCCCGGGCCCGGGAACGGGTGCCGCCAGAGCAGCGTCTGAGGGATCTTGAGCGTCGCGCCGACTCGACGGACCTCATCTTTGTACAGGTCGCCTATCGGCTCGATGATGCCAAACTTCATCTTCTCTGGAAGAGTAAGATTGTGATGGCTCTTTATCTTCGACGAGTGCTTGGAGGGCGCCGCAGACTCTATCCTGTCCGGATAGATAGTCCCCTGAGCAAGATATTTGATCGGGTACTTTTTAAGTTCTTTTTTTAGGGCTTTTTCAAATACTTCAATAAACGTATGCCCGATGATTTTCCTCTTTTGCTCAGGGTCCGTAATGGCTTTCAGTTTCCCAAGAAAAAGCTTACTTGCATCAATGACATGCAAACCTTTGAAGCCCTGTTTATGTAAAGCTTCTGAAACACTCTCTACCTCACCTTTCCGAAGAAGTCCGGTATCGACGAATACCGCATGGAGCTGCGTGCCGATGGCTTTATAGAGGAGTGTGGCGGCAACCAGTGAGTCGACGCCGCCCGAGATGCCAACCACAACATGCTCCTTCCCTACTCTCTTTTTGAGGTCGCGCACTATTTCATGCGCAACTTCACCCATGTTCCAATCTTTTTTCGCTTTGCAGATGGTAAAAACGAAATTGGAAAGTATCTTCTTACCACGGACGGTATGTGTCACCTCAGGGTGGAACTGAATACCA